>CP100319.1:0-344793 GCA_029851125.1 Candidatus Bostrichicola ureolyticus | reverse complement strand
ATGAAAAAAATAGATAGTAAATTCAATAAAATTACTATTAGTTTTTCTTCTCCTGAATCTATTTTAAAAGAATCTTATGGAGAAGTATTAAAACCTGACACAATAAATTATCGTACACATAAACCTGAAAGAGATGGACTTTTTTGTGAACGCATATTTGGACCTGTTAAAGATTACGAATGTGCTTGTGGTAAGTATAAACGTATACGTTACAAAGGTATTGTTTGTGATAGATGTGGGGTAGAAGTAACAGAAAAAAAAGTTCGTCGTGAACGAATTGGTCATATTAATCTAGTTATACCAGTAGTTCATATTTGGTGTTTTAAATCTGCTAATAATAAAATAGGTAATTTATTAGGTTTGTCATCAAAAAAATTGGATATGATTATTTATTATGAACGGTATGTAGTAATTCAATCTGGTATAGCCAAATATCCTAATGGAAAACCTGTTAAAAACTTTGACTTTCTTACTGAAGAAGAATATTTAAATATTTTAGATCTATTGCCCACCGACATAGAAGATGAAAAAAACAAATTTATTGCAAAAATGGGAGGAGAATGTTTACAACATATGCTAAATAATTTAGATCTTAATTTATTATCGTGTGAATTACGTAATAAAATTAATAAAGAAACTTCTAAACAACGTCGTAAAGAAGCAATTAAACGTTTACAAGAAGTTGAAGCTTTTATTGAAGGAAAAAATAAAGGTAGCAATCCTGCATGGATGATAGTTAATGTTTTAGCTGTTATACCTCCCGATTTACGTCCTTTAGTACCTATAGACGGAGGACGTTATGCAACATCTGATTTGAATGATTTATACCGTCGTATACTTCTTCGTAATAATCGTTTAAATCGTTTAATAGAAATTAAAGCACCTGAAGTTATACTTCGTAATGAAAAACGTATGTTACAAGAAGCAGTAGATTCTCTATTTGATAATTCAAGAAAAATTTCTTCCGTAAAAACTGACGCTAATCGTACTTTAAAATCTTTATCAGATTCTTTAAAAGGAAAGCAAGGACGTTTTCGTCAAAATCTGTTGGGAAAACGTGTAGATTATTCAGCTAGATCAGTAATTGTAGTAGGTCCCAAACTTAAACTACATGAATGTGGTTTACCTAAAGATATAGCTGCAGAACTTTATAAACCTTTTATTATTCGTAAACTTATTGAAAGAGGTATTGTTAAAACAGTAAAATCAGCTAAAAATATTATAGACAAAAGAGAATCTATAATATGGGATATATTAGAGAATCTTTTAAAAGGACATCCTGTATTATTAAATCGTGCTCCAACGTTACATAGACTTAGTATACAAGCTTTTCAAGGAAAATTAATTGAAGGAAATGCAATTCAACTTCATCCATTAGTATGTTCAGCTTTTAATGCTGACTTTGATGGAGATCAGATGGCTGTCCATTTACCACTGTCAAATGGATCTATTTTAGAATCACAATTGCTAATGTTGGCATCACAAAATATTTTAAATCCAGCTAATGGATCTCCCATAACTGTTCCTTCACAAGATATGGTATTAGGATTATATTATATGACTAAAGCTTTAAAATCTACAAATAAAATTAAAGTAAAAGGAGAAGGAATTACATTTTATTCACCTGAAGAAGTTTATATAGCATATAATCAAAATGTTGTAGATTTACATGCAATTATAAATGTAAAAGTAAATATTCGTTATTGTGATAAATTAATTAATAAAATTGTTGAAACTACTGTAGGAAGAGTTTTATTTAATCAAATAGTGCCTAAAAAAGTAGGTTATATTAACGAATTATTAACTAAAAAATCTTTACGTGATATTATTAGTAATATATTAAAATTAACTGATGTTCCAACTACGGCCATTTTTTTAGACAATATAAAAGATATGGGATTTTATAATGCTTTTAAAGGAGGTTTATCTTTTAGTTTAGGAGATATTATAGTCCCTAAAGATAAAGATAATATGATAGAAAATGCTTTTAAAGAGATAGATATTGTAAAAATGAATTATAATATGGGGCTAATTACTAATAATGAACGATATAACCAAGTAATTGATATATGGACTAATACTAATGCTAGACTTACAGAATTAGTTATGAAATATATGCAATATGATAAACAAGGATTTAATTCAGTCTATATGATGCTAGATTCAGGAGCCAGAGGTTCAAAAGAGCAAATACGTCAACTATCAGGTATGCGAGGATTGATGGCTAAACCTCAAAAAATAGGTTCTTATGGTGGTGAAATTATCGAACATCCTATTATAGCAAATTTTTATAGAGGTCTTTCAATATCAGAATATTTTATATCTACTCATGGTGCTCGTAAAAGTTTATCTGATTCAAATTTAAAAACTGCAGATGCTGGATATCTGACACGTAGGTTGACTGACGTAGCTCAAGACGTTGTAATAACAATTGAAGATTGTAATACTTTAAGAGGTATAACAATTTATTCATTAAAACGAAACGAAGATATAGTAGAATCATTATATTATCGTATATTAGGACGCATTTCTTTAAATAATATTTATTCATCAAAAGGAATATTAATTGTAAAGACAGGTGAAATGATTGATGAAAATATTGCCAATTTAATAGAAAATGAAGGATTAGAATCAGTAGAAGTTCGTTCACCATTAACTTGTGAAGCTAACGAAGGAGTATGCGCTAAATGTTATGGCCGGAACCTGTCTACTGTAAAAATTGTTCAAATTGGTGAAGCAGTAGGAGTTATAGCAGCACAATCTATAGGAGAACCAGGGACGCAACTAACTTTACGTTCTTTTCATGTTGGAGGTGCTGCTGGTAATATTGTTGAATCTTCACAAATTATAGCTAAAAATTCAGGTATTATAGAATTTGATTATATTAAAACTGTAAAAGTAAAGGATGAATTTGGAAATAATATAAATGTAGTTGTATCTCGTTCTTCTGAAATGAAATTAATAGATACAGGTACAGTAATAATGAATAATCATATTCCTTATGGGTCTACTTTATTTTTTATGCATGGAAATAAAATTAATAAAAACGATATTATTTGTAAATGGGATCCTTATAATGCAGTAATAATTGCAGAAGTAGCTGGTACCGTAGTATATGAAAATATAGAGAAAGGTTCAACTTATCAAGTTGAAATTGATGAACAAACAGGATTTAAAGAAAAAGTAATTTCAGAATTAAGAAATAAGAAATTAATACCTACACTAAAAATTTTAGACAATACAGGAAAAGAATTGAAAGTATATAATTTACCAGTAGGTGCACATTTGATAGTTAATAATGGAGAAAAAATAGAAATTGGTAAAATTTTAATTAAAATACCCCGTAAATCTTTTAAATCAGGAGATATTACAGGTGGATTACCTCGTTTATCAGAATTATTTGAAGCACGTAATACTTCTAATAAAGCTATTCTATCAGAAATAGATGGTACAGTAAATCATGGTAATTTAAAAAGAGGAAATCGTGAGATTATAATAGAATCTAAAACAGGAATTATAAAAAAATATTTAGTAAAATTATCAAATCATATTCTTGTACAAGAAAATGATTATATTAAAGCAGGACAACCTATATCTGATGGTACAATAACTCCTCATGATATTTTAAATATCAAAGGTACTAGAGCTGTTCAAGAATATATAGTTAATGAAATACAAGAAGTATATCGTTTACAAGGAGTTAAGATTAATGATAAACATTTTGAAACTATAGTTAGACAAATGATGCGTAAAGTAGAAATTATGGAAGTTGGAGATACTCGTTTTATAGAAGGAAATATTGAACATAAAGATGACTTTTTAAAAGAAAATAAAAAAATTTTCAGAAAGAAAATAGTAGTTAACTCTGGAGATTCTGAAAATTTTAAACAGAATGATATTATTACTTCTAGTCAGCTTTTATGTGAAAATTCTATACTTAAACGTGAAAATAAAAAATTAATATTAGCTAGAGAGGCAATTACTGCAACAGCAAAACCTATATTGCAAGGTATTACAAGAGCTTCTTTACAAACTAAATCTTTTATTTCAGCAGCTTCATTTCAAGAAACAACAAAAGTTTTATGTGAAGCAGCTATTAGTCGTAAAACTGATTATTTAAAAGGATTGAAAGAAAATGTGATTGTAGGACGTAAAATTCCAGCAGGAACTGGATTAAAAGAATATGAAAATGTAATTGTTGAATCTAAAAATGATAAAAAATGAAGAACTATTCTGTATTTATTACAGCTAATTCAGATACATATGGAAAATATATAATTACATTTGGAATTATACGAATGTTAATTAATAAAAAATTAAATGTAGCTTTTTTCAAGCCTATTAGAGAAGATATAGAAAATAATTACATTAACACAATATTGTCATATTTTAATATGAGTTATAAAGAATCTTTTGCATTTACTACTAAAGAAGAAGCTCTGGAAAATTATCTGAAAAATAAAAATAATTTTTTTAATATTATTATTAATAAATATTACAATTTAAAAAAAAAATATGATTTTATCATAGTAGAAGGAACAAAACAAACAAGTATTTTTGATTTTAATATCAATAATTTAATAGCACCAACTATACAAATACCTATAATTTTAATTATTAATGGAGAAAATAAAAGTGTAGAAACTATTGCTAATA
Source organism: Candidatus Bostrichicola ureolyticus (assembly GCA_029851125.1). Classification (NCBI taxonomy): domain Bacteria; kingdom Pseudomonadati; phylum Bacteroidota; class Flavobacteriia; genus Candidatus Bostrichicola; species Candidatus Bostrichicola ureolyticus. Next base: position 340,137 of record CP100319.1, on the reverse strand, counting down.
ATATATTTCTAGAATATGATTCTATGCAAAAAAAAGGAAATAAAATTATTATGATTGTTATCAATAACTCTATAATTTCAAAACAAAAACTTGAAGTATTATTATATAATCGCATAAATATTGATACAATTATATCAATTATTCCTTATAATGTTACTGATAATGTTACTGATTTAATAATAGCTATAGAACGTTTTGAACGTTATATAGACATAATATTATTGGAGAAAAGAATCATTAATTTTAAAATTAAAATTGTAAATCACCAATTGTTCCAATACAATATTTTTAATATAAGTAAAAAACTTCAAAAACATATAGTATTACCTGAAGGTTTAGATGAACGTATATTATGCGCTTCTTCAAAATTTGCATATAATAAACTTGGTTTATTAACTTTATTAGGAGATAAAGAAAAAATTTTAATAAAAGTTAAAAAATTAGGATTATTTTGGGATGAACAACGCATAAAAATTATCAATCCAATAAAATCTCACAAATATGAAGAATTTTATAAAAAATTATATGAATTAAGAAAAAATAAAGGCTTGCAATATGACCAATCTAAAACACTTATGCTAGATGTCTCTTATTTTGGTACTATGATGGTTTATAATGGATTAGCTGATGGTATGGTATCTGGTGTTATTCATACTACAGCTCATACTATACGGCCAGCACTTCAAATTATAAAAACTATTAATAGTATAAAAACAGTATCATCAATTTTTTTAATGTTATTATATGATAGAGTTATAATATATAGTGATTGTGCTATTGTCCCTAATCCTACATCTGAACAACTAGCAGAAATTGCTATATGTTCAGCTATAACTGCAAAATCATTAGGAATAGACCCTAAAATTGCTATGCTTTCTTATTCATCAGGAGATTCTGGATTAGGAAAAGAAGTAGATAAAGTTAAAAACGCTACAATTATTGTTAAAAATAGAGCACCTGAACTGATAATAGAAGGACCAATTCAATATGATGCTGCAGTAGATTTTAATGTAGGTATACGTAAATTGCCTAATTCTAATGTCATTGGACAAGCTAATGTATTTATTTTTCCTGATTTAAATTCCGGTAATATTACATATAAAGCTGTTCAACGTGAGACTAACACTATAGCAATTGGACCAATTTTACAAGGTATTAAAAAACCTATAAATGATTTAAGTAGAGGTTCTACTGTGGATGATATTTATAATACAATTATTATTACTACTATACAAGCTAATGAAAATACTAATTATTAATTCAGGAAGTTCATCAATAAAATATCAACTAATTTCTATGCCAGAAAAATTGGTTTTGTCTAAGGGTTTAATTGAACGTATTGGTACACATGAAAGTAAAATTAAATATATACATAATAATTATAAAGAAGAAAAAAATATTAACTTAATTATTAATGATCATCAAACAGGTATTGAAAAGATTTATATGTTATTATCAGATCCTAATACTGGTATAATTAGTTCTCGTAATGAAATATCTGCTATAGGACATAGAGTAGTACATGGTGGAGAATATCTTAGAGATACAACTTTAATTACTGAATACGTTAAAAAACTAATTAAATCACTGTTTAATATAGCACCATTACATAATAAAGCTAATTACATGGGTATTGAAGTAGCAGAAAAAATATTTCCTAATATACCACAAGTAGCTGTTTTTGATACAGCTTTTCATCATAGTATGCATGAAAAAGCTTATAGGTATGCAATTCCTGATTTTTTTTATAATAAATATAAAATTCGTTCTTATGGATTTCATGGAATTAGTCATAAATATGTATCACAGTGTGCAATAAAATACTTAAAAAAATCAAAAAAATTAATTATTTTACATTTAGGTAATGGAGCTAGTGCAACAGCAGTGGAAAATGGTCTTTCTGTAGAAACTTCTATGGGATTTGGTCCTAATAGTGGTTTAATAATGGGTACACGTGTTGGAGATATAGATAGTACTGTTATATTTTACGCATTAAAATATAATTATACTCAATATGAATTATCAGAAATTTTAAATAAAAAAAGTGGCATGCTTTCTATATCAGGTTATAGTGATATGCGTGATATTAAATTAGCTTATAATAAAGGTAATCCTAAAGCAATTTTAGCATACGAAATGTATGCACATAAAGTGAAAAAATATATAGGTAGTTTTATTGCAATAATGAATGGTTTGGATGCTTTGATATTTACCGGAGGAATTGGAGAAAATGATGAATTAATTCGTTATTTAATTTGTAATAAAATGGAATTTTTAGGTATTTATTTAGATAAATATAAAAATAAACAAAATTTTAAACAAAATATTGAAGAAATACAAAAAAATGATGAACGTATTAAGATTCTTGTAATACCAACAAATGAAGAATTACAAATTTCTTTAGAAGTATATAACTTATTAAAGTAAAATGTGAAACTATTAAAAACACGTATAGTACCAAAACAAAGTGTTTTTCAGAACTTATAGTAGTTATTTCCCATAATAATAAAAATAAATTTGAAATAGAATAAATCTGAAATGGCAAATTATAAGAATCAAAATATATTATCACACCAATTTGCTAATTTACATAATCATACATGTTTTTCTATTTTGTCTTCTACAATTGATATTAAATCATTAGTAAATAAAGCAGTTGATTGGAATATGCATGCATTAGGTATTACTGACTATGGTAATATGATGGGAGCTTTTTATTTTTTAAATGCTATTCAAGAAGCTAATAAAAAAAAAGATAAATTAATTAAAGGAGTTATAGGGAGTGAATTATTTCTTTCATACAATGATGATAAACGTTATAATCAAGTTTTTTTAGCAAAAAATAAAAAAGGATATCATAATTTATCTAAACTGTGTTCACAAGGTTTTATATACGGATACTATGCTGGTATCCCCCATATAAATAAAAAATTAATTGAACAATACAAAGAAGGTTTAATTGCTTTAAGCGGAGATTTAAATTCAGAAATTCCATATACAATCATAAATTTTGGAGAAGATGCTGGCGAAAAAGTATTCAATTGGTGGATTGAATGTTTTGGTGAAGACTTCTATATTGAATTATTACGTCATGGTATAGAAAATGAAAATTACGTTAATAACGTATTGCTTACGTTAGCAAAAAAATATAATGTAAAATATATTGTACAAAATAATACTTTCTATCTTGAACAAATAGATGCTAATGCACATGATATTTTATTATGTGTACGTGATGGAGAAAAACAAAATACTCCTATAGGACAAGGAAAAGGATATCGTTTTGGTTTACCAAATAATGAATTTTATTTTAAAAGTCCTTTGCAAATGGTAGATCTTTTTAAAGATCTACCAGAAGCTTTTATTAACTTAGATGAATTACTTTCTAAAATAGAAATTTATAAATTAAATAAACCAATTTTAGTACCTAAATTTAAAATTCCTGACAATTTTATTAATAAATATAATCATGAAAATGCATATTTAAAATATTTAACATATAAAGGAGCAAAAAAACGTTATTTAAAATTAAATAATATTATAAAAGAACGAATAGAATATGAACTTAATACAATTAAAAATATTGGTTACTCAGGATATTTTTTAATTGTATATGATTTTATCTTACACGCAAAAAAAATGAATATTGGTGTAGGACCAGGAAGGGGTTCAGTAGCGGGCTCTGTAATTGCTTATTGCATAGGTATAACTGAGATAGATCCAATTAAATATGATCTACTATTTGAAAGATTTTTAAATCCAGACCGTATATCTCTTCCAGATATTGATATTGACTTTGATGATCGGGGTCGCGATAAAATTATTAAATGGGTAGTAAAAAAATATGGATACAATCATGTAGCTAAAATCATTACTTATGGGACAATGGGTGCTAAATCAGCTATACGAGATACAGCTAGAGTTCTAAATTTTCCTTTAAATGAAACTAATAAAATTACTAAACTAGTACCTAATAATATATCACTTAAAAGTATTTATTCAACAGAAATATTGGTGTTAAAGGAAAAATTTAATAAGTCTGAAATAGAAAATATTCTAATTTTAAAAAAATATTTAAATAGCAAAAAAAGTTTAAAAGGAAAAATTATTCAACAAGCAAAAATAATTGAAGGATCTCTACGAAATACAGGAATACACGCTTGTGGAATTATAATTACACCATTAGATATAAAAGAAATTATTCCAGTAGCTATATCAAAAGATTCAGATTTACTAGTTACCCAATTTAACAATAAAATAGTAGAAAGTGCTGGTTTATTAAAAATGGATTTTTTAGGATTAAAAACACTAACTATTATAAATGATACTATAAAACTTATTAAAAAGATAAAAAATATAACTATAAAACAATTTCCTTTAGATGATGCTAAAACTTATGATCTTTTTAAAAAAGGAGAAACAATAGGAATCTTTCAATATGAATCTATTGGTATGCAAAAATATTTACGTAAACTTAAACCTGATCAATTTAATGATTTAATTGCAATGAATGCTTTATATAGACCAGGTCCATTGCAATATATACCTAATTTTATAGCTCGTAAACATGGTAAAGAACCTATAGTTTATGATTTACCTGAAATGAAAAACATTTTAAAAAATACTTATGGTATAACTATTTATCAAGAACAAGTAATGTTATTATCTCAAAAATTAGCAAATTTTAGCAAAGGTGAAGCAGATATTTTAATCCAAGCTATAGGAAAAAAACAAAAAAATGTATTAAATAACATTAAAAAAAAATTTATAGAACAATCTATTAAAAATGGATATTCTTATAAAAAAATAAAAAAAATATGGCAAGATTGGGAAGCTTTTGCATCATATGCATTCAATAAATCACACTCTACTTGCTATGCTTATCTAGCTTTTAAAACTGCTTATCTAAAAGCACATTATCCTTTAGAATATATGACCTCTGTATTAAGTATGCAAAATATAAAAGACATCCCTATATTTGTAGAAGAATGTATAAGAATGGGTATAGAAATTTTAAATCCAGATATAAATAAAAGTTCAGAGACTTTTATAATTAATGATAATGGAGCTATTATGTTTAGTATATTAGCAATAAAAGGTATAGGTGATGTGGCGGTAGCAAATATTTTACGAGAACGTAAATTAAATGGGATATATATTTCAATTTTTGATTTTATTAAACGTATTGATTTACGCATAATAAATAAAAAAATATTAGAAAATTTAATTTTATCAGGTGCTTTTGACAGTTTTAATATAAAAAGAGAACAATATTTAAATGTATTAGAAAATATAATACTTTTTGGTATTAAATATCAAAAATTTATAAAACAAAAAAAACAATCTCTATTTAGCCAAGAAGAAATAGATATAAAAGAACCTATTATACCACATTGTGATCCATGGCCAAATATAATTAAATTAGAAAAAGAAGTATTAGGCCTTAAAAAATAATTAAATAAAAAATATTATGGTACAAGAAATAAATGATATTAATTTTGATAAAAAAGTAATTCAATCCAATAAACCTGTTTTAGTATATTTTTGGGCAGATTGGTGTGGACCATGCAAAATACTTTCTCCTAAAATAGATGAATTATCTAATAAATATGATGACAAAGTCTTTATATATAAAATTAATATTGACAATAATCAAAAAAATGTTAATGAATACTTAATTAAAAGTATTCCTACATTAATTTTTTTTAAAAATGGTAAAGAAATACATAGATCTATAGGAATAGTATCAATAGATACTATAAGTAATAAATTAAATGAATTATTATAAATAATATTTTTATATTATTTTATTAATCAGTAAATTTGTTTTATTTGGTCTGGTAGTTCAGTTGGTTAGAATGCGTGCCTGTCACGCACGTGGTCACGGGTTCGAATCCCGTCCAGACCGCTTATTTATTTATTATAAAACCTTTTTCTTTATTATAGTCTAATAAAACTTTACTATTATCTGATATATTGCCTTTTAACATTTCTTTTGAAAGCTTATTTAATACATAATGTTGAATTACACGTTTTATAGGACGTGCTCCAAAATAAGGATCATAACCTTTTTCAGACAAATATTCAATTACTTCATCAGTTACTTTTAACCTAATGTTTCTTTTAGATAAAATATTGACTAAGTCAGTCAACTGTAATTTGACAATTTTATGTATTTCTTTTATAGTTAACGGTTTAAATAAAATAATATCATCAATACGATTTAAAAATTCTGGCCGTAATATTGTTTTCAACAATGTTATTAATTGATTTTTAATATTTTTAATATCTTTAAAATTATCACGTATAATATCTGACCCAATATTAGAAGTCATGATAATTATAGTATTTTTAAAATTTACTGTACGACCTTTATTGTCAGTTAGCCTACCATCATCTAATACTTGTAATAAAATATTAAAAGTATCTGAATGAGCTTTTTCTATTTCATCAAGTAGAATAACAGTATAAGGACGACGACGGACATATTCTGTTAATTGCCCACCTTCTTCATAACCAATATATCCTGGAGGTGCACCAATTAGTCGACTAACCGAATGAGGTTCTTGATATTCACTCATATCAATACGAACCATATTATTTTCATCATCGAATAAATATTCAGCTAAAGCTTTAGCTAACTCTGTTTTTCCTACTCCAGTAGGACCCATAAAAAGAAAAGATCCTATGGGACGTTTTTCATCTTTAAGACCTGCTCTAGAACGACGTATAGCATTAGCTACAGCTTCAATAGGTAATTCTTGACCAATAACACGTTTATGAAGGACTTCTTCTAGAAGAAGTAATTTTTTACTTTCACTTTGTAACATTTTAGTTATTGGAATACCAGTCCATTTAGAAACTACTTCAGCTATATCTTCACTACAAACTTCTTCTCTAATCATTTTATTACCCTTATATTTTATCAATTCTTTTTCAAGTGCTTTTACTTTAGATTCTTCGTCTTTGATTCTTCCATATCTAAGTTCAGCTACTTTTCCATAATTTCCAACACGTTCAGCTTGTTCAGCTTCAAATTTAAAATTTTCTATAATTTCTTTAGATTTTTGTATACCTTCTACTAATTCTTTTTCACATTTCCATTGATCCGTCAATTGATTACGTTGTTCGTTTAATTTTAAAATCAATTCTTTAATTGAAGCTAATTGTTTTTTATCATCTTCTCTTTTTATAGCTTCTCTCTGTATTTCTAATTGCATTATCTTTCTGTCTAATACATCAATTTCTTCAGGTTTTGAATTAATTTCCATACGTAATTTAGCAGCTGCTTCGTCAATAAGATCTATTGCTTTATCAGGCAAAAATCTATCACTAATGTATCGTTGTGAAAGTTCTACTGACGCAATAATAGCTTCATCTTTAATACGAACTTTATGATGTGTTTCATATTTTTCCTTAATTCCTCTAAGAATAGAAATAGCCGATTCTGTGTCTGGTTCACTAACATATACTTTTTGAAATCTTCTTTCAAGTGCCTTATCTTTTTCAAAATATTTTTGATATTCATTTAGAGTAGTAGCTCCAACAGCTCGTAATTCGCCTCTGGCCAAAGCAGGTTTTAAAATATTAGCAGCGTCCATAGCTCCTTCACTGGCTCCTGCACCTACTAATGTATGAATTTCATCAATAAATAAAATAACCATACCATTAGATTGAATAACTTCTTTAATAACCGATTTAATTCGTTCTTCAAATTCTCCTTTATATTTTGCTCCAGCAATTAATCCAGATATATCTAAAGCAAAAACTTCTTTGTATTTTAAATTATCTGGAACATCACCACTAACAATACGATGAGCAATACCTTCAACAATAGCTGTTTTACCAACTCCAGGTTCACCTATAAGTATAGGATTATTTTTTGTTCTTCTAGATAGAATTTGTAATACCCTTCGTATTTCTTCATCTCTTCCAATAACAGGATCTAATTTTCCTTCACGTGCTAATTTATTAAAATTTTTAGAGTATTTATTTAAAGCGTTATATATATTTTCATTTGTTGGTGAATTTATATTACCATTTTTTTTTCGCATTTCTTCAATAATATTTATTATATTTTTTTCTGTAACTCCTATATCAATTAATAATTTAGATATTTGATCTCCTACTTTTAGGAGACCCCATAATATATGTTCTATAGATATATATTCATCATGTAAATTTTCAGCTAGCCTATTAGCTTGATTTAACATATTAACTACATTGGTACTTAGATGTTGTTGTGTTTGTGATGTTATTTTAGGATAAGTATTAATTATTTTATTTAAATTATCTTCAATTAGTTTTAAATTAATATTTTTTAATATAAAAGGAGCAATATTATCATCAATTTTTAATATACTTTTTAAGATATGCGCATTTTCTATAAATTGTTGCCTATTTTCTTGTGCAATTAACTGAGCTTGTTGTATAACTTCTTGAGTTTTTATAGTGAATTTATTAAAATTCATATTTATTTTTTTTTATTATTTACCAATACATTCCTCCATTTACATTTAATACTTCTCCAGTAACATAAGAAGATAAATCAGAAGCCAAAAATAAACAACAGTTAGCTACATCTATTGGCTTACCAATTTTTTTTAAATAAATATAATTTTTTATTTTTTTATCATTTAATAAGGAAGCATTCATTTCTGTATTAATAAATCCAGGAGCTATAGCATTACAACGAATATTTCTAGAACCTAATTCTTTTGCTATAGATTTAGTAAAACCTATTATTCCTGCCTTAGAAGCAGCATAATTAGCCTGCCCTACATTACCATTTATTCCAATAATAGAACTCATATTAATAATTGAACCATGACGTTGTTTTATCATTGGAATAATTACAGATTTTGTAAAATTAAAAACCGAACTTAGATTTGTTTCTATAACTTTATCCCAATCTTCTTTACTCATACGTAGTAATAAATTATCTCTAATAATTCCTGCATTATTAATAATAATATCTATTTTTCCAAATTCTTGATAAATTTTATTTGAAAATTCTTGAGATGCTTGTAAATCAACTGCATCAACTTTATAACCTTTGATTATTGAATATTTACTAAATTCTTTCTCAATATTTTTAGCTAATTTTGTTGAATTAATAAATGTAAAAATTACTATAGCACCATGTTTACAAAATAATTTTACAATTGCATTACCAATTCCCCTAGTTCCTCCTGTAATAATAGCTACTTTTCCTTCCAACAGTTTCATTATAAAAAAAATTTATTAATCATTTATTTTTTATTAAACAATAAATTTTTTTTTAAAAAAAAATTTATTTCTCCGTTTAAAACTGAATTTATATTAGAAGTTTGATATCCTGTACGTAAATCTTTAACCAATTTGTAAGGATGCATTATATAATTACGTATTTGAGAACCCCACTCAATTTTCTTTTTTATCATTTCATTTTTTTTAATATTACGTTTACAAATTTCAATTTGAAATAATCTTGATTTTAATAATTGTAACGCTCTTTCCTTATTTTGAAATTGTGAACGTGATTCAGTATTTTCAATAATTATTCCTGTAGGTCTATGATGTAACCGCACACCTGTCTCAACTTTATTAACATTTTGACCACCTGCTCCACTAGACCTAAATGTTTCCCAAATAATTTCATAGGGTTTTATATTAATTTCTATAGTATCCTTTACTATAGGATAAACATATACAGAAGCAAAAGATGTATGTCGTTTACTACTATACGGTGATATACGTACTAATCTATGAACACCGTTTTCACATTTAATATAACCAAAAGCATATTGTCCTTTAATTTCTAAGGTTACAGATTTTATTCCAGCAACATCTCCTGGTAAATTGTGAATATTCATAATTTTATATCCATTTTTTTCAGCCCACATTAAATACATTCGCATTAACATGGCAGCCCAATCGCAACTTTCTGTACCGCCAGCTCCCGAAGAAATTTGTAAAATAGCATTTAAAGTATCTTCTTTATCAGAAAACATATTTTTAAATTCAAAATCTGATAATAATTGTTTTGTTATGTTAAATTGATTATTAAACTCGTAATAATTTATTTCTCCTTTTTTGAAAAATTCAAATAATATATTTAAATCATTTACAGAGTTTTTAACTTGGTCATAAGTTTCTACACATAATTTTTTAATACGTAATTCTTCTATTATACTATTATTTTTTTTTTTCCAAAAATTAGTATATGCGATTTCTTTTTCTTTATTTATTATATCTATACGCTTATTTTTAATATCAAGAGATACATATAGTTCTTTAATACGATTATATATTTCTTTTATTTCTTCTTGCATGTATAATTTTTTACATGTAAATTTTTATTAATTAATAATGAATGTATGTAAAAAAAATTTCATAAACAAATTATATGTTTTTGATTAAAGGATTATTATTAAAGGGACTATTATAGGTTATTTTTATATTTTATTAGCTTTTAAAAAAAGGAATTTTTTTTAAAAAAATAAATTTTTTATTTTTTTTTATAAAAAACACATGTTGTATACCATTAGTAATCATTAAATAATGACTTTTAATTACAAGATTATATATCAATATTTGATTAAAATCATTTTGTGATGGTATTATATTTTTTGGTGATTTACATTCTATTATAATATAGGGAATTGCACATTTATAGACTACAATATCTATACGTCTTCGTATATTATTTACCAATATTGGAACTTCTACAGCTATTCCCGATAAACTATAACCTTTTTCAAGTACTAAAAATTTAATAACATGTTGACGGACCAATTCTTCTTGTGTTAATAAGTATTTTTTTTTTCGAATTATACAATAAATAAATTTTTTATTATTTTGCATGCAAAATTAATTATTAAAATGAATATAAAAAATATTAATAATATTATTTATGATATAAAAAAAAAATATATAAACCAATATATTTATTAATTGGTAAAGAATATTATTTTATAGATCAAATAAGTACTTTTATTGAAAAAAATATTTTAAACGAAAATGAAAAAATTTTAAATCAAATTGTAATATATGGTCAATCTACTGATATTAAATCTATTATTACATATGCTATAAAATATCCCATTATGAGTAATTATACTGTTATAATTGTAAAAGAAGCTCAATTATTATCTAATATAGAAAATTTATCTATATATACAGATAATCCTATAAATAGTACTATATTGATAATATGTTATAAAAATATTTTAAATAAAACAAATAAACTTTATCAAAGCATAAAAAAAAATGGTATAATCTTTCAAAGTAACAAATTATATACTTATCAAGTTTTTGATTGGATAGTTTCAAACTTAAAAAAAAAGGCTTTACTATTACTAAAGAAGCAACAATGCTTATTATAGAATATTTAGGTACAGATATTTCACGTATTGCTAATGAATTAAAAAAAATAAATATTCTTTTACCTGAAGGTAGTAATATTACTCACAATTTTATTAAAAAATATATATCAAACTATTATAATTTTAAACAATTATATAAATATATAGCAATTAATGATAGTTTTAATGCGTATAAATTAATTTGTAGTTTTAATGATTCAATCATACCTATTATAAATCTTTTATATAAGTTTTTTACACAACTTATAGAATATCATTTATATAAAAAAAATACAAATGAATATATATATAAAGCTTCAAAAAATTATTCTTTGAAAAAGATTATAAAAATTATTTCATTTATTAGAAAAGCAGATGCTAAATCAAAAGGAATTGATAGTTCTGTAAATAAAAAAACAGAAATTTTAAAAGAACTTATATACAATATATGTCAACAAAAATAGTATACAATATATGTCAACAAAAATAGCTAAATGCGTTATTATTGGATCTGGTCCAGCTGGATATTCAGCCGCTATATATGCAGCAAGAGCTGATTTAAATCCTATTATATATACTGGATTAGAACCTGGAGGTCAATTGACTAAAACTACAATTATCGATAATTATCCAGGATATCCTACAGGAATTACAGGATTTGAACTAATGGAAAATTTTAAAAAACAAGCCGAACGTTTCGGAACTATTATAATACATGATAAAATTTCTAAAGTTTTTATTTCTAAATCAGGTATTCATACTATACAATTTTCTGATAAAACGTTACAAAGTAAAGGTTTAATTATTGCAACTGGAGCTTATTCAAAGTATTTAGGGTTAAAAAATGAAAAACGATTACTTGGATATGGTGTGTCTACATGTGCTACATGTGATGGTTTTTTTTATAAAGAAAAGTATGTAGCAGTAATTGGAGGTGGAGATACTGCCATTGAAGAAGCTATTTATTTATCCAAAATATGTAAACATATATATATATTTGTAAGAAAAAATATATTAAAAGCTTCTAAAGTAATGCAACATAATGTTTCTTATATAAAGAATATTTCAATATTATTTAACCATGAATTGAAAGATATTTTGGGAGAAAAAGAAGTAAATGGAATAAAAGTTATAAATAAAGAAAATGGAATGGAAAAAATATTTGATGTAAAAGGTATATTTATTGCGATAGGTCATAGTCCTAATACCCAATTATTTAAAGGACAACTTAAAATGGATGAAAACAATTATATTATTACTGAAAAAGGAACAACACAAACTAATAAACCAGGAGTATTTGCAGCTGGAGATGTACAAGATCCACGGTATCGTCAAGCAATAACATCAGCAGGAACTGGCTGTATGGCAGCATTGGATTTAGAAAAATATCTAAATTCTCATTCATAAATTTTATTATTATAAATTATTTTAACTAAAAATAAACCATATGGTGGTGCAGAACTACCTAATAAATTACGATTTTTATTTTTAATAATTTTTATAAAATCTTCTATACTAAGTTGTTCTTTTCCTATTTTTATAATAGTACCTACTATAGATCTTACCATATTTCTTAAAAAACGGTTAGCTTCAATAGTAAAACATAATTTTTTATTACCATTAACATCCCAATACGCTTTATAAAGTATGCAATAACTACTTTTAGTACTTTTTTTACAAAAAATACTAAAATCTCTATTTTTAATTAAAATTTTAGATGCTTGGTTCATTTTTTTAATATTCAATTTTCCACATAACAATTGCCAAGTGAAATCATTACAAAAAGGATCTTTTTCTAATAAAATGTGATACTGATAAGTACGGCTAATAACATCGAATCTAGCATGAGCATTATTTTTAACACGAAAAATACGAAATACTTTAATTGATTTAGGTAAAAAACGATTCAATTTATCTACCAAAGATATTTCAATATTTTTTTCAAAATCAAAATGAGCAAACATTTGTAGTGCATGTACACCACTATCTGTCCGTCCAGCTCCTATTAAATTTATAGAACATTTTAATAATTTAGATAGACAATATTCCAAAACTTCTTCTATTGAAATATTATTTTTTTGTATTTGCCAACCATGATAATTATTTCCATTATAAGAAACTTCTATAAAATATCTCAATTTTTTATTTATTATTTAATAATAATATCTAATTTTTATTAATTTTTTTGTTTATGATTATATCAATAATATGGGATCTTAATCCTGAAATTATTAAAATTTTCAATTTCTTCTCAATAAGATACTATAGTGTTTTATTTGTTATTGGTTTATTATTAGGATATAATCTATTAAAATATATTTGTGTTAATAGTAATAGTAGTATAATAACTATTCAGAGATTTGAAACTTTGGTAAGTTATATTTTAATTGGTATTATTCTAGGTGCTAGAATAGGTCATTGTTTATTTTATAATTTTAAATACTATTTCAAAAATCCTATAGAAATTCTTTTACCATTACAATTCAAACAAGGAGAAATTAAATTTATAGGATTTCAAGGATTAGCAAGTCACGGTGGTGCATTAGGTATTTTATTATCAATATTTATTTATAACATAAAAAATAGAATAAATATATTATCTATTTTAGATAGGATATCTATTGTGACTCCATTAACAGCTTTTTTTATTAGATTAGGAAATTTTGCTAATTCAGAAATTATTGGAAAACCTACAAATAGTAATTATGGAATTATATTTAAAAGAATTGATTTAATACCCAGACATCCTACACAAATATATGAAGCTATTGCTTATTTAATAATATTTATTATTATATATTATATATATAAAATAAATATAACAAAAAACAACGGTGTTATTTGTGGAATATTATTAATATTATTATTCTCAATAAGATTTATTATTGAATTTTTCAAAGTAAATCAAACTTATTTTGAATCAAAAATGCCACTAAATATGGGACAAATATTAAGTATACCATTTATAATAGTAGGTATTATTTTAATATTAAATAATAAATATGCCTGTCAAAATGACAATACATAAAATTTGCATAAATTTTGCTTATTTATTTGTTATAAACTCAAAAACATAAAATTACTTATGGTAGATAAATTATCCGAAGACTTATCAAATTCAAATTTGACTAAATCTGAAAAAGATGAAAAAGATTTAAAATCTGAAAAAGATGAAAAAGATTTAAAATCTGAAAAAGATGAAAAAGATTTAAAATCTGAAAAAGATGAAAAAGATTTTTTAATAAAAAAAATAGCAGAAGAAAAAGATAGATTTTTGCGACTTTATGCAGAATTTGAAAATTATAAAAAACGTACTCAAAAAGAGCGGTTTGAACTATTCAAAACAGCAAATAAAGCTCTTATTATGGGGTTATTACCTATTTTAGATGATTTTGAACGAGGAATTGAAGAAATTAAAAAATATAAAGGTATGATACTTATCCAAGATAAATTAATGAAATTATTAGAATATGAGGGTTTAAAAAAAATAAAAGTTGAAAAAGGATCTGATTTTAATACAGATTTTCATGAAGCTATTACGCAAGTACCAGCACATGAAGATAATCTAAAAAATAAAATTATGGATGTTGTTGAATCTGGATATTTATTACAAGAAAAAGTTATTAGACATGCTAAAGTAATTGTAGCAAAATAATATTAATATGAAAGATTATTACGATATATTGGGTGTCTCTAAAAATGCTTCATCAGAAGAAATTAAAAAGGCTTATCGCAAATTAGCTATTAAATATCATCCAGATAAAAATCCTAATAATAAAAAAGAAGCTGAGGAAAAATTTAAAGAAGCAGCTGAAGCTTATGATGTTTTAAGTAATCCAGAAAAAAGACAACGATATGATCAATTTGGTCATACTGGGGTACATAGTCAAAGTTCTTCCATGAATATGGAAGATATTTTTTCTAATTTTGGTGATATCTTTGGAGATGCTTTTGGTTCAGCATTTGGTTTTGGTAGAAGTTCAAGACGTGGACGTATTAAAGGAAGTGACCTTCGTATAAGAGTTAAACTTAATTTAGAAGAAATAGCTAAAGGTGTTGAAAAAACAGTTAAAGTAAAACGTATGAAAATAGCACATGGTACAAAATACAAAATTTGTAATAGGTGTCAAGGAATTGGACATATTTCACATGTTACTAATACTATATTAGGAAGAATGCAAACTACTACTACGTGTAATATATGTCAAGGTATTGGTGAGATAATAGATATTCTACCAAATGGTGCAAATAATCAAGGATTAATTAAAGAAGAAGAATTGGTAAATATTAAAATACCAGCAGGTTTAACTGATGGAATACAACTAAAAGTTCCTGGAAAAGGAAATCAAGCACCATTTGGTGGTGAATCTGGAGATCTTATAGTTATGATTGAAGAAATTCATCATAATTTGTTAAAACGTGAAGGTAATAATTTGCATTATGATTTATATATATCTATACCAGATGCTGTATTAGGTGCTTCTAAAGAAATACCAATTATTGGTGGAAAAGTCCTTATAAAAATAGACAAAGGAACTCAATCTGGTAAAACTCTTAGATTGAAAGGAAAAGGATTACCTAACATTGAAAGAAGTTATGAAAAAGGAGATATTTTAATTCATGTTAATGTTTGGACACCTAAAAAATTAACTAAAGAACAAAAGGATTTTTTTGAAAAAATGAGGGAAAATGATAATTTTATACCTAAACCTAATGAAAAATCATTTTTTGATAGAGTCAGAGAAATGTTTTCTTGAATATTAAGATATTTTATAGATAATGAATAATAATAGTAAAAAACGTGTTGTAGTAGGACTTTCTGGAGGGGTTGATTCTAGTGTAGCTGCTTTATTATTAAAATTAAAAGGTTATGAAGTTATTGGTATTTTCATACGTAATTTGTATGATACAAATTTACGAACATGTTCTTGGATAGAAGATAGTATAGATGCTATGTTAGTAGCAAAAAAAATAGGTATTCCTTTTCAAATAATTGATATTAGCAAAGAATATAAAAATAATGTTATAGACTATATGTTGAATGAATATTCAATTGGTAGGACTCCTAATCCTGATATACTTTGCAATCGCACAATTAAATTCGATATTTTTTTGAAAAAAGCTCATTTGTTAGGTGCCAATTTTATTGCTACTGGTCATTATGCAAAAATAAAAATTTGTTTTGAAAAATATAGGTTATTATCAGGAAAAGATAATAATAAAGATCAATCATATTTTCTTTGTCAACTTAACCAATATCAATTAGATAAAATTATTTTTCCTATAGGAGATTTTACAAAAAAAGAAGTTAGAAGAATAGCCACTAAAGCTGGATTAATTACAGCAAAAAAAAAAGATTCTCAAGGACTTTGTTTTGTAGGAAAAATACGATTACCTGATTTTTTGAAATCAAAACTAAAATTAAAAAAAGGAGATATTGTCGAGATACCTTCATCTGCTCCTATATATAAAAAACAACAATATAATTTTTTATCAAAATATGATTATTTAAATTTTCTTTCTAAAAGAAAAATATATAAAAAAAATGATGGAAAAATTATTGGACAACATATAGGAGCATGTGTATATACTATAGGTCAACGTAAATGGTTAGGAGTTGGAGGATATAAAGAAGCACTTTTTGTTATTGATACTGATATTAATAAAAATATAGTATATGTTGGTATGAGTAATATGCATCCAGGTTTATACCAAAAAGTATTATTCATAAATAATAAAGAATTACATTGGATACGTAATGACTTTTCTCTAAAGAATGGAGAAAAATTAGAAGTAAGTTGTAGAATTCGTTATAGACAATCATTACAAGAAGCTATTTTATATAAAGTATATAATGGTATGTATATAGAATTTAAAAATCCTCAAAGGGCTATAACTAGAGGACAATTTGCAGTTTGGTATCTTGGAGAAGAAGTAATAGGATCAGGAATTATATCTTGAAAAGATTTCATTTTCTACTATTTTTCTTTCTTTTTCAGCTAACTCATTATCTATGAGTATTCTACCACTATGTTCATCTATAATTATTTTTTTTCTTTGAAAAAGTTCTGAATATGTTTGAAGTGGAATAAATAAAAAAGATCCTACTGCAACTCCTCTTTCTATTGGTACTACAGCCAATCCATCTTCAACATTATGGCGTATTTTTTTATAAGTTTGTAATAAATTATCTTCAATTTGTTGAGAACACAATTCTTTTTTTTCTAAAAGAAATTTTTCTTGTTTTTTACTTTCTAAAAAAATTTGATTTAAAATTTCTTTTTTTTTAAAAAGATTATCATTATGATTTTTAATAATAACTTCTAACTCTTGTATATAAATATTATTATTATTAATTTTTAATTTGTATTCTTTAATTTCTTTTAAAGATAATTCTATTACTAATTCTTGATATTCAATTTCTTTATTAAGAAATTCATATTCACGATTATTAACATTTATTTTATGTACGTTGTATTTTTTAATAATGTCTTCTGCTTCTTTAATATTTTTATTTTTTTTATTTATATTTTGAGACAATAAATTAATTTCATTATTAATATTTTCTATTTTTTGTATTAATACTTTAATTTCATTTTCTATTTTTTTTACCTCTAAAGGAAGACTGACTCGATAATCTCGTATTTCATCAATACGAGAATCTATTAATTGTAATTTATATAATGCTCTTAACTGTTTTTCAAATGTAAATTCTTGTTTTTTCATTATTTAAAAATAATTAACTGGATTAGTGTTAATTTTTGATTTAAAAATAGCTAAATTAGGAAATTTATCTATTAAATAAGTTTCTATTAAGTTTTTTGTAAATTGCTCAGATTCATAATGTCCAATATCAGCAATTAAGAAATCTGTTTCAAAAAAATGATGATATTTAAAATCAGATGATATAAAAATATCTGCATTTACTTCTTTAGCATGAAATAATCCAAAACTACCGGACCCACCTATTAAAGCTACTTTTTCAATAGGTTTACCTAAAAAAGGAGAATGACGAATGTTATTCGTACACATTTTTTCTTTTAAAAAAGAAAAAAAAGATTTTTCTGACATACTTTCTTTTAAAAGTCCAAATGTACCTAAACCTAGGTATTGATTATTAATATCAATAATTTCATAAGCAACATCTTCATAAGGATGATTTTTAATAAGAGATTCTATAACTAAACGTTCTTTATGTATAGGAAAAATTACGTTAATACACGTTTCTTCTTTAAAATTAATTTTTCCTTTTTTTCCAATAAAAGGATTTGAATCTTTTTTTCCCCTAAAACTACCTATACCTTCCCAATTGAAACTACAATAATCATAATTACCTATATTTCCTGCTCCTACTTTAAATAAAGATGTTCTTACAATATTGGCATATTTTTTAGGTACATAAGTTGTTAACTTTTTAAGACAACCTAATTTTGGAACTAATACTTGTTGTTTAATTAAACCCAAACGCTTACCAATATAATAATTGGTACCATTCGGCATAAAATCCAAATTAGTGTGAATTACATATATAGAAATATCATGTTTAATTGCAGATATTATTATTCGTTCTCTATAATTAGATCCTATTATTTTTTTTATTCCATTAAAAATAAGTGGATGATAACTAATAATAAGATTATATTCATTATCAATAGCTTCTTTTAATACTGCTTCAGTAATATCTAAAGTTATTAATATTTTAGATATTTTATTATCATAATTTCCTATTAAAAGGCCTACATTATCATAATTTTCAGCATATTCTGTAGGAGCAAGTTTATCAAGTGCATAAGTAACATCTTTTACTTTCATATCTATATAAATAAAATTACTTATTTTAAAATAAGTAATTTTTTTCAAAACCCTAAATTAAATAATGAAAATAGATAATAAAAAAAAACCTAATTGGATAAGAGTAAAATTACCAATAGGAAAAAATTATCATAGATTACAAAATCTAGTAGATAAGTATAAATTAAACACTATTTGCCAAAGTGGAAATTGCCCTAATATTGGTGAATGTTGGGGAAATGGCATAGCTACTTTTATGATATTAGGAAATATTTGTACTCGTTCATGTAGATTTTGTAGTGTAAAAACTGGCCGTCCCCAAATGATAGATTGGAATGAACCTGAAAAAATAGCATTTTCTATAAAAAAAATGAATATAAAACATGCTGTAATTACTTCTGTAAATAGAGATGATTTAGAGGATATGGGATCATTACTATGGATAAAAACTATTAAAACTATACGATATTTTAATCCATTCACCACTATTGAAACATTAATACCTGATTTTAAAGGAAAAACCCAATTTTTAGATAAAATTATAAATACAAAACCTGAAGTTATATCCCATAATTTAGAAACTGTTCGAAGATTAACTAAAGAAATACGTATTCAAGCTAAGTATGATCGTAGTTTAGAACTTTTACGTTATTTAAAATATAACGGACAAAGTCGTACTAAAACAGGCATAATGTTAGGTTTAGGAGAAACTGAAGAAGAAATATTAGAAACAATGGCAGACATAAAAAAATCTAATGTAGATATTATTACAATAGGACAATATTTACAACCATCAAAACAACAGATAGCTGTACGGACTTTTATTTCACCAGAACAGTTTAAAAAATATGAAAATATAGCATTAAAAATGGGTTTTTTGTATGTAGAAAGTGGAGCTTTAGTTCGCTCTTCATATCATGCAGATAGACATGTAAAATAATTATAAGTTTATTCTTTGAAGAATTTTTTTATATATAGGTAATATGCTAAGAAAATATTTAATAGTTTCATTTAAACTTTTATAATAGATGCCTCCTGCAGCATTTTTGTGTCCTCCTCCCGAAAAGTGCTTTTTTGCAAAAGCATTAACATCAAAATTTCCTTTAGACCGAAAGGATATTTTAATAAACTTAAGATTTTCAATAAATATCAAAGAAAATACAATATTTTTTATATCTAAACCATAATTAACAAAACCTTCAGTATCTCCATTATTTTTTAAATCATAAGCATTAATTATGGTATAAGCAGTTCTATATAGAGATATAATTTTGACGTTTTGCAAAGTTTTTCCTAATAGGAACATACGATATTTAGTATATATGCTATATATTCTATTATTTACATAAGATATATCTATACCAGTTTCTAATAATTTGGCAGCTATATAATGTGTTTCAGGAGTAATATACGAAAAACGAAAAGAACCAGTATCTGTTACTAAACTTACATATAAGCAGGTAGCTATACGTATGTCAACATGATTAAAATCACCCATACTGTTTATAATTCTAAAAATTATTATACTTGTAGAAGAGGCTGTAGGATCATAAAATTTTAAATCAAAAAAATCATAATTTTTAAAATTATCATGATGATCAATTAACATTTTTATTGCTTTTGATTCTTGTAAAAAAATATCAATTGGTTTTATTCTATATAAATCATGAAAATCTATAAATATTATTATATCTGAATATATAATTTTTTCTTTTATGACTATTTTGTTTTTTTCTGAATAAATTATAAAATCTTCATTATTAGGTAACCACTTTAAAAAATTAGGATAATTTGTAGGAAGAATCATACAAACATCATGGTTAAGTTTTTTTAAATATAAAAACATTGCTAATGATGAACCTATAGCATCACCATCTGGATTTCTATGTGATAATAATGTAATTTTTTTTTTAAACTTTTAAATATTTTTTTTAAGTCATCCATATATTTATTTATTTATTTATTTATTTATTTGTTTTTAATCCTAATTCTTTTCCTTTTTTTAACATTAATATATAAGCATCATTTTTTTCATTATTTATTTCTCCTTCTAAAATAGCTTCTTTTATAGCATTTTTTATAATACCTACTTGTTTACAAGGTTTTAAATTAAAAGTATTCATAATACATTCTCCTGATATAGGATGTTGCCAATTACGTATTTTATCTTTTTTTTCAATTTGCTTAAGTTTAGTACTTACTAAATTAAAATTACTTTTGTATTGTTGTTTTTTTGATAAATTTTTTGTTGTAATATCTGCTTCGCATAACATTATTAAATCTTCAATATCATTTCCTAAATCAAATAATAATCTACGTATAGCAGAATCAGTAGTTTTATCACTTATTAATGCAATTGGACGTGAACTATATCGTATTATTTTTTGAATATATCGCATTGTAACTCCCATAGGAAGTTTAAGACGTCTAAATATATACGGTATCATTTTAGAACCTAAAACTTCATGTGAACGAAACGTCCAGCCAATACCTGACAAATATTTTTTAGTATTAGTTTTTCCAATATCATGAAGTAATGCTGCCCATCTTAGCCAAAGATAATTTGTTTTTTTGCTAATATTATCTATTACTTCAATAGTATGAATAAAATTATCTTTATGTGTGTAACCATCTTTTTCTTCTATTCCTTTCAGTGCTGTCAATTCAGGTAATATAATATTCAATAACCCAGAATCATAAAGTAAATTAATACCTATAGATGGTTTTTCACAAGAAAGTATTTTATTAAATTCATCCATAATACGTTCTATAGATACAATATGTATTCTTTCTTTATTTTTTTTTATAAATTCATAAGATAAATCTTCAATTTTAAATTTTAATTGTGTAGCCAAACGTATAGCACGCATCATTCTTAGAGGATCATCATAATAAGTTATATTGGGATCTCTAGTAGTCCGTATAATTTTTTTTTTTAAATCATCTTTTCCCATTAAAGGATCTATTAACCTTCCGTAATCATTATTATTAAGACTAATAGCTATAGAATTAATAGTAAAATCTCTTCTATTTTGATCGTCTATAAGTAAACCTTTTTCTATTAGAGGATTTCGACTATTAATATTATATGATTCTTTTCTAGCTCCTACAAATTCTACTTTATCATTTTCGTATATCAACATAGCAGTACCAAATTTTTTGAAAAAATTTACTTTAGGTTTTTTTTCAATATTTTTAGATACTTGCTCTGCTAAATGAATACCACTTCCTGTAGTTACAATATCAATATCTTGAGATTGCTTACCCAATAAAAAATCTCGTACGTAACCTCCTACAATATAAGAATCTTGTTTAATTTCTTTAGAAGATTTACTTATTATCTTAAATATTTTTTTATTAAATATATTATTTAACATTATTATGTTAAACTTAAATAATATTATGTTCTCGTAAAACTTCATTAAGTGATGTTTTTTTATTTGTACTTTCCTTACGTTTTCCAATTATTAAAGCACATTGAACATTATATCGTCCAGCAGGATATTCTTTAGAATATGATCCTGGTATTACTACTGAACGTTTTGGTACTCTACCTTTTATTTCAATAGGATTGTTACCAGTAACATCTATAATTTTAGTTGATGCTGTTAAAACTACATTAGCGCCTAAAACAGCTTCTTCTTCTATATAAACGCCTTCAACTAAAATACATCTAGATCCAATAAAAACATTATCTTCAATAATAACAGGTGCAGATTGTAAAGGTTCTAAAACCCCACCTATCCCAACACCTCCACTTATATGGACATTAGATCCAATTTGCGCACAACTACCTACTGTAGCCCACGTATCTATCATACTATTAGTCCCTATATAAGCACCAATATTAACATAAGAAGGCATTAAAACAGAACCAGGAGAAATATAAGATCCATATCTAGCTATAGCAGGAGGAACTACACGAACTTTTTTTTCGTCATAAGAATTTTTTAAGGGAATTTTGTCATAAAATTCGAATGGACCTACTTCTAGAAGTTCCATTTCTTTGATTGAAAAATACATAAGAATTGTTTTTTTAATCCATTCATTTATTATCCATTTTTTATCATTTTTATCATATGTAGCTATCCTAAGTGTACCGTTATCAAGTTGTTTTATAACATCAAAAATAATATTTTTTATTTCGGTAATTTTCCAATTTTGTTTATAGTGCCAAACTTTTTCTATTGTTGTTTTATATTTATCCATAGTTTATTATATTTTTACATATTTTATACAATTTATAGTAATATTTCAACATATGTCAAAAATACTAGGTATAGATTATGGCCGCAAAAGAACAGGTATTGCAATTACTGATCCTCTAGAAATAATAGCTTATGGATTAGAAACTATAAATACAGAAAAATTAATGTTATTTATAAAAGAATATCTTTATAAAGAAGAAATAAAAAAAATTGTTATAGGATTACCTAAGCAATTAAATGGTAAATATGCACCTATTGAAATAGATATTAGACAATTTATTAAATTAATAAATCAAAAATATAATCATATTATTATAAAACGTATAGATGAACGTTTTACTTCTAAATTAGCAAAACAATATATGATAGAAGGAGGATTAAATAAAAAAAAAAGAAAAAATAAAACATTAATAAATAAAATTAGTGCTACTTTAATTCTACAATCTTATCTTTTGCAAAAAGATAATTTATTATGATATTACCTATAATAATTTATGGTAATTCTATTCTAAGAAAAAAATGTGTTAACATTTCTGATTCTTTTCCTAAACTTAATTTATTGATTTCAAATATGTTTGAAACGATGTATAATGTAGAAGGAATAGGATTAGCAGCACCTCAAATTGGACAAAATATAAAATTATTTATTATAGATTATTCTAATAATTCTAAGTATAAGATTTCTAAGTATAAGAAAGTTTTTATTAACGCTAAAATAATAAAAAGTTATGGTCCAAAATCAATTTTTAAAGAAGGTTGTCTTAGTATACCCAATATTATTGAATTAGTCAAAAGAGAATCTCACATCTTGATAAGATATTATGATGAATATTGGAATAGACATACAGAAATATTAAATGGATTACCAGCAAGAATTGTACAACATGAATATGATCATCTTTATGGAAAACTTTTTATTGATCGTTTATCTACTGGTAAAAAAAAAAATATTTATAATAAATTAAATAAATTATATTTATAGAATATATTCTATAATAATTTTTTTTAAAATATTAGGATTGTTCATTGCTAAATCCGCAATAACCTTGCGGTTAAGATTGATATTTTTATTATATAATAAATCTATAAATTTTGAATATGACATTCCAAATGTTCTAACTACTGCATTTATTCTTTGAATCCATAAAGAACGAAATATTCTTTTTTTTTGTTTCCGACCAATATAAGCATGCTGAAATGCTTTTTCAACTCTATTTTTAGCTATTGTATATACTTTACTTCCTACTCCATAATAACCTTTAGCATTTTTAAGTATTTTTTTTCTTTTGCGTTTTGAAGCTACTGAATTTACAGATCTTGGCATATTATAATAATAATTGTTTTTTTATATTTTTAATATCTGCTTTTGTTATTATAGCATATTTAGTTAAATATCGTTTTTTTTTGGTAGATTTTTTAGTCAGAATATGATTTTTAAATGCATGTTTTCTTTTAATAAGACCACTAGCAGTAATTTTAAATCTTTTTTTTGATCCAGATTTACTTTTCAATTTTGTCATGTTTTGAATATTTTATTGGTGATATAATCATATACATTTTTTTTCCATCCATTATTGGCATTTTTTCTACTTTTCCATAAAGATTTAGTGCATCTGCAAATTTAAATAAAAGAACTTTTCCATGATCTTTATACATTATAGAACGTCCTTTAAAAAAAATAGATATTTTAACTTTTTCTTTATCTTTTAAAAATTTTTTAGCATTTTTTATTTTAAATTCAATATCATGAATATTTGTTTGTGGCCCAAGACGTATTTCTTTTATAATAACTTTATCTTGTTTTAATTTAATTAATTTTTGTTTCTTTTTTTGTTCGTATAAAAACTTTTTATATTCAAGTATTTTACATATAGGTGGATCAGTTTTAGAATTAATTTCTACTAAATCTAGTTCATTATATTTAGCCATTTTAAGTGCATTTTTTAATGTATAAATACCTATTTTTACATTTTCTCCAACTAAACGTACTTTAGTAGCAACTATATATTCATTTATACGATAATATTTATCTTTTATATTTATAATATTAAAATGTTTTTAACTATTTAAAAAGTTAATTCTTTTTTTATAATTTTCAAAAATTTTTCTATTTGAATTTCTTCAAAATTATTTGATCCTCTCCGTCGTAGAGAAATTGATTTATTTTTTTCTTCTTTATGTCCTATTATAATCATAATAGGAATTTTACTAATTTCTGCATCTAGTATCTTTTTACCTATTTTTTCATTTCTATCATCCATTAACAATCTTATATTTGAACTTAATATATTAAATATTTTTTTAGCATATACTAAATATTTTTTACTTATAGTAAGAATAACTCCTTGATAAGGAGCTAACCATAATGGAAAATCACCTCCAGTATGTTCAATAAGAATTGCAATAAAACGTTCTAAAGATCCAAAAGGAGCACGGTGAATCATTATTGGTCTATGTAATTTATTATCATTTCCTTTATAATTAAGATCAAAACGTATAGGCATATTATAATCTACTTGAATTGTTCCTAATTGCCAATTACGTCCTAAGGCATCTTTTACAATAAAATCAAGTTTTGGACCATAAAAAGCTGCTTCACCATAAACTAATTTTGTTTTTAAATCTTTTTCTTTAGTGGCTTGAATTATATATTCTTCTGATTTTTTCCAATTTTCATTAGTACCAATATATTTTGAAGTGTTATTATAATCTCTTAACGAAATTTGGGCAGTATAGTCTTTAAATCCTAAAGAATTTAATATATAAATAACTAAATCAATAACCAATTTAAATTCATTTAATAATTGATCAGAAGTACAAAAAATATGAGCATCGTCTTGTGTGAAACTTCGTACACGTGTTAGTCCGTGAAGTTCTCCACTATGCTCATAACGATATACAGTACCAAATTCTGCAAAACGTTTTGGTAAATCTTTATAAGACAATTGATGTGAACGGTAAATTTCACAATGATGAGGACAATTCATTGGTTTTAAAATAAATTCCTCTTCACTATTAGGAGTTAGAATAGATTTAAAACTATTTTCCATATATTTATCCCAATGTCCAGAAGTAGTATATAAATCTTTATGCCCAATATGCGGGGTTATCACCATTTCATAACCTATTTTTTGTTGAAGTTTTGTTAAAAACTCTTCTAAAAGTTTACGCAACAAAGTTCCTTTAGGTAACCACAAAGGTAATCCTGATCCTACACGTTTAGAAAATGTAAAAATTTCCAATTTTTTTCCTATTTTTCTATGATCACGTTTCTGATATTCAGAAATATTAGATAAATATTTATTGAAATAATATTCATTAGGGAATGAAATTCCATAAATACGTGTTAATTGTTTATTATTTTTATTACCACGCCAATATACTCCTGAAATATTTATTAATTTTATATATTTTATAAATGCTGTATGTGGAATGTGACCTCCTTTACAAAGATCAATAAAATTATCGTGCTTACAAAAAGTAAGATCTTTATCTTTAATATTTTTTATTAATTCAGTTTTATATATATTATCTTTATAATAAGATAAAGCTTCTATTTTAGAAATATTATATACTTTAAATTGTGAAGCTTTTTTAGCATTTTTAATCATTATTTTCTCTACAATAGAGAAATCTTTTTTAGTAAATGATGTATTTACAAAATCTATATCATAGTAAAATCCATTATTAATAGCTGGTCCAATAGTAAGCTTAACTTGTGGATATAATTCTAAAATAGCTTGAGCCAATAAATGAGCAGAAGAATGCCAAAATGCTTTTTTACCTAATTCATCTTCCCAAGTATAAAAACATAATTTTGCATTTGCATATATTGGAGTATTTAATTCTATTTGATTATCATTAATACTAGCAGATAATAATTTATCTATTTTTTTTTTACAAAAAATATCTTTAGCAACTTCAATTGGTGTTACTCCTACTTTGTATTCTTTAACTGTATTATCAACTAATGTTATATATATCATAACAAACAATATAAAATATAAGCAATTATAGTACCTATTATTGGTCCTACAACAGGTATCCAGGCATATTCCCAATCGCTTGATCCTTTTCCAGGAATAGGTAAAATAAAATGCATTAGTCTTGGCCCCAAATCACGAGCAGGATTAATTTCGCTACCTGTTGTACCTCCTAAAGATAGACCTATACTCCAAATTAAAAAAGATATTGGTAGTGCATCTTTAGAGTCTGTAAAATTAAAAATGAAAAACATTAACATAAAAGTAGCTATAATTTCACTTGTAATATTTAATAGAGGATTTTTTATAGCTGGAATTGTATTAAAAACCGATAGTTTAACTAAAGGATCTTTAGTTATCAAAAAATGATCTTTATAAATTAACCATACTAAAAATGCTCCTATCATAGATCCAATAAATTGAGCTAATATTAATAGAGGAACTTTTATCCATTCAACTTTTTTTATCAAAGCTAAACCAATAGTTATTACAGGATTTAAATGGACTCCACTACTATATTTACTGGTAATTACAATACTTACAAAAACTGCTAATGCCCAACCGGTTGTTATTACAATCCATCCAGAATTATTTCCTTTAGTTTTAGACAAAACTACATTAGCTACCACTCCATTTCCTAATAAAATTAGGAATATTGTACCAATTAGTTCTGCGTAAAATTCTGTCATTTTATTGATTATAAAATTTTGATTTTATCATTGATAAAGCATCTTTTATTGAAATATTTTTCAGGGGTTTAAGCATATTACTAATATATGAAAATTTAGAAATAATATTATTAATATCTTCAAGTGAAGTACCAGATCCTTTAGCAATACGTATTTTTCTACTTTTATTTAAAATTAAAGGTTGTTTACGTTCCAGAGGTGTCATTGAATAAATAATTGCTTCTATTTTACTAAAATTTTCTATATTAATATTAGTAGTAGGACAAGGTATCATATCTATGATATCTTTTATATTGCCCATTTTTTTTATTTTTTTAATATGCTCTAAAAAATCATTAAAATTAAATGTACTTTGTTCTATTTTTTCTTGTATATTTTTAACTTGTGTTTCATCAAATTGCTCTTTAACTTTTTCTACTAAAGAAACAATATCACCCATACCTAAAATACGACTAGCCATCCTATTAGGATAGAAAACGCTTATAGATTCCATATTTTCACCAGTACTAATAAATTTAATAGGTTTATTAATAACACTACAAACAGTTAAAGCAGCTCCACCCCTAGCATCACTATCTAATTTAGTTAAAACTACTCCATCCAAATTAATCTCATTATTAAATGATTTAGCTATATTAATAGCATCTTGACCCATCATAGCATCAATTATAAATAAAGTCTCTGTTGGTTTTATTGAATTGTAAATATTTTTTATTTCATTCATCATAAATTTATTAACAGATAAACGACCAGCTGTATCAATAATAATAACATTATTATTATTAACTTTTGCTTGTTCAATAGATTTTATAATTATATCTACGGGATCTTTGTTATTTTTAATAGAAAAAACTGGAACATTAACTTTTGTACCTAAAATATTTATTTGATTAATAGCTGCTGGACGGTAAACATCTGCTGCCACTAGCAAAGGATTCTTATGTTTTTTTATTTTTAAAAATCTAGCAAGTTTAACTGAAAAAGTAGTTTTACCACTACCTTGTAAACCCACTATAAGAATGATATTAGGATTTTCTAACAAATTAATATCTACATTATTTCCACCCATTAAATTAGTTAATTCACTATAAACAATTTTTATTAAATAGGTTCTATAATCAATTATATTAGTAGAATATATGACTTTATTTTTTATTTTTTTAATAAAATCTTTTGCTATGTGATAGTTAACATCAGCATAAATTAAAGCATTATGTATTTCTTTAAGTGTGTTTGTAATATTTTCTTCATTTATTATTTTTTTTCCCTTTAACAATTCAAAAGCTTTATTTAATTTTTTTTGTAAAATGTTAAACATATTATTTATTTATTTTTGTGTTACATACGTTCAAGCATTGAAATTCCTAATAATTCCATACCATGTTTTAAAATATCTCCTACAATTGATGATAAATTAATACGAAAATATTTTTTATCTTCATTTATTTCATTAATAACCTTAATATTTTGATAAAAATCATTGAATTTTTTCGATAAATTATATATATAATTTGCTAAAATAGAAGGATCTAAATTATTTGCTACACTTTTAATAATTGAAATATACTGTTCCAACGTTTTAATAATAGTACGTTCATATATATTTAATGATATAGATTTACTATAATTTTTATTATTTTGGATTTTTATTTTTAATGAGCAAATACGTGCGTAAGTATATTGAATATATGGACCAGTACATCCTTTAAAATCAATAGACTCCATAGGATCGAATATAATACTTTTCTTAGGATTAACTTTAAGTATATAATATTTTAAAGCAGCAATACCAATTTTTTCAAATAATTGATATTCTTCTTGTTTTGAACAATTTTTAAATTTTCCTAGTTGTTTAGTAATATTCATAGCTGTATGATGCATTTTGCTCATTAAGTCATCTGCATCTACAACAGTCCCTTCTCTTGATTTCATTTTTCCATAAGGTAAATTTACCATACCATATGAAAGATGGAAAAGTTTTTTAGCCCATGGATACCCTAAACGATTTAAAATAATAAATAAAATTTTAAAATGATAATTTTGTTCTTCACCTACAGTATAAATTAATTTATCTATAGGATATTTTCTAAAACGTTCTACAGCTGTTCCAATATCTTGAGTAAGATATACTGAAGTGCCATCAGATCGTAACAGTAATTTTTTATTTAATGTTTTATTTTTAAAATCAATCCATACAGAACCATCATCTTTTTTATAAAAAATACCTTTTCGAATACCTTCTTTTATAATTTTTTTTCCTAAAATATAAGTATTACTTTCATATTGAACTTCATCAAAAGTAATTCCTAATCTACGATAGGTTTCTTCAAACCCTTCATAAACCCATTTGTTCAATTTATTCCAAATTTCAATAGTATAATGGTCACCATTTTCCCATTTACGTAAAGTTTCACGGACAGATTGCATTATTTTAGATTTTTCTTCAGCTTCATTATGATTATATCCTAATGATAATAATGTTTCAATTTCTTTACGTTTCAAATTTTCAAATTCTACATAATATTTACCAACAAAATGATCTCCTTTTATATTTGTATTTTGTGGAGTTTTTCCTTTACCCAATTTTTTCCAAGCAACCATAGATTTACAAATATGTATTCCCCTATCGTTAATAAGTTGGGTTCTGATTACTTTGTATCCTAGAGTATCAAATATATTGGCAATTGATTGGCCTAATATACAATTACGAATATGTCCTAAGTGTAAAGGCTTATTAGTATTAGGTGAAGAATATTCTATCATTAATAATTGTTTTTTTTTTTTATTTATTTGAAATAATCCTTGTTTTATTATTAATAATAATTCCAAATAATACTCATCTTTAAATTCTAAATTTAAAAATCCATTAATAACATTAAATGATTTAATAAATGATAATTTTTTTTTTATGTTATTGCCTAACTCTTGTCCAATTTCTTTCAAAGGTTTTTTAATAATCTTTAATAATGGAAATATAATTAATGTAACATATCCTTTATATTTTTTGTCAGTATATTGAATTTCTAATTCCCGCGTATCTATAAATTTAATATCTTTTAAAACTGATTTTATACATTTTATACTATTCATTATTTTTAAAAGGATTATTTCTTTTTAGATAAATATAGTGCTACACTTTTATGATCAGTTTTTATACCTTTATCACCTAATTTCCAATTAGCTGGACATACTTCTCCATTTTTTTCAAAAAAAATTAGTGCATCTACGATACGTAGCGCTTCATTTACATTTCTACCTATTGGCATATCATTAATTAATTGATGACGTATAATACCTTCTTTATCAATTAAAAAAAGTCCTCTATAAGCCACCAATTCTTTATCTGCTTCTATTTGATCTTTTTCTTCATCATAAATCCAATCACCTGCTAAAACTCCATAATTATAAGAAATAGTTTTATTAGTATCAGCTACAATAGGATAGGTAATGCCTTTTATTCCACCTTCTTGTTTTGATAGCTGCATCCATCCCCAATGGGATTGTTCTGTATCTGTAGAGACAGCAATAATTTGTACATTTCTTGATTCAAAATCTTGTAGTTTTTCTTGAAAAGCATGTAATTCAGTAGGACATACAAAAGTAAAATCTTTAGGATAAAAAAATAATAATACATACTTTCCTATAAATTGTTTTAATTTAAAGTTTTCTATTATTTTGTTATTTATTATAGCATTCGCTTTAAAATTAGGAGCATATTTTCCAACTAAAACTTTCATATATATTTTATTTATTACAAAGTAATAAATATATATAATTATATTTTATTATTTCATAAGTATTTTACTTATATCATCTCCTATTTTAGCAATAGATGTTACTACATATATACCACATTTTTTCATTATTTCAATTTTAAATTGTGCTGTTTCATTATGGCCACCAATTATAGCTCCAGCATGTCCCATAATACGTCCTTTTGGTGCAGTTAAACCAGCAATAAATCCAATTACTGGTTTATTACACTTATTTTTTTTTATCCATTTTGCTGCTTCAATTTCAAGTTGTCCACCAATTTCTCCTATCAATACAATAGCATCAGTATCTGGATCGTTCATAAATAATTTTATTATTTCTAGTATACTAAAACCAATAATATAATCACCCCCAATACCAATTGCTGTAGATATACCATAACCTGCTTTAACTATTTGATCAGCTACTTCGTAAGTTAATGTTCCAGATCTAGATATAATACCTATATTTCCTTTTTTAAATATATAACTAGGCATAATACCTATTAAAGTTTCTTCAACTGTTATTATTCCAGGACAATTGGGACCAATTAATTTACAATTTTTATTATTTAGATAATATTTTACTTTAATCATATCTGAAATAGGTATACCTTCAGTAATACAAACTATAAGTGATATTCCAGCGTAAGCTGCTTCAAGTATAACATCAGCAGCAAATATTGCAGGAACAAAAATTATGCTTACATCAATTAATCCTAATTCTTTTACTGCTTCTTCTACTGTATTAAATACAGGTTTTTCTAAATGTATTTGGCCACCTTTACCTGGTGTAACTCCTCCTATTACATTAGTTCCATAATCAATCATTTTCTCTGAATGAAAACTTCCCTCTTTTCCAGTAAATCCTTGTACAATCACTTTTGAATTTTTGTTAACTAAAATGCTCATTTTAATTTTTTTTTATATCTTTATATCTTTCTATATATGAACATTTTTCAATGTTTATTTTAATATATTCTCCAATATCTATAAATAAAGGGACTTGCACAG
This sequence comes from Candidatus Bostrichicola ureolyticus, assembly GCA_029851125.1. Classification (NCBI taxonomy): domain Bacteria; kingdom Pseudomonadati; phylum Bacteroidota; class Flavobacteriia; genus Candidatus Bostrichicola; species Candidatus Bostrichicola ureolyticus. Next base: position 307,355 of record CP100319.1, on the reverse strand, counting down.
TAATTCCATTTTCTAATTTAGCCTGTTTTGTAGCATTTATAATAGTGTCTCCTTTTATACATTTCTCTGTATAAATTACTTGTAATATTACATTATTAGGCATATCTACATATAATGGAATATCATTACGAAAAATTATTTTAACTGTAATCCCTTCTTTCAAAAATTGGTAATTATTTATAACTTTTTTATCTAAAAAAATTTGATCATAATTTATAACATTCATAAAATAAAACAATGTTTTATCTCTATATAAATATTTGTAATTACGAGTTTCTATACGGACGTTTTCTATCTTATGTCCAGATGGAAAAGTATTTTCTAATATATGTCCTGTAATTATATGTTTTAGTTTAGTCCGTACAAATGCCGATCCCTTTCCAGGTTTTACATGTAGAAATTCTATTACTTTATAAATTTCACCATTTAGCAATAAACATAAACCTTTTTTAATAGTTGTTGATGCCATTAATTATTTTTTTTAGATATTTTTGATATTAATTCTGTTTCTACTACTATATTATTATTAACATATCCATACCCCTGCATATTTATTATGTTTTTTATAATAGGTCTTAATAAAATTAATTTAAATATAATAATATCTCCAGGAACTACTTTTTTTTTAAATTTTGTTTTATCTATTTTTAATAAATAAGTAGAATATTTTTTAGGATCATCTACTTTACTTAGAACAAAAATACCACCTACTTGTGCCATTGCTTCAATTAATAATACACCTGGCATTATTGGTTCATTAGGAAAATGTCCTACAAAAAAAGGTTCATTTATAGTAACAGCTTTTATTCCAACAACATGATTATCTGTAAATTCTATAATTTTATCTACAAAAATAAAAGGTGGTTTATGTGGTAAAATAGACATTATATGATTAATATCATATAATGTGTTGTTATGTTTTTTTATCAAATTTTTATTAATTAATAATTAGTTTAATTTAAATTAAAATTTAATTATATGCATTTTTATATAAAAAAAATAAATAACTTATTACAAGTAGGCAATTACATTTCACAACATTATTATCATAATATAATAGCTGTTTATGGAAGTATGGGATCAGGAAAAACTACTTTGATAAGTTATATATGTAAATGTTTAGGAAGTACTAATTTAGTAAATAGTCCTACTTTTACTATAGTAAACGAATATTTGTATGCAAACACAAAAAAAATTTATCATTTTGATTTCTATAGAATAGAAAACGAATATGAAATATTCGATTTAGGATATGAAGATTATTTTTTTTCTAAAAATATTTGTTTAATTGAATGGCCTGAAAAATATGAACATATTTTACCTATTAATTATCATAAAGTAATAATAAAAAAAAATGGAAATATTCGTAATATTAAATTTATATAAATTATTAATTTTATTATGAATTTTTATAAACGTTTTTTATATTTTTTATTTGGAATTTTATTAGGTATAATTATTTTAATTTTATTAGGCAATAGAAAAACAAAAAATGAAAAGAACATATCAACCATCAAAAAGAAAAAGAGTCAACAAACACGGATATCTTAAACGTATGATAAATAATAATGGTAGGAAAATTTTAGCACGAAGACGAAAAAAAAATAGAAAAAAATTAACAGTTAGTAATGAAACTTAAATAAGTTGGAAGTTAGCAACTTCACCAATGTTAGGATAAGTTTTACCATATTGGCCAATATAATTTTTTCCATAAGCTTTTACCTCAGTTCTACAAAAAAAATACTTAAGATCACCTATTTCAATTATTTTAGGAATAAAATCAATAGTATTTGTGTCAATATTATATTTTTCTTCATACATAATCCCAATATCTACGGAAAATTCCATTCCTTTTTTTCTAATTTTTACATTTTTATAAATTATATCAATAAGATTTTTGCTATTTTCGGGAATAGAAAAATAATATCTATAATCTTGTTCAATATTTTCTTCATTAGCTAAATAAAACAATCCTGCTAAAATTGCAATTGCATTATATTTTCTAACTTTAATTTTTTGCCAATCATTTAAATAATACCCTGCCTCAAACAGTACACATGGATATCCCATTCTTTGAAGATTATCTCCTGTAGCTGTAGGATAAAATTCGTCATAATATCTTCCAATCATACCTGGTAAAATGATTTTAATATTTTTTTCAATAAAATTTATTATATTCATAGTTTTTTTTCTATAATATGTTATAGTACGTTTTTTATCTTCAGAAGGAGCTAAAAAAGATAATACTGCAGGTTTATGTGTATCACCTACATTGTATATGCTTTTTTGATCATGTAAATTAAAAAGAATATCAGGATTTAAAGATTTAATATTATTAAAAAGTATATTACTTTCAGGAGACTTTAAAGCTCTTGCATCTCTATTTAAATCAATATCTATTGCATTATTACGTTTAAATATTTCTGATCCATCAGGATTAAGTATTGGAATATATGAAATATTCAACTTTTCTTTTAAAAAGTTAGTCAATGAGTTATCCTCATTAAGATAACGTAATACATCAAACATAGCTATTGTACCGGTCGTTTCATTTCCATGCATTTGAGACCATATCATTATTTTTTTTTTTCCTAAACCCAATTGTAGTTTATAAATTTCTCTTTTTTCTATAGAATGTCCTATTAAATCAATAATACATTTATTACTATATTTTTCTAATTGTATTAATAATTCAGAATGTCTAAATATTCTAGAGGTAATTGTATGTTCTTTAAATATATCATAATATTTATCTAAATAAATAATGTCAAATATCATTTTTAAATTTTAAATGGTAAATTTAATACCATTTTTTTTTAGTTTATTTATAATTTTTATGTTAAAATCTTTTGAAAAATATTCTTTTAAAGAAAGAATAATTTTATTTCCTATATTGTTAATATTTATTAATTTATCGTAATCAGCCAACATTAATTCATCAATATTAAAAAATATATGTGTTAGTTTTTTAGCTATATATTCTCCAACATTAGGAATACATAATGCATATAAAACTTTATAAAAAGGATTTTTTTTAGATTTTTCGATTTCTTCTATAATATTTTGTGCATTAAAAAATGGCTTTACTTTTTTTATTGTATATAAATCTGCAATTGTACGTAATAAATTAGCATTATATAACTGTCTAATAGTATTACGACCTATATTAGCAATATTCATTGCTTTTACAAAATGCTGTATTTTTTCTATTATTTGTGAATAACAACCAATTTCATTGGTACAGTAATATATATTATTTTTTTTAATTAAAAATGTATTACAAGCAGGACATATATTTATAAATTTATATTTTTTATTAGTAGTCCGTTTATCAACGCCTATTATTTTAGGAATAATATTTCCACCTTTTTCTAAAACAACAAAATCATCCTTATAAAGACCTAATTTATTTATAAAAGCTTCGTTATATAACGAAGCTCGTTTAACAGTTGTTCCATCAAAACCAATAGGTTTAAGTTCTGCTACAGGAGTTACTACTCCAGTACGTCCTACTTCAAAATTAACATTTAAAATTTGCGTTATTACTCTTTGTGATTTGAATTTATAAGCAATAGCCCAACGTGGATATTTAGAGGTATAACCTAATATTGCTTGTTGATGATAATTATTAACCTTTATAACAATTCCATCAATATCATATTCTAAATTAGATCTAGCAATATTCCAATAATCAATATAATTAAAAATATTTGTAATTGATTTACAAATCTGAATACTTTTAGGAACTTTAAATCCCCATTCGCGAGCATACATTAAATTATAATATTGATAATTATAAATATTATTATTAATATTATTATTATTAATAATAGAATAAACTAAACATTCTAAATAATTTAAATAATGTTTTTTATTTTTTTGTTTTAATAAACCATTAACTGTATTGCGAGGATTAGCATAAGGTTTATTTCCTTTTTTTATACGTTCTTGATTAATTTTTTTAAATTCTATTAAAGGTAGAATAATTTCTGCACGAACCTCAATATCATAAGGATAATTACCTTTTAGTTTAAGTGGAACTGAATCTATAGCACGTATATTATTAATTATTTCATTTCCATGAATACCATCTCCACGAGTTAAAGCACTAATCAAATATCCATTTTTATAACGTAAACTTATTGATATTCCATCATATTTTAATTCACATACATATTCTATATAAGATTTTAAATGTTTTTTTATACGTATTTCCCAATCAATAACCTCTTGTTGACTATAAACATTATTTAATGAGTACATTTGATAACGATGATTTACAACAGGAAAAAATTTAATAACATCTTCACAAATTTTTTTAGTGGGAGAAGCTAAATCATTATATTCAGGATATTCCTTCTCAATGCTATCTAATTCTTTTAATTTCATATCAAATTCATAATCTGATATTTCAGGATTATTAGATATATAATATTTATAATTATGTTCATAAATTTCTTTTCGTAAAGAAATTATTTTTTTTACAATTTTTGTTTTATTCATTTTATATTATATTATTGATTTTTACCTTTGATAGAATTTAATTAAATGGAACATTTGAAAATAATATTACATTATTTAATATATTATAAATATTATTATTTATTAAATATAATATTTCATGCACTTTATTCTTTGCTGTCAGTTATATCTATAATATCTATTACTCCTGTTTTAAGTATATTACTTGAACCCAATTCACAAAATACTGCTATATCTATTCATAATAATCGTAATATATTTGATATAATCAAATTCTTTTTTAAAAAGAATATTCTTATTCTGTATCAAGAATTTGGTAAATCATATACATTAGCAATATTTTGTGGATTAACTATTTTTCTTTTTTTTATTAGAAATATATTTCATTATATATATGAATATTACATGATTATTATCAAAAATTCTATGGTCTGTGATATTCGAAACGATTTATATAAAAAAATATTATACTTACCAATTTTTTTTCTTTATTCTAAAAAAAAAGGAGATATAATGTCAAGAATATTTAACGATGTTATTGAAATAGAACACACTATAATTATTCCATTAGCAAATATTATAAGTTTGCCTATAATGTTATCTTTTCATTTTATTGCTCTATTCTTCATGAATCATAAACTTACAATTTTTGCAATAATGATATTACCATTAATGGTAACTGTTATATATTTGATTGGAAAAAATCTACAAACAGATTCTTATAAATCTCAATATGAATTAGGAAAACTTTTTTCAGTTACTGAAGAAACTATTAATGCTATAAAAATTATTAAAATTTTTAATGCAGAAAATAAAATGCAAAATATATTTGAAAATATATCACTTTTACAGAAAAAATTTTCCTCACGTGTAAATATAAAAAAAGAATTAGCTTCTCCAATAAGTGAATTTTTATCTTCAATTATAATGATATTAATAATTTTGTATGGTGGAATTCTTATAGAAAGAAAAGAGATTTCAACTGAAATTTTATTTCCTTTTATTGGTTTATTTTATCAAATAATTAATCCAGCTAAAAATATTGTAAATTTTGCTTCAAATATACATAAAGGAAAAGCTTCAGTAGAACGTATATTTGAAATATTAAACTCAAATGCTAGTGAGTATTATTCTATGTATAGAATAGAAAATTTTAAAAATGAAATAGTATTTAAAAATGTATATTTTGGATATAACGATACCTTATTAATTAAGAATATTAACTTTAAATTGAAAAAAGGAAAAACTATTGCATTAGTTGGACGTTCTGGAAGTGGTAAATCTACTATAGTTAATTTATTGGCACGTTTTTATAATGTTACTTCAGGTCAAATTCTAATCGATGGTATCAATATAAAAGACATAAATATAAAAGATTATAGAAATCTATTTGGAATAGTTCTAGAAGAATCAGTCATATTTAATGATTCTGTTTTTAATAATATCGCTATAGGTAATGAAAATGTATCTTTTAATTCTGTAATTAACGCTGCTAAAATAGCTAATGCTCATGATTTTATCCAATCTCTTAATCAAGGATATAACACTTTAATAGGAGATTGTGGAATTCAATTATCTAAAGGACAAAAACAAAGAATTAATATTGCTAGAGTTATACTAAAAAATCCTAAAATTATTATTTTAGATGAAGCTACATCTTCATTAGATACTGAATCAGAAAAAGCAGTACTAAACATTATGAAAAATCGTACTTCATTAATTATTGCTAATAGAATTTCTACCGTTAAAAATGCCGATAACATTATTGTATTAGATAAAGGTAATATTATAGAAGAAGGCACTTACAACAAACTTTTACGAAAAAATAAATTACTATAATTATATTAAAATAAGTATAGGATTTTCAATTATATCTTTAAAAGTTTGTAAAAAAGCACTACCTATAATACCATCTACAATACGATGATCACAAGCAAGAGTGACTTTTATTGTTTTACCTATTACGATATTTCCTTCTTTAACAATAGGTTTTTCTAAAATAGAACCTATAGAAAAAATACAAGAATTAGGTTGATTTATAATAGAAGTAAAAAATTCTATTCCAAACATTCCCAAATTAGAAACAGTAAATGTACTACCACATATTTCATTAGAATATATTTTATTGGCTTTAGCACGATTAACTTTATCTTTTATTTCAAAAGATATTTGAAGCAATGATTTTTGATCAACTTTTGAAATAACAGGAACTACTAAACCATCTTTTATTGCCACCGCTACACCTATATTAACATCAGAATGATAAATTATTGAAGAATCTGTCCATGAAGAATTAATTTTTGGATTTTCACGTAATGCAATAGCAGAAGCTTTAATAATGATATCATTTATAGATATTTTTTTATCCTCATCAAGTTTATTGTTAATATCAAGTCTTAATTGAATAAGATTATCCATATTAATTTCCCTTATTAAATAATAATGAGGAGCAGTAAATTTAGATTCAGTTAAACGTTTGGCAATAATCTTACGCATTGAAGAATGCGTAACAATATTATCTAGTTGTTCTATACGTTGTTTTTCACGTAAATATTTTTCCACATCACGTTTAACAATACGATTATTAAAACCACTTCCTACAATATCCTGTAAATATATATTTTTTTCTATAGCTAGTTTTTTAGCTAATGGTGAAGCTAAAATTTTATCTTTAGTTTCCTTTATGTCTTCCTTTATGTCTTCCTTTATGTCTTCCTTTATGTCTTCCTTTGGTGAAATTAATGAACTTATGTTTTCATTAGATTCTCCAATTATAGCTAATATATCATTAACTTTAGCACTTTGTCCTTCAGGGACCCCAATATAAAGCAATATGCCATTAATGTCAATTTCAAAATCTTGAATAGCTTTATCAGTTTCTATTTCAGCTAAAATATCACCTTCGAAAACTTTATCACCTACTTTTTTATACCATTTAATTACTTTACCCTCATTCATAGTGTCACTTAAACGGGGCATTGATACTACTTCTGCCATATATTTTTTTTATGTTATTATTTTATCTACAAAAGGATAATCCTTTTGATAATAAACTGTATTATACATTGTCTCAATATAAGGAAAATCAGATTTTTCAGCAAAATTAACACATTCATCAATTTTTTTATTAATATTAGATTCAATCTCTTTAATATCTTTTTCTGTATACCACTTATTAGTTATGATCATATTTTTTATTTTTAAAATAGGATCTTTTTTTTTGTATTTAAGTACTTCCTCTTTAGTTCTGTAAGTTGATGCATCAGAAACTGAATGTCCTCTATATCTATAAGTACGCATTTCTAAAAATGTTGGCCCACATCCTTTTCTAGCATTTTCAATAGCTTCATAAGTAGCGTATGCTATTTTGTTAGGATCCATACCATCTACTTCTATAGATGGCATATTATATGCTGAACCAATTTTATAAATATCTTTTATGTATGTACTTCTTTTAAATGAAGTCCCCATTGCATATTTATTATTTTCACATATAAATATAACTGGTAGTTTCCAAATCATAGCCATATTAAAAGTTTCATGTAAAGATCCTTGATTAACGGCTCCATCTCCCATAAAAGTTAACGTTACAGAATTACGACCAAAATATTTATCTGCAAATGCTATACCTGCTCCTATAGGTATCTGTGATCCTACAATCCCATAACCTCCATAAAAACGATTTTTTTTACTAAAAATATGCATTGATCCACCCAGTCCCTTAGAAGTACCAGTAATTTTTCCAAAAAGTTCTGCCATTACCATTTTAGGATCAACCCCCATAGCTATTGCCAGTATATGACACCTATAAGCTGTAATGACTATATCTTTGTTAAGATCCATTGCGTGAGTAATTCCTGCGGGAATAGCTTCTTGTCCATTATATAGATGTAAAAATCCTCTAATTTTTTGTTTAAAATATAAATAACGACATTTATCTTCAAATCGTCTCCATAAATACATATCCTTAAACCATTTGAGATAAGTTTCATAGGTAATATTTTTCATGATTAATAAATATATTATAAATCTATTACTTTTATCATATTTTTTATATGTTTTGCTGATTTATTCAATAAATTCATTTCTTCATCATTTAATTTTAGTTCTAAAATTTTATCTATACCATTTTTTCCTAAAATTACAGGAACACCTAAATATATATTTTTTAAACCATATTCTCCTTGTAACCAAGCACAACAAGGAAATATACGTTTAGAATCTTTAATTATTGATTCTACCATTTGAGCAACAGAAGCACCTGGAGCATACCAAGCAGAAGTACCTAACATGTTAACAATTTCTATACCACCTTTTTTAGTACGTTCTATAATAGAATCAATCCTTGATTGATCAATTAATTCTATTATTGGAATACCAGATACAGTAGTATAACGAGGTAAAGGTACCATAGTATCTCCATGACTTCCAATTAATAAAGTTTGAATATCTTTAGGATAACAATTTAATTCCTTAGCTAACAAAGTACAATAACGAGCTTTATCTAAAATTCCAGACATTCCGAATACACGATAAGCATTATTTATTTTAGATGAAATAAAAGCAACATATGTCATAACATCAATCGGATTAGATACAACAATAAATATTGTTTCAGGAGAATATTCTATAGATTTTTCAATTACTGATTTTACAATACTAGCATTTATATTGATTAAATCATCTCTACTCATACCAGATTTTCTAGTAATTCCTGAAGTAATTACTATTACTTTAGAATTGGCTGTTTTAGAGTAATCATTAGTTACGCCAATAATATTACTTGAAGATCCATTTAGAGTAGCAGTTTGCGAAATATCTAGAGCCTTTCCTTCAGAAAGATTTTTTTTGACATCTAATAAAATTATTTCTTTTACAACATTTTTTTTAAATAAAATATCAGCACATGTAGCTCCTACATTACCTGCTCCTATTATTGTAATTTTCATTATTAATAAAAATTTTATATATTATGTATATATATATATTATGTATATATATATGTATGTATTTAAGGATAGGCAAGTTTTGCACAATCAGCTACTACTAAATCCCTCCAGGGTGGGAACACAGCAAAGGTAAGGTAGTTTAGCGATGTGTAGCATATTACTTGCCTATTCTTTTTTATTATATGTTTTATTAAAATCAACTAATTCAATCATAGCCATATCTGCTCCATCTCCTGAACGATATACAGTTTTTATTATTCTGATATATCCACCTAAACGATTTTTTACTTTATTAGAAATTACTTCAAACAATTCTGAAATAATTTTTTTATTTTGCAATTGTTTAAAAATTATGCGTCTTGTATTAAGATCATTTTTTTTGCTTTTAGTTATAATGGGTTCTATATATTTTTTTAATGCTTTGGCTTTAGATAAAGTAGTATTAATCCTTTTATATTTTAAAAGCGATATAGCCATATTTGAAAGCATAAGTCTGCGATGAGCAGATTTCATACCTAAATGATTTATTTTTTTTCCGTGTCTCATTATAGTTCATATTTTGATATATCCATTCCAAAATACAATTCATTATTATTCATTTCTTCTTCCAATTCAGATAAACATTTTTTTCCAAAATTTCTTACTCTTAAAATATAATTTTTATCATGAGATACTACATCAGCCCAAGTTTCTATTTCAGCTGAATGTAAACAATTTAATGTACGTCTAGATAGCTTATCTGTATCAGTCAATTTTGACTTTAACAATTTTTTAATACGTATAAATTCATTATCAACATTATCAACATTATGTGGTTTAACCTCATTATTTTCAGATTTTAATTTTGAAAAATTATTATCATTAGATAAAAGTAAAAAATGATCTATTAATATTTTTGAAGCTTTATTTAAAGCATCTTTTGGATAAATTGAACCATCTGTTTGAATATATAATAAAAGATTTTCAAAGTCAGTTTTTTGTCCAACTCTACAATTTTCAATTGTATATTTTACGTTTATTATAGGGGTATATATTGCATCTATAGCTATAGTACCTATATCTTGACTCCTATTAGCTGGTACATATCCTATACCCTTTTCAATACAAAAGGTTATATTAAAGGGAACTGATTTATCCTTATTACAAATAACTAAATTTGTATTAATTACTTTAAATCCTGTAATAAATTTATTAAAATCTCCAGCTATAATTTGTTCTTTATCTGTTATAGACGCTGTAACAATTTCTTTATCTATTTCTTCTATTTCTTTTTTAAATCTAACCTGTTTAAGATTAAGAATAATTTCAGTTACATCTTCTACTACTCCTTTTATAGGACTAAATTCATGCGTTATACCTATAATTTTAATATAAGTTATAGCAAAACCTTCTAAAGAAGATAATAAAACACGTCTCATAGCGTTACCTATAGTACAACCAAAACCAGGTTCTAAAGGTTTAAATTGAAAAATTCCATTGAAATTTGTTGACTCCAACATTATATATTTTTCAGGTTTTACAAAATTTTCCATGTTTTTAGAATTTAGAATAAAATTCAACTATTAAATTTTCTTTTATGTTCTCTGGAATTTGTGATCTATTAGGAATAGCTTGAAAAGTTCCTATCATTTGTTCATCATTCCATGTTAACCAATCTATTAACAATTTTTTATTTTTTTTATTTATTAATTGTTGTTTAATTACAGTATGATTTTTTTTATTATTAATACCTATTATATCACCAGGTTTTAATAAATAAGAAGGTATATTAATAATTTTATTATTTACTGTAATATTACGATGGGAAACTATTTGACGAGCTTCAGATCTAGAACGTGCAATATTCAATCTATATACAATATTATCCAAACGAGATTCACACATTTGAATAAGCAATTCTCCAGTAATTCCCTTTTTTTTTGATGCTTGCTTAAATAAGTTTAAAAATTGACGTTCTAATATACCATAAATATATTTTGCTTTTTGCTTTTCAAATAATTGAATAGCATATTCAGAACGTTTTTTACTTTTCCTACGATTATTACCATGTTGTCCTGGTGGATATTTTCTACGTTTAAGTATTTTAGTTCCAAATATTGGTTCTCCAAATCGACGTTCTATTTTCCCTTTAGGTCCTATATATTTTGCCATATTAAACTCTTCTTCTTTTAGGTGGTCTACAACCATTATGAGGTAATGGGGTCACATCTTTTATTACATTAATTTGTAGACCCATATTATTTAATGTTCGTATAGCTGCATCTCTACCAGATCCAGGTCCTTTAACAATAACATCTACTCTTTTTAATCCAGCATTCAATGCTGCTTTAGCAGCATCTTCTGCTGCAATTTTAGCAGCGTAAGGTGTATTTTTTTTAGAACCTTTAAATCCCATTTTACCGGCTGATGACCAAGCTATAACTTCTCCTTTAGTATTAGTTAATGTAATAATAATATTATTAAACGTAGAACTTATATGTGCCTCTCCTTTAGCTTCAACTATAACTTTTCTTTTTTTTGATTTTATAGATTTAACCATTTATTTTAAAATTTATTATTTAGTAACTTTTTTCTTATTAGCTACAGTTTTTCTTTTACCTTTTCTAGTACGACAATTATTTTTTGTTTTTTGTCCTCTAACAGGTAATCCAATTCTATGACGCATACCTCTATAACACCCAATATCTATCAAACGTTTGATATTTAATTGAATTTCAGAACGTAACTCACCCTCTACTTTTAATGTATTTGATATATATTCTCTAATATTATTAATTTGTTCATCTGTCCAATATTTGACTTTAATATTTTTATCAACGTTATTTATATTTAAAATTTTTTTAGATGTACTTTTTCCTATACCATAAATTTCTGTTAAAGCTATCATGCCTATTTTATTTTTAGGTAAATCTATACCTGATATTCTAGCCATTTTTTTAACCTTGTTTTTGTTTTAATCTAGGATTTTTTTTATTTATAATATAAAGACGTCCTTTACGTTTTACTAATTTACAATTAGCACTTCTTTTTTTTATTGATGTTCTTACTTTCATATGTATTTTTATATCTAAATATAATTCTAGCTCTACTCAAATCATAAGGAGACATTTCTAATTTTATTTTATCACCAGGTAATAATTTAATATAATGCAATCTCATTTTTCCCGATATATGAGCTATGATAAAAGATCCATTATTTAATTTAACACGAAATGTAGCATTGGGCAATGCTTCAGTAATAATACCGTAAATTTCTATATTTGCTTGCTTGGCCATATATTATCCATATATAAAATGATCATATTTATAATTTAATAAATAAATATTAATTTGTTGAATTGTTTCAAATATTACACCTATTATAATAAGTAATGAAGTACCTCCATAAAATAAAGCAATATTTTTGGTTATACCTATTTTAATTACTAATGAAGGTAATATTGCTATTATAGATAATAATAAAGCTCCTGGAATAGTAATTTTATATATAATATTATCTAAATAATTTATTGTATTTTTTCCAGGTTTTACATTAGGTATATAACCACCATTTCGTTTTAAATCATCAGATATTTTGCTAACAGATATAGTCAGAGAAGTATAAAAAAATGTAAATATTATAATCATAATTACAAATATTAAATTATACCAAAAACCATATATATTATTAAATATATCCAATATATATTTAATTTTTTCGTTTTTAATATATGTTGATATAGTCATTGGAAATAACATAATAGATTGTGAAAATATAATAGGCATAACTCCAGCTGTTGTTACTTTAATAGGAATATGTTGAAATATATTATTAGAATAATAACTATTTACATATCGTATTGGTATTTTTCTTACTGCTTGAATTACAAGTAGACAAAAAATTATAACTAAAATCCACAATAAAAATTCTAAAAATATTAATCCATAATTCCACTTACCAATTCCCATTCCCATTTTATTATTAATTTCATTAATTACAGAAATAGGAAAACGTGATATAATACCAGTCATAATAATTAATGATATTCCATTGCCTATTCCTTTCTGAGTAATTTTATCTCCTAACCAAACAGTAAATAAAGTTCCTGTAGTTAATATTATTACCGATATTATTATAAATAATAATTTATTATTGTAAATAAAATAAATTTCATTTGTATATAAAGGTATAAAATGTGTAGTTAGTGCTATTATGTATGCAGGAGCTTGAATTAAACATACTAATATAGTAACCCATTTTATAATATAATTCATTTTTCTATTACCACTTTCCCCATCTTTTTGTATTTTTTGAAAATAAGAAAATGCAAAACTCATTAATTGTACAATAATAGAAGCTGATATATAAGGCATTACACTTAATGCTAAAACAGATACACGATTAAAAGCACCTCCTGTAAATGAAGATAATATTTGCATAATTCCACTATAACTAGCATAAGAACTATAACCATTAGGATTTATTCCTGGTAATGGAACATAAGACCCAAAACGATATATTAATAATAATATTATAGTTATACCTATTCTATTACGTAATTCACTAATATTATATATATTTTTTATAGTTGAATATATATATTTCATATTTTTATAGTTTCTCCTCCTACTTTTTTAATTAATTTATCAGCTTTTTTGCTAAATTTATTAGCGGTTATTTTTAATTTAACTTTTAATTCACCCCTACCTAAAATTTTAATTAATTCATTGGTTTTTTTTATCAAACCATTAGCTACTAAAATATTATTGTTTATAATATTGTTTTTAAGTTTTCCTTTATCAAATAAAATTTGCAAATCATCTAAATTAACTATTGAATATTTTTTTTTATTAAAAGGTTTAAAACCTACTTTAGGAACACGTCTTTGTAAAGGCATTTGTCCTCCTTCAAACCCCAATTTTTTACTAAATCCTGATCTAGACTTAGCTCCTTTATGTCCTCTTGTAGATGTTCCACCTCTACCTGATCCTTGACCTCTTCCTAAACGTTTATTCGTTTTGACAGAACCTTTTGCTGGACTTAAATTATTTAATTTCACTTTTTAATTATTTATTAAATATTTTAAATATTTTTTTATCCATTAAAAACTTTATTAATAGAAATACCTCTCTCTTTAGCAATTATATTTACATTTCTAATATTTATTAATGCTTTAATTGTAGCTTTAACAACATTATGAGGATTAGATGATCCTTTAGATTTAGATAATACATTATATATACCTGCAATTTCTAAAACATACCGCATAGCACCACCAGCAATTATTCCAGTCCCTTCAGAAGCGGGGCGTATAAATATTTTAGATCCTCCAAACTTAGCACTTTGTTCATGAGGTATTGTTCCTTTATATATTGATATTTTTACTAAATTTTTATTGGCTTGTTCACCAGCTTTATGAATAGCATCCGATATTTCATTAGATTTTCCTAAACCATAACCAACTATTCCATTTTCATTTCCTTTAATAACAATAGCACTAAAACTAAAATAACGTCTACCTTTAGTAACTTTGCAAACTCTTTCAACTGTTACTAAACGTTCTTTTAATTCAATATTTTTGGATATTTTTAATTTTTTTCTAAATGAATAAAACATAAATTTTATAATTTTAAATATTTTTTAACACCTTCAGCTAAATTTTTAATTCTACCATGATATAAATATCCATTTCTATCAAAAACTACTTTTTCAATTCCTATATTTTTAGCTTTCATACCTAAACGTTTACCTACTTCAGTAGCAAATTTTGATTTATTATCCTGTTTAGGTAGTTTTAAAGAAGACGCTGATACCAATGTTATACTTTTAGTATCATCAATAATTTGTGCATAAATTTCTCTATTACTTCTAAAAACAGATAATCTAGGAATTTTCGATGTTCCAAATATTTTTTTTCTAATTCTATATTTTATTCTTAATCTTCTATTAGTTTTCATTTTTAATTTAAGCTGATTTACCAGTTTTTCTTATAATATATTCTCCTAAATATCTTATGCCCTTACCTTTATAAGGTTCTGGTTTTCTAAACGAACGAATTTTAGCAGCAACTATTCCTAATAGTTGCTTATCATAAGATGACAAAATGATTAATGGATTTTTTCCTTTTTCATTTTTAGTCTCTACTTTAATTTCATCAGGACATTTAATCATAATATTATGAGAATAACCTAAACTTAATTCTAAAATACGTCCATTATTAGAAGCTTTATATCCTATACCAACTATTTCTAATACTTTTTGAAAACCTTTAGTAACACCAATTATCATATTATTGATTAGTACTCGATATAATCCATGCATAGCTCTTCCTTTTTTTTCATTTAAAACTATATTATTTATATATAAATAATTTTCCTTAATTATTATTTCAATATTTTTTATTGAAAATGATTGATATAATTCTCCTAATGGACCTTTTATTATAATTTTTCCATTTTCTATTTTTATAATAACTTCTTTAGGTATTAATATAGGAATTTTACCTATTCTAGACATTATTTTTAATATTTAATAAATATAACATAATATTTCTCCTCCTATATTTTTTTCTTTAGCTTTTTTACAAATCATTATCCCTTTAGATGTTGAAATAATTGCTATTCCTAAACCATTTAATACACGAGGAATTTTTTTTGAACTACAATATTTTCTTAATCCAGGTTTGCTAATACGTTTCATAAATTTTATAACTGGATAATTTTTATGGTATTTTAATGCAATTTTAATATATTTTTTATTATCATTTATTACTTTGTAATTTAAAATATATCCTTGATCTAAAAGAATCTTAGTAATTTCATTTTTTAAATTAGAATATGGAATTTTTACTATCCTATTACATGCATGTAAAGCATTACGGATACGTGTTAAATAATCAGCTATAGTATCTATATTCATTTTTTTTTTAATTTAAGTTTACCAACTTGCTTTTCTTATTCCTGGTATTAAACCTTCAGAAGCAATACGTCTAAATTCTATCCTAGATATTCCAAAATCACGTATATAACCTCTTTTCCTGCCTGTAATATTACATCTATTACATAATCTTACAGGAGATGCATTTTTTGGTAATTTTTGCAATGAATCATAATCTTTAGCCTTTTTTAAAAGGAAACGTTTTTTTTTATATTTTAAAACTATTTTTTCACGTTTTATTTGTCTAGCTTTTACTGATTCTTTAGCCATTTTTTAATTTTTTTTAAAAGGTATTCCAAAATATTTTAATAAAGATAGAGCTTCTTTATCTGTTTTAGCAGATGTTACAAATGCAATATTCATACCTAAAATTTTTTTTGTTTTATCAATATTTATTTCAGGAAATATGATTTGTTCAATAATTCCCAAATTATAATTACCTTTTCCATCAAAACTATTATTTTTAATTCCGTTAAAATCTCTTACTCTAGGTAAAGCTATAGTAATTAATCTATCTATAAATTCATACATTTTTTGTCTACGTAAAGTTACTTTACATCCTACCAACATTCCTTTACGTAATTTAAATCCTGCTTCATCACGTTTTGAAAAACACGGTATAGCTTTTTGTCCCGTAATAATAGAAATTTCTTCTATTGCATTATTAATAATTTTTTTATCATTAAGAGCATAACCAATTCCTTTACTAATAACTATTTTTTTTATTTTAGGTACCTCCATAATTGATTTATACCCAAATTCTTTAATAAGAATAGGAATTATTTTTTTTTTATATAAAAGTTGAGGTCTAGGTGAATAAAACATTTTTAATTAATATTTTCATATATTTTTCCAGTTTTTTTAATTATGCGAATTTTTTTATCATTATTTATTTTAAATCCTATACATCCTATACGTATAGGATTTCCACTATCATGATCAATAAGAGATATATTAGAAATATGAATTGGTGCCTCTATCTTTAGAATTCCATCTTTTTTTATATGTTTTTTTATTAAATTTATACCACTAACAATTACTTTATTTTTTTTTTTCAAAATTTTCATAATAATACCTTTACGGTTCTTATAATTTCCCGATAAAATAATAACTTTATCTCCCACTTTAATTTTTAACATATTATTTTTTTTATAAAACTTCAATAGCCAATGAAATAACTTTCATATATTCTTTATCTCTTAATTCTCTTGCTACTGGACCAAATACCCTAGTTCCTAATATTTCTTTCGAAGAAGAAAGTAATACACACGCATTATCGTCAAATGAGATATATGATCCATCTTTACGACGTGTTTTATATTTTGTTCTAATAATAACTGCTCTAGATATTTGTCCTTCTTTAATACTTCCTCCAGGAATAGCTTCTTTTACAGAAACTATAATAGAATCTCCTACATATCCATATCTTTTTCCTCCTAATACACGTATAAGCAAAACTTCTTTTGCACCAGTATTATCAGCTACTTTAAGTATTGATTCTTGTTGTAACATATTCAAATTTTTTTTATTAATCTCCAACGTTTTTTTTTACTTAATGGACGAGTTTCCATAATAATTACATTATCTCCTTTATTAGAAACATTTTTTTCATCATGTACCATATATTTTTTAGACTTTACTATACTTTTTCCATAACGTGGATGATTGACACGTTTAGTTTCCAAAACTACTATAGTTTTATTCATTTTAGTACTTATTACTAATCCTGTCCTTTCTTTTCTAGAATTTCTAGTCATATATATTCTTATTATTGAAATAGAAATATAATATTATTTATAAATTATTTATAATTGTATTAATACGAGCTATATCTTTTCTAAGATTCTTAATTAAAAGAGGATTTTTTATAGTTGATATTGTATTATCAAATTTTAATTTTTGATAATTATCTTGTTTCATTTTTAATAATGACTTAAGTTCTTCAATAGATAATTTTTTTAATTCATTAATTTTCATTGTTTTTAATATTTAAATCATTTGCAATAACAAATTTAGTTTTCACAGGTAATTTATGTGATGCTAATCTTAAAGCTTCCTTAGCAATAGTTATACTAACACCACTAATTTCAAACAAAATACGTCCACGTTTAGTATTTGCTACCCAATGATCTACATTCCCTTTTCCTTTTCCCATACGTACTTCTTGGGGTTTTTTTGTAATAGGTTTATCAGGAAATATATTAATCCATAATTTTCCTTCTCGTTTCATATAACGAGTAGCTGCTATACGTGCAGCCTCTATTTGACTAGCAGTAATCCATGATGATTTTAGAGTTTTAATACCATAGTCACCATATGAAAGCCTAGTTCCTTTTGTAGAATTACCTTTTACAGGTTTTTTTTGTTGTTTATTATATTTTGTTCGTTTAGGTTGTAACATATTTATTATCTTTTTCCACCTCCACCTACTATTAAAAATTCTTTTTTATTATAAATTTCTCCTTTATTTATCCATACTTTAATGCCTATTCTTCCATAAATAGTATGTGCTTCCACCATAGCATAATCTATATTTACACGAAAAGTAGATAAAGAAATGCTACCTTCTTTATAAGATTCTTTACGCGCCATTTCTACTCCATTTAATCTACCTGACACTTGTATTTTTATACCTTCTGCACTAAGACGCATAGCAGATATAATAGCTTGTTTAATAATTCTTTTATAAGAAAATCTATTTTCAATATAACGAGCTAAATTTTTAGCTACTAAAGATGCATCAAGTTCAGGACGTTTAATATCATTAACATTTATTTGCATTTCTTTGGTAGTAATTTTACTTAATTCATTTTTTAATTTATCTATCTCATGACCACCTTTACCAATAATAATAGCTGGACGAGAAGTATATATAGTAATAGTAATAAATTTTAAAGTACGTTCTATGAATATACGAGAGACAATATATTTTGGTAAACGTTTTTCTATATAATGTCTTATTTTAAAATCTTCAGTAATTCTTTCTAAAAAATCCCCACACCAACTAGATTGCCATGATAGAATAATACCTAATCTATTAGCAATTGGATTTGTTTTTTGTCCCATTTTAATAATTAATTATAATTTTAACATTATTATATTTCTTTTTTATTTGATTAGCTCTACCTTTAGAAGCTATTCGTAATCTTTTTAAAGTACGAGCTTTATTGACAATAATTTCTTTTATATATAAAGGTTTTTCAATATTTTTATTTTTTATTTTCCAATTTGATAATGCTGATAATAAAAGTTTTTTTAAAAAAATTGATGATTTTTGTTTGCTATATTTTAAAATATTTAAAGCATTATTGACACTTAAATTACGAATATTATTCGCCATTAATCTCATTTTCCGGGGAGATATTGGAACATTTCGTAATAAAGCAAATACTATTGGTTTTCTATATTTAATATTATTTATAGCTATTCTCTTTTTTCTTGCACCCATACTACATTATTTTGTTATTTTTTTATTTTTAGAACCTGCGTGTCCCCTAAATATCCTAGTATAAACAAATTCTCCTAATTTGTGGCCCACCATATTTTCAGTTATATATACTGGAATATGATGTTTTCCATTATGAACAGCAAAAGTTTGACCTACAAATTCAGGAATTATCATTGATGATCTTGACCACGTTTTTATAACTATTTTTTTATTTAATTTTTTATTATTAATAACCTTTTTTAATAATGTATACGATACATATGGACCTTTTTTTAATGAACGTGCCATATTATTTTTTATTATCTATTATATATTTAGATGATGTTTTTTTAGAACGTGTTTTAAATCCTTTTGAAGGTATACCTTTTCTATTTCTTGGATGACCTCCAGAAGATTTTCCCTCTCCACCTCCCATAGGATGATCTATTGGATTCATTGCTACACCTCTAGTGCGTGGTCTTCTTCCTAACCATCTATTTCTTCCAGCTTTGCCTAATATTTCTAATTGATGATCAACGTTAGATACAGACCCTATAGTAGCAATACAGTTATTCAAAATCATTTGATTCTTACCTGAAGGTAATTTAACTATTACATATTTACCATCTTTAGCCATCAATTGTGCATAAGAACCAGCACTACGAGCTAGTGTTGCTCCTTTACCAGGTTTTATTTCTATACATGAAATAATAGTTCCTAAAGGAATATCATTTAAATATAAAGCATTTCCAATGTCTGGTGAAATGTTTTTACCTGAAAAAATTTTTTGACCAATTTTAATTCCATTGGGAGATATAATATATCGTTTTTCACCATCAGCATAAAATAACAAAGAGATAAAAGATGATCTATTAGGATCATATTCAATAGTTTTTACAATAGCTGGTATATTGAATTTATTTCTTTTAAAATCAATAATTCTATATTTTTTTTTATGCCCTCCTCCAATATAACGCATAGTAATTTTGCCATAATTATTTCTTCCACCTGATTTATTTTTTCCTATACTTAAATATTTAACATTACTTAAATTTTTTTTTTTAGAAATATCATCATAATTATTTACTACTCTAAATCTTTGACCTGACGTTATTGGTTTTAATTTTTTAATTGACATTTATTATTTATTTATATAATTTATAAAAGCACCTTTTTCAAGAGTTATTATAGCTTTTTTTAATGTTTTTGACTTATTTATAATAAATCCTTTTTTAGTATATTTAGATTTTGGTTTAATATAAAATATTATTGTATTAACATTTTTTACTATAACATTATAAAATTTTTCTATTTCATTCTTTATTTGAATTTTATTGGCTCTATTTTTAACTAAAAAAACGTAAGATTTATTATATCTATTATATTTTTCAACTTTATTTAAAGGTTTAATTAAAATTGTCATTTATTCAAATAATTAGAAATTTTTTCTATTGAACTTTTAAAAAAAATAATATATGAAGCTTTTAAAAGATCATAACTATTTAATTCATTAACTGATATAAGTTTGAATTTAGGTAAATTACGAGATGCTAAATATAAATTTTTATTATACGTTTCTAAAACCATTAGAATATTTTTTTTATTTATTGATATATAATTAAAAAATTTTAATTTTTCTAAAAAAATCCTAGTTTTAGGAATTTCTAAATAAAAATCTTCTAAAATTAATATTGAATTATCTTTCAATTTTTGACTTATAATAGAACGTTTAGCTAATCTTTTTAAAGATTTATTTAACTTAAAATTATACTTTCTAGGAGTAGGTCCAAAAACTCTTGCTCCACCTTTAAATAAAGGATTCTTAATATCACCTTTTCTTGAACTACCAGTTCCTTTTTGACGATGTAGTTTACGTCTACTTCCTGATAATTCACTTCTTTCTTTGGTTTTATGAGTTCCTTGACGTTTTGATGCTAAATATCTTTTAATTTCAAGATATACAGAATGATTATTAGGATTAATATTAAAAGAATCTAATTTTAAAGATCCAGTTTTTTCACCATTTATATTAAATACTGTTACTTCCATTTATTAATTTTATTTATTATTAAATACGAATTTTTATATCCTGGTACGGATCCTTTAACAATTAATAAATCTTTTTCTATATCTATTTTAATTAAATTAATATTTTTAATAGTAATTCTATTATTACCTGTTCTACCTGCCATTAAAGTCCCTTTAAATACACGAGAAGGATCAGATCCAGCTCCAATAGATCCTGGAGCTCTTAAACGATTATGTTGACCATGAGTACTTTCACCAACACCTGAAAATCTATGACGTTTTATTACCCCTTGAAATCCTTTGCCTTTAGAAATACCTGTAATATTAATTAATTCATTTTCATTAAAAATATTAACTTTAATATTATCTCCTAATTTAAGATTAGGAAAATCTCCTTTAAATTCTACAATTTTTTTATTAGGTAATATATTTTTAAAATGTCCTTTTAAAGGTTTATTTATCTTTTTTTTATACTCAAAACCCAATTGTATAGCGCAATAACCATCTTTATCTATAGTTTTAATTTGAGTTACTGTACATGGTCCAGCTTTTATAATACTACATGGAATACTTATTCCATTTTGATATAAGTTAATCATACCTATATACTTACCTATTATTCCTTGCATAATTAAACTTTAATTTTAACTTCAACTCCACTAGCTAATTCTAACTTCATCAAAGCATCTATAGTAGTAGAACGTGCATTACAAATTTCTAAAAATCTCTTATGTTTAGGTAAAACATATTGTTCACGAGACTTTTTATTAACATGTGGTGAACGTAATACAGTATAAATTTTTTTAACAGTAGGTAAAGGAATAGGACCTTTAATTATAACACCTGTAGGAATTACCGATTTAATAATTTTATCCATAGAATTATCTAATAAAAAATGATCATATGATTGTAATTTTATTCTAATATTTTGACTCATATTTTATATATCTTTTGTTTTTGAAATAATTTCTTCTGCTATATTAGAGGGAACAACTTCATAATGAGAAAATTCCATTGTTGAAATTGCTCTACCAGAAGATAACGTACGTAAAGTAGTGACATATCCAAACATTTCTGATAAAGGAACAATAGTCTTAATAATTTTTGTATTATTACGGCTATCTATGTGTTTTACAGTACCTCTCCTACGATTCAAATCTCCTACAATATCTCCCATATTTTCTTCAGGAGTTACTATTTCTAATTTCATTATAGGTTCTAATAAAACAAATTTTGCCTTTTTTGATGATTCTCTAAATCCAGATTTTGCTGCTAATTCAAAAGATAATTGATCAGAATCTACTGGATGATAAGAACCATCTATTAAAGTTAATTTCATTGCATCAATTTCATAACCAGCTAAAGGTCCACTTTTCATTGCTGCCCTAAAACCTTTTTCAATAGAAGGAATAAATTCTTTTGGAATATTACCACCTTTCACTTTATTTATAAATTCTAAACCATTTTTATTTTTTTCAGAAGGACTTAATATAAATATTATATCTGCAAATTTTCCCCTACCTCCAGTTTGTTTTTTATAAATTTCTCTATGTTTAATTGTAGTTTTTAATGCTTCTTTATATTCAACTTGAGGTTCTCCGTGATTGACTTCTACTCCAAATTCTCTTTTCATACGATCTATAATAATTTCTAAATGTAATTCTCCCATACCTGAAATAATAGTTTGTCTGGTTGATCTATCAATACGTACTTGAATAGTAGGATCTTCTTCAAGAAATTTTGAAATTGCCAAACTCATTTTATCAAGATCTTTTTTATATTTAGGTTCAATAGCTAATCCTATTACTGGTTCAGGAAACGATATATTTTCTAATATTATTGGATATTTCTCATAACAAATAGTATCTCCTGTTTTAATATCTTTAAAACCTACTATAGCTCCAATATCACCTGCTCCAACTTTTTCTATAGGAATTTGTTTATTAGTATGCATTTGATATATACGTGAAATACGTTCTTTATTTTTTGTACGCGTATTATATACATAAGAACCAGCATTTAATACACCAGAATAAACTCTTATAAAAGCTAAACGGCCAACAAATTGATCAGTAGAAATTTTAAATGCTAATGCTGAAAATGGTTCATTATCATCAGGTCTACGTTCTTCTTTATTATTTGTAATAGGATTTATACCAATAATTTTTTTTATATCAATAGGAGATGGCAAATACTGACATATTGCATCTATTAATATTTGGACTCCTTTATTTCTAAAAGAAGAACCACAAAACATAGGAACTATTTTAAGATTTATTGTAGCTTTACGTAAAGTTTTATATATTTCTTCTTCTGAAATAGAAGAAGGATCTTTAAAAAATTTTTCTATTAAAACATCATCATATTCTACAATATCTTCTATTAATTTATTTCTATATTTTATAGAAATATTTTTTATACTATTAGGTATTTCACATTCTTTATATGTTACACCTTTATCATTATCATTCCAAATAATAGCTTTATTTGAAATTAAATCTATTATACCTTTAAAATCTATTTCATTACCAATAGGTATTTGCATAATAACTGATTTACTACCTAAAATATTTTTTACTTGATCACAAACATTAAAAAAATCTGACCCTCTACGATCCATTTTATTAACATAACCTATTCTTGGAATATTATATTTATCAGCTTGTCTCCAAACAGTTTCTGACTGAGGTTCTACCCCATCTACAGCACTAAATAAAACTACCATACCATCTAATACACGAATAGAACGTTCTACTTCTACTGTAAAATCTACATGTCCAGGTGTATCAATTATATTGATATAATATTTATTATTATAATACGTCCATTCGCAACGTGTTGCTGCAGAAGTAATTGTAATGCCCCTTTCTTGTTCTTGAGCCATCCAATCCATGGTAGCAGTTCCTTCATGCACTTCACCTATTTTATGAGTTTTACCAGTATAAAAAAGAATACGTTCTGTTGTAGTTGTTTTACCAGCATCAATATGTGCTGCAATACCTATATTTCTTGTATATTTCAATTTGTTTTTGACCATAAATACTAAAATCTAAAATGAGAAAAAGCCTTATTAGCTTCAACAATTTTATGAATATTATCTCTTTTTTTTATAGCCATACCTTCTTCATTAAACGCATCTAAAATCTCACAGGCTAATTTAAATGCCATACTTTTTTCATTTCGTAATGATGCACATTTAATTATCAATTTTATGGCTTTAGTTATTTTCATATGTGACGATATAGTAACAGGAATTTGAATATTTACTCCTCCAATGCGACGGCTTCTAACTTCTACATGAGGCATAACATTTTTTAATGCCTGTTTCCAAATATCTAAACCTGTTTTTTCTTCTGTTTTTTTATCCTCATCTATTTTTTTAATAGCATTATAAAATATATTAAAAGCTTTTATTTTTTTACCATCTTTAATAAGATGATTAACAAATCTAGTGACTAATGTATCACCATATTTGGGATCTGGTAAATAAGACTTTTTTAAAGCTTTAACTTTTCTCATTATTGTTTATTTTCATTAGAACTTTTTTTAGTACCATATTTACTTCTACTTTTCATACGACCAACAACTCCAGCAGCATCTCTACATCCACGTTCTACATGAGCACGTACTCCTGAAAGATCTCTAGCTATTTTTCCTCCTGCTACACATACAATTGAATGCTCTTGAAGATTATGACCTTCACCACGTATATAAGCAATTATTTCTTTTCCATTAGTTAAACGTACACGACAAACTTTACGCATAGCAGAATTAGGTTTTTTAGGAGTAGTAGTATATACACGTGTACATACACCTCTTTTTTGAGGACAAGAATTTAATATAGCTGATTTACTAGTTTTTTTAATTGAAATTCTTCCTTTTCTTATTAATTGTTGAATAGTGGGCATATTTATTTATTTAATTAAAGATTTATAAATATATTCAAAAGTAGATAGTAAAGAAGCTTTACCATTAATAATTGCTATATTATGCTCAAAATGAGCTGAAGGTTGTCTATCAAAAGTAGAAATTGTCCAACCATCTTTATCAAATTGTATTTGATCAGTACCCATATTAACCATTGGTTCTATAGCTAATACCATTCCTTCTTTTAAAAGATCACCATTACCTTTTTTACCATAATTAGGTATTTGAGGATTTTCATGTATTTTACGTCCTATACCATGTCCTACAAATTCTCTAACTATGCTATATCCATATTTTTCTACATTATTTTGAATAGCAAAACCAATATGTCCTATACTATGTCCTTTTTTACATTCTTTTATTCCTAAATATAAAGATTCTTTAGTTATTTGGAGTAATTTTTTTTTTTTTGAATTTATTTGACCTACTTCAAAAGTATATGCTTGATCTCCACAATATCCATTCATTTTTACACCACAATCTATAGATATAATATCTCCTTCATATAAATAAACATTTTTTTTAGGAATTCCATGTACTACTTGTTCATTAATAGATATGCAAATAGTATTAGGAAAATCATATAATCCTAAAAATGCTGAAATACCACCATTATCATAAATAAATTCTTTTGCTAATTTATCCAAATATAAAGTATTAATCCCAGGTTTTATTTCCTTTGCTAACATTCCAAGTGTTTTTGATGTTAATAACGCACTTATTCTAATAAGTTCAATTTCTTCTACAGAATAAACCATATAATTTTTTTTACGATTAATACTATTAAATTAATAATAATTAATATAAAAAAATGGATAAAAATTTAAAAATACCTCCTCAAGCATTAGAATTAGAAGAAATTGTTTTAGGTGCTATAATGATTGATCAAAAAGGATTATATAAAATTATTGATATATTATCTCCAGAAATGTTTTATAACACAAAACATAAAGAAATATATAGAGTTATACTACAACTTTTTCATAATTCTGAACCTATAGATTTATATACAATATCAAATAAACTTCGTCAATTAGGAAAAATAAAAATTATTGGAGATGAATATTATTTAATAAAACTTACCCAAAAAGTAGTTTCTTCCGCACATATTGAATATCATAGCAGTATTATAAAATACAAATTTATCTTAAGAAGTCTTATAAATATTTCTTATGAAATAATAGAAAAATCATACGATGAAACTACAGATATTTTTGAATTACTTGATTATGCTGAATCAAAATTTTTTGAAATTACTTATAATAATTTAAGTAAAAAAAAATTTGAACATGTACAATCAATTATTTTAGAATCTATAGATAAAATGAAAAAAATAGCATCACTTAATAATAATGGATTGAGTGGTATACCTTCTGGTTTTTCTAAAATAGATGATATTACTTCAGGTTGGCAAAATTCTGAATTAATTATATTTGCAGCACGTCCTGGAATGGGAAAAACAGCATTTATATTATCTATGGCTAATAATATTTCTGTATATAATAAAATACCTATAGCATTCTTTTCATTAGAAATGTCTTCTATACAATTAATTAATAGATTGATTGCATATCAAACTGATTTATCAATTAATAAATTAAAAAAAGCTAATTTATCTGATTTAGAATGGAAATTACTTAATCAAAAAATAAAAAAAATAGAACAATCTCCATTTTATATAGATGATACTCCAGCACTTTCAATATTCGATTTACGTTCTAAATCTCGTATTTTAGTCTCTCAATATGGTGTACGTCTTATTATGATTGATTATTTACAATTAATGACTTGTAATAAAAACACTATTAATCGTGAACAAGAAATATCAATAATTTCTAGAAGTTTAAAATCTATTGCTAAAGAACTTAATATACCTATAATAGCTATATCTCAATTATCTCGTGCCGTAGAATCTAGGGGAGGAAATAAACGTCCATTATTATCTGATTTACGAGAATCAGGTGCAATTGAGCAAGATGCTGATATTGTTTCTTTTATTTATAGACCTGAATATTATGGTTTTAATACTGATACTTGCAAAGATCAAGCTGAAATAATTATTGCTAAACATCGTAATGGAAAATTAGATAATATTCGTTTACGTTTTATTAAAAATAAAGCCCAATTTTTAAATGACTAAATAAATACATAAATACATTTATGTATTTATTTAGTATTTATTTATTTATTTATTTAACTTCTTCAAAATCAACATCTTGTACATTTTCATTTTTTTTAGAATCAGTTTTTTTTGAAGAATCATTTGTTTCAGCTTGTTGAGCTTGTTGAGCTTGTTGAGCTTGTTGAGCTTGTTGAGCTTGTTGAGCTTGTTGAGCTTCATAAATTTCTTTAGAAGCAGCTGAAAAAGCTTCGTTTACTTCTTTTGTAGCTTCATCTATCATAGATAAATTTTTATCATTATATGCAGATTTAAGTTTTTTTATTGATTCTTCAATATTTTTTTTATTATTTTCTGAAATTTTATCTCCATATTCTTTTAATTGTTTTTCACTATTAAATATTAAACTATCAGCAGAATTTAATTTTTCAACTTCTTCTTTTATTTTTTTATCTTTTTCAGCATTTTCCTTTGCTTCTAGTTTCATTTTTTCAATTTCTTCTTTACTTAACCCTGATGAAGCTTCTATACGAATAGATTGCTCTTTTCCTGTAGCTTTATCTTTAGCATAAACATTTAAAATACCATTAGCATCAATATCAAAAGTAACCTCAATTTGAGGAGTACCTCTTGGAGCAGGTGGAATATCCACTAAGTCAAAACGTCCAATTTCTTTATTATCATTGAACATAGAACGTTCACCTTGTCCTACACGTATAGTAACAGCTGGTTGATTATCTGTAGCAGTAGAAAATATTTCTGATTTTTTTGTAGGAATAGTTGTATTAGATTCTATTAATTTAGTAAAAACTCCTCCTAAAGTTTCTATTCCTAAAGATAATGGAGTGACATCTAATAAAAGAACATCTTTTACATCACCAGTTAATACACCTCCTTGAATAGCAGCACCAATAGCTACCACTTCATCAGGATTTACTCCTTTAGATGGTTGTTTACCAAAAAAAATTTCTACTTCTTTTTGTATTTTAGGTATACGTGTCGAGCCACCTACTAAAATTACTTCATCAATATCTTTAGCTTTTAATCCTGCCGCATCTAGAGCTTTTTTGCAAGGTTCCATAGAACGATTAATTAATTTTTCAGAAAGTTGTTCAAATTTAGCTCTTGTAAGTGTTTGTATTAAATGTTTAGGACCAGAAGCTGTAGCAGTTATATAAGGTAAATTAATTTCAGTTTGCATACTTGAAGATAGTTCAATTTTCGCCTTTTCTGCAGCTTCTTTTAAACGTTGATGTGCAATAGGATCTTTACGAAGATCTATACCTTCTTGATTTTTAAATGTCATAGACAACCAATTAATAATAACACTATCAAAATCATCACCTCCTAAATGTGTATCTCCATTAGTTGAAAGAACTTCAAAGACACCATCAGCTAATTCTAATATTGAAATATCAAAAGTTCCTCCTCCCAAATCATATACCACTATTTTTTTAGATTCTTTATGTTTATCTATACCATAAGCTAATGCAGCTGCAGTAGGTTCATTAATAATACGTTCAACTTTTAATCCAGCTATTTCTCCAGCTTCTTTAGTTGCTTGTCGTTGGGAATCATTAAAATATGCTGGAACAGTAATTACTGCTCTACTTACTTCATGTCCTATATAATCTTCTGCTGTTTTTTTCATTTTTTGAAGTATCATAGCTGATATTTCTTGAGGAGAATATAATTTGCCATCAATACTTACTCTAGGAGTATTATTACTACCTTTTATTACTTTATAAGGAACATTTTTAATTTCTTCAGTAACTTCAGAAAATTTTCTTCCCATAAAACGTTTTATAGAAAAAATTGTTTTTGAAGGATTAGTAACAGCTTGACGTTTAGCTGGATCACCAATTTTTATTTCACCACCTTCTACAAAAGCCACGGTAGAAGGTGTAGTTCTCTTTCCTTCTGAATTAGGTATAACAGTGGGATCCTTTCCCTCTATTATAGCAACACACGAATTAGTAGTACCTAAATCTATACCTATAATTTTACTCATATTATTTTATTATTAATTAATAATTAATTTTCAATCATCATGCCCAATCATCATGCAATTAAAAAATTATTTATATAATAACAAAAATAATAACATAAGAATATACAAATTGGTAAAAAAAATATTTTTTTTTAAAATTATTAATAAATTATTAATAATTATTAATGACAAAAAGTCATTTAAATAAAAGTCATTTAAATAACAAAATCACAAATATTATTTTATTAATAAAGTCACATAATATATTTATATATATATATATATAATTATTATATATAATTATTATTTATATAATTATTATTTATATAATTATTATATATAATTATTATTTATTTATATAATTATTATTTATATAATTATTATTTATATAATTATTATATATAATTATTATATATTTATATATATATAATTATTATATAATTATTATTTATATAATTATTATATATAATTATTATATATTTATATATATATAATTATTATATATAATTATTATTTATATAATTATTATATATAATTATTATATATTTATATATATATATATATATATATTTATATAACATATAATATTAAAATATTTTATAATATAAATATATTATATATATAATTATATATAATATATTTATATATATAATAATATATTATATATAATTAATATATAATATATTTATATTATTTATTTATATAAATAAATATTATATATATATATAATAAAAATATTATATATATATATAATATTTATTATTAATGATAATATATATAATTATAATAATATTATATATAATAATATTATATATATAATGAATACTTTAAGTTTTAAAACTATTTCAAATAATAAATCAATTAAAAAAGAATGGTTTATTATAGATGCTACGGATAAAATTCTAGGGAGATTATCTTCAAAAATTGCTATTTTAATAAGAGGAAAACATAAACCATATTTTATTAATAATGTTAATATAGGAGACAATATTATTGTTATAAATGTTGATAAAATTAAACTAACTGGAAAAAAATGGAATAATAAAACATATATTACTTATACAGGATATCCTGGAGGAAAAAAAATAATTCTTTTTAAAGAATTATTCAAAAGAAATCCTAAAAAAATTTTGGAAAAATCAATAAAAGGTATGTTACCTAAAAATAGGTTAAGAAAACAATTTCTTAAAAATTTATATATATATGTAGGATCAAAACACAATCATGATGCTCAAAAACCTAAAATTTTATTATAATTAAATGGAAGAAAAAAATATTATATATCATGCAATAGGAAGAAGAAAATGTTCTGTGGCTAGAATTTACTTGAAAGAAGGACATGGAGATATTAAAATTAATAAACGTTCTTATAAAGAATATTTAAAACATTATTTACTTTTTGACAAAATTTTAAAATCTATTATATTAACTAATAACCAAAATAAATATGATATATTAATTACAGTATTTGGTGGTGGATTTAATAGTCAAGCAGAAGCTATTTCATTAGCTATTTCACGTGCACTTTGTAAAGTAAATTTAGAAAATAGATCTATTTTAAAACCTAAAGGATTATTAACACGTGATTCACGAATTATAGAAAGAAAAAAATATGGTAGAAAAAAAGCACGTAAAAAATTCCAATTTTCAAAACGTTAAAATTTAATAAATAGTGATACCAGAAATAAATATTCAAGAATTATTAAAAGCAAGAGTTCATTTTGGACATTTAACTGAAAAATGGAATCCACATATGAAACCTTATATTTTTTTTGAAAAAAGAGGAATTCATATAATAGATTTATTTAAAACACGTAAAAATATGATAGAATTTTGGGATCCCTTAAAAAGGATTGCATCTTCTGGAAAAAAAATATTATTTGTTTGTACAAAACAACAAGGAAAAAATATAATATCTAATTATGCTAAAAAAGTAGGAATGCCTTATATAACAGAACGTTGGTTGGGAGGGATATTAACAAATATATATACTATACGTAAATCTGTTACAAAAATGAATACTATTGATCGTAATAAAAAGGAAGGTATTTATGATAAACTTTCTAAAAAAGAACAACTTCTTATAGAAAGATTACAATTAAAATTAAATCGTACATTTGGAACTATTGCTAATATGAATAATCTACCTTCTGCTATTATTATAGTAGATATACGTAAAGAACATATAGCGGTAAAAGAAGCAAAAAAACTTAATATTCCAATATTTGCAATGGTAGATACTAATTCAAATCCTAAAGATGTTGATTATCCTATACCTGCCAATGATGATTCTTCTAAATCAATTGAATTTATTATATCATTTTTAACTAAAGCTATTAATGAAGGTATTTCCATTAATAAATCTTAAATATTTTTTTTTATGTATAAAATATCAATTGATGATATTAGTAAATTAAGACAAATTACTGGCTCTGGCATAATGAATTGTAAGAAAGCATTAGAACAAACAAAAGGTAATTTGAATCAAGCTATAAAACTGTTAAGAACAAAGGGACAAGAATTTATAATAAATAAAAAGAAAATTACTAATCAAGGATTAGTAATTGCTAAAGTTAATCATAATCGTAAAAAAGGCGTAATTATTGCTTTAAATTCAGAAACAGATTTTGCATCTAGGAATAAAAAATTTACCAATTTAATAAATGAAATAGCAGAATTAGCAATTATTTACAATTGCAATTCTAAAGAAGAATTAATGTTAAAAAAATTTGATGATGGATTAAATGTTATAGAAAAAATAACAGAATTAGCAGGCATAATTAAAGAAAAATTGGTATTAACATATGAACAATTAGAAGCTCCATTTATTTCATATTATACACATCAAAATAGAATTGCTGCTTTAGTAGGATTTTATGCAAAAATTAAAAATTGTGAAGATATATATAAAAATGTCGCTATGCAAGTTGTGGCTATGAATCCTATATTTTTAAATGAAAAAACTGTTGATAAATCAACAATTGAAAAAGAAATAAAAGAAAAATTAAATGAAGAAAAAAATAACCATAATATTATTATAAATAATTTTTTTTCAGAAAAAGTACTTACTCATCAACCTTTTATTAAAAATAATAATATATCTTTAATAGAATATATTAAAAACATTAATTCAAATATTGAAATTATTAATTTTAAAAGAGTATCTATATAAATAAATAAATAATGTTATTTAATCCTAATACATATATTGTTTTATTTATGTTAATTTTTTTTGAAATTGTTTTAGGAATAGATAATTTATTATTTTTATCAATAATTTCGAATAAATTACCTAAAAATAAACAAAATTTAGCCCGAATAATAGGTTTAAGTTTAGCTATGTTATTCAGATTAATACTTCTTTTACTTATTACTTGTATTTTACATTTAAAACAAACATTAATTAGTTTTGATATAGGTTTTATAAAAGGTGAATTTTCATTTAAAAACCTAATTTTATTATTAGGAGGATTTTTTTTACTTTATAAAAGTATTTACGAAATTTATAATTTTACAAAAATTAAAAAAAATAATATACAAATATCTAATTCTAATTTATTTAATACAATTTCACAAATTGTATTTATTGATATTGTATTTTCCTTAGATAGCATATTAACAGCTATAGGTATAGTTAATTTTAAAGGATTGGGTTATATTAATGGTATTTTTTTAATTATGATAGCAATAATAATAACAATTGCAATAATGCTTATGTTTTCATCTTATCTTAGTAAGATAATAAATAATCATCCTTCTATACAAATTTTAGTATTATCTTTTTTATTATTAATTGGATTAATGTTAATAACAGAAGCTGCTAAAATAGGAAATTTTAGAATTTTTGATAATTATATAGAAACTATACCTAAAAATTGGTTTTATATAACAATAATATTTGCATTATTAATTGAAATATTCAATATAAACATGAAAAAAAAAAATTAATATTTTAATAATGCCAGTTTTATTAAAGCAATTTCTGCATCTAATCTAGAATTGTGGCTTTTTTTACAATTATATTCTGCATTTTTACATATTTCAATAGCATTAATTAAAAAATTTTTATTTATTTGGTGTGCTTGTTTTAAATAATCTTCTTTCATATTTTCATTTTCTAATAATTTAATAGTTATTGAATCTTTAGATATAAAAAGTTCTCTAAAATGATCAGCTAAACCATTAAGAAATAAATCAATATAAAATCCACGTTCTAAAATTTTAGAAAATAATAATAAAGTTCTTGAAC
The DNA here is from genome assembly GCA_029851125.1 of Candidatus Bostrichicola ureolyticus. Taxonomy (NCBI): domain Bacteria; kingdom Pseudomonadati; phylum Bacteroidota; class Flavobacteriia; genus Candidatus Bostrichicola; species Candidatus Bostrichicola ureolyticus. The sequence goes on along the minus strand of CP100319.1, from coordinate 273,268 downwards.
TATCGTTTTTTATAATAAAATCAGTTATATTAAAATAATATTCATTATCTAGTATACCTAATTGATCTTCAACAGTTTTTTTAACTAAAATATTACCTGAATATGAAACTAATCTATCAAAAATAGAAAGTGCATCCCTAATAGAACCATTAGCATGTTTTGCAATCATAAATAAAATGTAATCAGTAACTTTAATTCCTTCTTTTTTTGAAATTGATTTTAAATATAATTGAATATCTACTGTAGATATACGTTTAAATTCATATACTTGACAACGAGAAATTATAGTAGGCAAAATTTTGTACTTTTCTGTTGTAGCTAATATAAATATTATATGTGATGGTGGTTCTTCTAAAGTTTTTAGAAAAGCATTAAAAGCCGATTGAGAAAGCATATGAACTTCATCAATAATATATATTTTATACTTTCCTTTTTGTGGATGGAAATATATTTTATCAATGATATTACGAATATCTTCTATTGAATTATTAGAAGCTGCATCTAATTCTATTATATTTAAATTATAATCTTCTAATGGTTCATTAATTTTTTTAGCCACAATACGTGCACAAGTAGTTTTTCCCACTCCTGGAGGTCCACAAAATAATAAAGCTTTTGCTAATCTTTTTTTATTAATTGCTTTTTTTAAAGTTTCTGTAATAATTTCTTGTCCTATAACATATTCAAATTCTGTAGGACGATATTTTATTGATGAAATCATATTTATAATAAAGACTTAATATTTTCCATTGCTTCTTTTAAAGAATTAGCATAATAAATATTTTTTAATAAATTTTTATTAATCATATTTATTGCTAATTCATAATTAGTACCATTAAAACGAATAACTATTGGTTTTAATATTTTATTTTTTTTACAAGCATTAATAATACCTAGTGATACTATATCACAACGTACAATTCCACCAAAAATATTAACAAATATTATTTTTACATTTTTATCATTTAAAATAATATTAAAAGCTATTTCAATACATTTCTTATCAGCATTTCCACCAATATCTAAAAAATTAGCTGGATCACCTCCATATAATTTAATCATATCCATAGTTGCCATAGCCAAACCAGCACCATTAACTACACATGCAACATTACCTGTAAGTTTTATAAACTTTAATCCAAATTTAGAAGCTTCTACTTCAATGGGATTTTCTTCTTTAAGATCACGCATAGATAAATAATCATTATGACGAAATAATGCATTATCATCAATAATTATTTTAGCATCAACAGCAACAATATGATTATCTGAAGTTTTTAATAAAGGATTAATTTCCAAAAGAGTAGCATCAGATTTAATATATGCTCTATATAAAGAATATAGAAATTCTATGAATTCATTAAAAGATTGTCCATTTAATTTTAAATTAAATGCAATTTTTCTAGCTTGAAAAGATTGAAGTCCATATGAATCTATTTCTTCATATAATATTTTATTAGGATTATTTTTAGCTATATGCTCAATATCTATTCCACCTTCATTTGAATATATAATAATATTTTTGTTTTTGATTCTATCAAATAATATAGATATATAATATTCTTTTATTTCATATTTACCTTCATAATAAATATCTTCTGCAATCATAACTTTATTAACTAATTTTCCTTCTTTAGTAGTTTGTGGAGTAATTAAATGCCTTCCTAATATTTTAGATACTTTTTCTTTAACTTCTTTTAAAGATTTTGCTATTTTTATACCTCCACCTATTCCTCTTCCTCCAGCGTGAATTTGAGCTTTTATAATAAAACATTTAGTATCTGTTTCTTTATGTAATTTTTTAGCTAATTCTATTGAATTTTCTATATCATCAACTATAACATAACGAGGTACTTTGATTCCAAAAGATTTTAATATTTCCTTACTTTGATATTCATGTAAATTCATATAATCATATTATTTATAATAATTAATAATATAAAAGAAGATTTTATATATTTATTTAAATTATTTATAATTTTTTATGCTAAAACATATAACTAAACAACCTTTAATAAAAAAAAAGAATCCACCATTATTTCTATTATTACATGGATATGGTGGAAATGAAAATGATTTTTTTTCTTTGACAAAAGAATTACCACAATATTTTTTTTTTATTAGTTTACGTGCATTCCATAATTTGAATGATATCGGTTTTTGTTGGTATAATATTTATAATGATATAAAAATATATAATACTTCACAAGCTATTAAATCAATTAAAGAAATAATTAAATTTATTCATGACTCTATATTATTTTATAATTTAAATAAAAATAACATATGGTTATGTGGATTTAGTCAAGGAGCTATTTTAAGTTATGCTATTGCCTTACATTATCCTGAAATAATAAAAAAAATAATCATATTAAGTGGATTTCCTGATACAAATTTATTACCTAATACAAAAAAAGAAAATTATAAAACATTAGATTTTTTTATTTCTCATGGAAAAAATGATTCTATAATACCTATAGAATGGGCAAAACAAGGTCCTATAATATTAGACAATTATAATATTAATTATTATTATAGAGAATATGAAGCAGAACATAATTTGAATTATGATAATTATTATGATTTAACTAAATGGGTAAAAGAAAAATATGAATAAATATATCAAATTATATATATCATTAATAATTTTAATTATTGCTATATATAGTTTTTTTATTATAAAAACAACTATAATTAGTATATTATTACTTTTATTAAGTTCGATTTTTATTTTTTTATTTTTCCAAAATGAGTTTCTTTTATTAGCCTTTTTTAAACTAAAAGAAAAAGATATAGAAAATGCAAAAAAATGGTTACGTTTTATTAAAAATCCTGATTTACAACTTACAAAAAATCAAAAAGCATATTTTTATTTTTTAAATGGATTAATTTATTCAAATATAAATTTTGATAAATCAGAATATTTTATGCAAAAAGCTCTATCAATTGGACTTTATTTTAAACACAATATAGCAATAGCCCAATTAAATATAGCTATAGCATCTATAATAAAAGGAAACAAAAATTATGCATCTAATTTATTATTAGAGGTGAAAAAAAATGATAAACATGGATTATTAAATAAAGAAATAGAAATAGTAAAAAAAATGATTAAACAATATAAATACTATAATAGATAGTATGTTTAAAATATATAAAGAATTAAATTTCGAAAAAATTATTAATAATATAATAGATTTTTGGATTAAAAAAAATATTTTTGAAAAAAGTATTTCATCTAGAAAATCTTCATCTGCTTATATTTTTTATGAAGGTCCTCCATCTGCTAATGGCAAACCAGGTATTCACCATGTTATGGGAAGAACTATTAAAGATATTTTTTGTAGATTTTTCACTTTAAAAGGTAAACAAGTAAAACGTAAAGCTGGTTGGGATACTCATGGATTGCCTATAGAACTTAATGTAGAATATAAATTAGGTATAAATAAAGAAGATATTGGCAATAAAATTAGCATAAAAGAATATAATAATATTTGTAAATCATCAGTAATGCGTTATACAAATGTTTGGAATGAACTAACTAAAAAATTAGGTTATTGGATAGATCTTAAAAATCCATATATAACATATGAAACTAAATATATAGAAAGTATTTGGTGGTCTATAAAAGAATTATATAAAAAAAAATTGTTATATAAAGATTATACAATTCAACCATATTCTCCTTCAGCAGGTACTAGTTTAAGTTCACATGAATTAAATATGCCAGGTGCTTATAAGAATATAACAGATCTAACAATAACTGTTCAATTCAAAGCTATCAAAGAAAGTCTTCCTATTGAATTTCAATCAATTAAAGGAGATATTTATTTTTTAGTTTGGACTACTACACCATGGACTATACCATCTAATACTGCTTTAGCTATAAATAAGTACATTGATTATCAATTAATATCTACTTATAATCCTAAAATTAATATTATTTTAGCTAAACAATTAGTAGAAAAAAATTTAAATATACCTTATTTTACTTTACTAGAATTTAAAGGTAATAAAATAATAGGTAGTAGGTATGAACAATTATTAAATTGGGCTTTACCATATAAAGATGTAGAAAATGCATTTCAAATTATTCATGGAGATTTTATAAAGACCAATGAAGGAACTGGTATTGTACATATTGCACCAACATTTGGTTTGGATGATGCTTTAATCGCTAAAAAATATGGAATTCCACCTATGTTAATAATAAATGAAAAAAAAGAAATTGTTCCTTTAGTAGATTTACAAGGTAGATTTTTAAAATCTATAAAAAACAATTTCGCTGGAAGATACGTTAAAAATGAATATTATAGAAATAATAATGAAATACCTAAAAATTCAGTAGATGAAGATATTGCTATTCTTTTGAAAAAAAATAATAAAGCGTTTAAAATAGAAAAATATACTCATGCTTATCCACATTGTTGGCGTACAGAAAAACCAATTTTATATTATCCATTAGATTCTTGGATAATTAAAACTACAAATCTAAAAAATAGATTGGTTGAATTAAATAAAATGATTAATTGGACTCCCAAAGTAACTGGAGAAAAACGATTTAATAATTGGTTAAAAAATATTAATGATTGGAATCTATCTCGTTCTAGATATTGGGGAATACCATTACCAATATGGAAATCTAATAATAATGAACTCCTAATTATAGGATCTATAGAAGAATTAATTATGGAAATAAAAAAATCTATTAAAAAAGGATTTATGAAAGAAAATCCTTTTAAAGATTTTGTAATAGGAAATATGAGTAATGAAAATTATAATAAAATAGATTTGCATAAACAGATTGTAGATCAAATTATATTAGTATCTGATTCTGGAAGTATTATGAAAAGAGAACCTGATTTAATAGATGTATGGTTTGATTCTGGAGCTATGCCATATGCACAATGGCATTATCCATTTGAAAATAAAAATTTTATTGATAATAAAAAATATTTTCCTGCTGATCTTGTTGCAGAAGGTGTAGATCAAACACGTGGTTGGTTTTATACACTTCATGCTATATCATGTATGTTATTCGATTCAATCGCATATAAAAATGTTATATCTAATGGAATAGTTTTAGATAAAAAAGGACATAAAATGTCTAAAAGCAAAGGCAATACAATAAATCCTTTCGAAATTTTAGATAATTTTGGAGCCGATACAGTTCGTTGGTATATGATATCTAATACTCAACCTGGTGAAAATTTAAAATTTGATATCGAAGGTATTGAAGAAATAAAACGAAAATTTTTTGGTACACTTTATAATACATATATTTTTTTTGCAGTATATGCTAATATTGACGGATTTAAATATCAAGAAAAATATATTAATATAAATGATAGACCAGAAATTGATTGTTGGATACTTTCAGAATTAAATTCTTTAATAAAAAAAGTTGACTATTATTATACTAATTATAATCCTACTTTAGCAGCGAGATCAATAATGAACTTTGTAATAGATAATTTAAGTAATTGGTATATACGTTTATGTCGTCGTCGTTTTTGGAAAACTAATTATTCAATAGATAAAATTTCAGCATATCAAACACTTTATGAATGTTTGTTAACTATATCTAAAATTGCTTCACCAATTGCTCCTTTTTTTATGGAAAATCTTTATAAAGATTTAAATGATACAACAAAAAAAGAACTTTTTGAAAGTGTTCATTTATCTTATTTTCCAAAATATAATGATAATATTATAAATGAAGAATTAGAATATAGAATGCATTTAACTAAAAAAGTCACTTCAATGGCATTTTCTTTAAGAAAGAAAGGAAAAATAAAAGTAAGACAACCTTTACAAGAATTATTAATTATCACAAATGATAAAAAAAAGTTACAATCAACATTATCTATAATTAAACAAGAGGTTAATGTTAAAAACATATATTTTTTAGATCAAAATGAAAATTCAAATTCTTTAATTAAAAAAATTAAACCTAATTTTAAACTTTTAGGATCAAGATTAAAAGAAAAATTAAAATTAGTTATTAATGCTATAAATAATTTTACTCAAAAAGATATATTAAAAATAGAACAAGAAGGAAAATATATACTTGATATTCAAGGTGAAAAAATTATTCTTCTAAAAGAAGAATTTGAAATTTATACTTGTGGCATAAATGATTGGTTAGTTATTTCTGAAAAAGATTTAACTTTAAGTTTAAATACACATATTACAGAAAGTCTTAAAAAAGAAGGGTTAATTAGAGATTTTATTAGTTTAATACAAAAATTAAGAAAAAAAAATAAATTAGAAGTAACTGATAAAATATTAATTTTTTTAAAATGTGAATCACAATTATTTTATAATATAATTATAGAACATCAAAATTATATTTGTGAAGAAACTATGGCATTAAATTTATCATTTCAAAATTTTAATAATATTAATAAAATAATTAATTTAGCAGGTTATCATATATATATTTATATTAAAAAATATGACAATAAATAAAAAAATTGGTTATTCAATAAAAGAAAGAGAAGAATTTGAAAAATTAATTTTAGATAAACTTGAAAAAGCAAAAAAAGATTTATCATTTTTAAAAGAATCATTTGTAAATGATCAAAATAATGGTACTGATGATACATCTCCTACATTTAAAGTTTTTGAAGAAGGAGCAGAAACTTTAAGCAAAGAACAAAATGCACAATTAATATCACATATACAAAAACTTATTACTAATTTAGAAAATGCTTTACTTAGAGTCAAAAGACCAGATTATGGAATTTGTAGTATAACAGGAAATATTATACCTAAAGAACGTTTAATAGCTATACCTTATACAACTTTAAGTATTGAAGGTAAACAAATGATTGAAGGAAAAAAATTTTGAAAAAATTTATATTAATTACATTAATTATAATTTTAATAGATCAAAGTTTAAAAATATATGTAAAAACCCATTTAAAATTAGGTGATAACATATATATATTTCCATGGTTAAAAATTTTTTTTATAGAAAATCCAGGAATGGCTTATGGTTATAATTTGGGAGGATATATAGGAAAAATAATTTTAAATATTATTCGTTTAATATTTATTAGTATTTATTTATTGAATATAAAAAAAATTACAAAATTTAAAAAAAAATTAATAATTCCAATTAGTTTAATATTGGCAGGAGCTATAGGAAATACTATTGATTCTACTTTATATGGTTTAATATTTAATACTGGCACTATATATGATCCAATATGTAATAAATGGATAGGTTATACAGGATTATCTAAATTGGCTACTCCTAGTTATAGTTATTCTTTTTTTATGGGAGGATGTGTTGTAGATATATTTAAATTAACATTAATTAATACATATATAAATATTCCATTTTTTGGTAGAAAACATTTTGAAATATTTAAACCTATTTTTAATGTAGCAGATTTGTCAATATTTATAGGAATAAATATTTTATTTTTTTTATTTTTTTTTAAAAAAAAATAAAAAAAATTATTTATTAATAAATATTAATTTATTTTTGTACTAAATACAATAAAATTATGTTCAAACTTCCTATTTTATCATATAAATATGATGCTTTAGAACCTTATATAGATTCTAGTACTATGGAAATACATCATACTAAACATCATGCATCATACACTTTAAATTTGAATAATGCTATCAAAGAATTAAATTTATGTGACCAATCAATAGAACAAATTTTAAAAAATAATATAGATAATACTGTTATTCGCAATAATGGAGGAGGGTATTATAATCATAATTTCTTCTGGAAGATTATTTCTCCCAATAATAAAAAAGACAACAAACCTTCAGATTCTTTAATTGTAGATATTAATAATAAATTCGGTTCTTTTGAAAATTTCAAAGAAATATTTTCTAATGTTGCTATAAAACATTTTGGGTCAGGATGGGCTTGGTTATATTTAAATATTAATAATGAATTAACAATTAATTCTACAATTAATCAAGATAATCCATTAATGTATGGTGAAGGAATACCTATAATGGCATTAGATGTATGGGAACATGCTTATTATCTTCGTTATCAAAATCGTCGCAATGAATATATAGAAGCATTTTGGAATGTTATTAATTGGGATGAGGTATCAAAAAATTTTGAAAATAATAAAAATTAAATTAAGGCACCGTGGCCGAGAGGTTAGGCATAGGTCTGCAAAACCTTATACAACGGTTCGAATCCGTTCGGTGCCTCTTATATCCTTTATATACAATTGTGTATAATTTTTACCTTTATAAGAAATTTCTTCTATTGTATAGACAATATCAAATGATCTATTATTTAAAACAATATCAATATATTTACCTAATCCAAAGCCAATTGCAATTAAACTTTTTTTTTGTCCTATATGATATACATTTAATTTTAAATGATTATTACCTATTACTTTAGCACCTCCTTTATCTAAAACTTCTTTTGATAAAAAGACTGGTTTTCCGTTGTCTTGACCAAAAGGAGAAAATTGTTTTAAAATACGTAATAATTTTGGGGTTATATCATTTAGGGATATGCAATAATCAATTGTTAGACTAGGATAACGTTGTTTTTCATTAATACTATTTTTTACTATATTTTCAAATATAGACTTAAAAATAGGAAAAACTGAATAATCTATAGTAATACCTGCAGCATATTTATGTCCTCCGAAATAGTCTATATATTTTGAACATTTTTTAATAGCATTATAAATATCAAATCCAATAACAGAACGCGCTGAAGCTACTAATTTTTTGCCATTATTTGTTGCTGTAAATATTAATGTAGGACGATAATATTTTTCAATAAGACGAGATGCTACAATACCTAAAACTCCTTTATGCCAATTAGGTTTATAAACTATTGTAGTATATTTGTTTTCTTCTTTATGTAACTTAATAAGTTCTAAAGCTTCTTGAGTGACCATACTATCAATATTTTTTCTTGAATTATTCAATTCAATAATTTCTTTATATAGTTTTTTTATTTCTTCTGTTTTTTTTGAAAGCAATAATTCAACAGCAATATTAGCATGTTTAATACGACCAGCAGCATTAATTTTAGGAGCTATTTTATAGACAATATCAGACATATCAATAGTATTTTTTATTTTTTTAACAATTATCCTAATACCTATAAAAGGATTTGTATTTAGTTTTTTAAGACCATAAAATGATATTATACGATTTTCATTAATAACAGGTACAACGTCTGCAGCAATACTCAAAGTGACAAGATCTAAATATAGATAAACATTTTCTTTATTTATATTTAATATATTAGCTAATCCATGAATTAATTTAAAACCAATACCACATCCACTTAATTCTTTAAATGGATATTGACAATCATTATATTTTGGATTAAGCACTGCATAAGCATTTATATTTTTTATTTCAGGTAAATGATGATCACATATAATAAAATCAATTCCATGTTTTTTAGCATAATTTATTTCTGATAAATTATTAATTCCGCAATCTAATGCAATGATTAAAGTAATTTGTTTTGATAATGCAAAATTTATACCTTCATAAGAAATACCATATCCTTCTTTATATCTATCAGGTATATAATAATATATAAATGAATTTGATAATTTTTTTAAAAAATCATAAATCATTACAACTGAAGTAATACCATCTACATCATAATCACCATATATTAAAATATTTTCATTGTTTTTTATAGCCTTTAATATTCTATTAACAGCTTTATTCATATCTTTCATTAGAAAAGGATTATAAAGATATTCTAGTTTAGGACGAAAAAAATTTTTTGCTTCTTCAAAAGATTTTATATTTCTTTGTGCTAATAAAATTGCAATAATATGATTTACACCCAGATCTAATTTTAATTTACTTATAATTTCCTCCTTAGGAGTATCTTTATATATCCATTGCATTTTTTTTGTTTTTTAACACAATAACAAATTCTCCTTTTGGAATTTTATTATTAAAATAAATAGTCATTTCTTTAATAGTTCCTCTAATAATTTCTTGAAATTTTTTTGATAATTCTCTACAAATAGTTATTACTTGTTCTCCACCTAAAAATATTTGTAGATCACATAAAGTTTTTACCAGTCTATGAGGGGACTCATATAAAACAATAGTTTTATTTTCTTTTGAAATATATTTCAGTTTTTTTTTTCTTCTCTTTTTAGATGGTAAAAAACCCATAAATACAAATTCATTTATAGGAAAACCTGAATTTACTATAGCAGGAACAAATGCTGTTGCTCCTGGTAAACAATCTATTTCTATTTTATCTTTAATACAAGCTTTTATTAGTAAATAACCTGGATCAGATATACTAGGCGTACCAGCATTAGAAATTAATGATAATATTTTTCCATCTTTAAGTTTTTTTAAAATATCTGGAATAATTTTATGTTCATTAAATATATGATAAGTTTTAATAGGTTTATCAATATTATAATGATTTAATAATTTTTTAGAAAAAAAAATATTTTCAGCCAATATCAAATCTGATTCTTTAAGTATACGAATACTTCTAAAGCTAAAATCTTCAAAATTTCCTATAGGAGTTGGCACAATATATAACATTTATAAATAATTGTATTATTAATATAATAATATTATGGATAATAAATTATGGATTTCTAAAGGAATTAATAATTGTTTAATTATTAAGGATACTTATAATTTAAATTTAAAATCAATAAAAATTGCTGTAGATTTTATACAAATATACAAAAATTATAAAAAAACACTTATTATTTACGATTTTATAATAAATACTACTATTATTGAAAATTTAAAATTTAAAATCAATAGATTAATTATAATAGGAACAAAAATTCCAATTATTAATATTAATAAAAACTTTTGTTATTATTATTTAAATACAAAAGATTTTATCAAAAAATTTCATTTTAAAAATGAAATAATACTTATAAAGGGTAATAATTTTGGAGTTGAACAAATAGTAGAATCTTTAGAAGAAAATTATAATATAACAGTATATGAAATTAATTTAAAATCATTGATTTTTAATTTAAACTACTTCAAAAAATATTATCTAAAAACCACAACTAAGATAATGGTAATGGTAAAATCTTTTTCTTATGGTAGTAGTAGTAATGGTGAAATTCCAATTTTTTTACAAAATCATGTTGATTATTTAGGTGTAGCATCTGTTAATGAAGGAATAAATTTGCGTAATTGTGGTATTACTATACCAATTATGGTTATGAATCCTGATTGCAGTAATTTTATAGCTATTATTAAATATAATCTTGAACCATCAATTTATAATTTTTATGTTTTAAAAAAATTTTTAATTGAGTTAAAAAAACATACTTTACATACTCCATATCCAATACATATAAAAATAGATACTGGTATGCATAGATTGGGTTTTTTAGAAGATGATATTATTATGTTAGGTAACATTTTATTAAATGAAAAAAAAATATTTGTTCAATCTATTTTTTCTCATTTAGCAGTTAGTGATAATAAAAAAGAAAGTAAATTTACTTTACAACAAATTAATAAATTCAATCGTATATATATACTATTAACAAATATCATAAAATATAATTCTATTAAACATATTTTAAATACTTCTGGTATTGTAAATTTTCCTAAAGCTCAATTTGATATGGTTAGATTAGGTTTAGGTATTTATGGAATAATATCTGAAAATAGTTTTTTATCAAAAAAATTAAGGGTTGTATGTGTGCTAAAAACTATTATTTCTCAAATAAAAAAAGTTTCTGTAGGATCAACAATAGGATATGGACTAAAATATAAGGTTAAAAAAAATATAATAATAGCTATTATACCTATAGGATATGCAGATATTAAATTAGGATTATATGGATATATTATGATAGATAATCATAAAGCATTTATTATAACTATTTGTATGGATATGCTTATTGTAGATATTACTTATATTAATTGTAAGGAAGGTGATGAAGTTATTATTTTTGGTAAAAAACCTAATGTAATGGAATTAGCTAAAATGTACAACACAATACCATATCAAATATTCACTTCTATTTCTTTTAGAGTTAAACGTATTTATTTATATTAAAAATGATTTATTTTTTTTATGAAACTAACTTTTATATAACAAAAAGAGATAGACATTTATTTATTAAATGGATATCCTTTGCAATTAAAAATGAAGGAAAAAATCTAAAAAATATTAATTATATTTTTTGTACTGATGAATATATATATAATATAAATAAAAAATATTTAAATCATAATAATTATACTGATGTTATAACTTTTAATTATAATAATAATAATAATATATATGGAGATATATTTATTAGTATAGATCGTGTTATTGAAAACGCTTATATATTATCTAATAATTTTAATTATGAATTGAAAATAGTAATGATACACGCTATATTACATTTATCGGGATATAATGATAAATCACAAATTGATAAAAAAATAATGCATAATAAAGAAAACTTTTATATTAAATTATTTCACAAATTATATAAATAATTATATAAAATTATGTTTATAAATTATGATGTAATTGTAGTTGGTGGAGGACATGCAGGGGCTGAAGCGGCAGCAGCTGCTGCTAATATGGGATCCAATACCTTATTAATAACAATGAATATACAATTAATTGGTAATATGTCATGTAATCCAGCTATAGGTGGAATAGCTAAGGGACAAATTGTTAGAGAAATAGATGCTTTAGGAGGTTATTCAGGCATTATAACGGATAAAACGATGATACAATTTAGGATGTTAAATAAATCTAAAGGACCAGCAATGTGGAGTCCTAGAGCACAATCAGATAGATTACGTTATACAGAAGAATGGAGATTAACTTTAGAATCTATTCCTAGATTAGATCTTTTTCAAGATACTGTAACATCTTTATTAATAAAAGGTGATATAGTAATAGGAGTATATACTCTTATGGGAATAAAAATTAAAAGTAAATCTGTTATATTAACTAACGGTACATTTTTAAATGGTCTAATACATATAGGAAATAAAAAAATTAGTGGAGGAAGAATATCAGAACAATCATCTTTTGGTATTACTGAACAATTAAAAAAATTAGGTTTTAATTATGGAAGAATGAAAACAGGTACTTCACCAAGAGTAGATGGAAGATCTTTAAATTATTCCAAAATGTTAAAACAACAAGGAGATAATCCCTCTAAACAATTTTCATATTTAAATACTACAATTTTAACTCATCAACGTAATTGTTATATTACATATACTAACAAAGAAGTCCACGATATTATACGTAATAATTTTGATTCTTCTCCTATTTTTAATGGATCTATTAAAAGCAAAGGACCTAGATATTGTCCTTCTATTGAAGATAAAATTTATCGTTTTCCAGATAAAGATAAACATCAAATATTTATAGAACCAGAAGGTTGGCATACAAAAGAAGTTTATATTAATGGTTTTTCTACTTCTTTACCTCAAGATATTCAATATAAAGCACTTAAAAAAATATCAGGTTTTGAAATGGTTAAAATATTAAAAATAGGTTACGCTATAGAATATGATTATTTTCCTCCTACTCAACTTAATTATAATTTAGAAACAAAAATTATAAAAAATTTATTTTTTGCTGGACAAATTAATGGAACTACAGGATATGAAGAAGCAGCAGCACAAGGTATTATTGCTGGTATAAATGCACATTTAAAAATTAATGAAAAGAATCCATTTATTTTAAAACGTAACGAAGCTTATATTGGTGTATTAATTGATGATTTAATTAATAAGGGTACTCAAGAACCTTATAGAATGTTCACATCAAGAGCAGAACATCGTATGCTTCTTAGACAAGATAATGCTGATGAAAGACTTACTCCTATAAGTTATAAACTTAACTTAGCAAGTATTAACAGGATACAAAAACTTGAAAATAAACTAAAAAAAATAAAATCTTGTTTATTTTTTTTTTCAAAAAAAGATATTCTTCCTGAAGAAATAAACACTATTTTAAAAGAAAAAAAATCATCGTTAATTAACAAATCAAATAAAATTAATGTTTTGTTATTACGGCCAGAAATATCTATTAAAGATATAGTATCAATACCTACAATATATAACTATATAAAAGAGCAAAATTTAAATGAAGAAATATTAGAAGAAGTTTCAATTAAAATAAAATATAAAACATATATAGAAAAAGAAATCAATAATGCAAATAAATTATTACAATTAGAAAATATTCGGATACCTTATAATTTTAATTATTCAATCATAAAATCTTTATCTTATGAAGCTATAGAAAAATTAAATTTATATAAACCATTTTCTCTTGGACAAGCTTCTAGAATTAGTGGAGTTTCACCATCTGATATTAATATATTATTACTTTACATACATAAAAAAAATAAAAAAATAAATAAATAATATTATATTTAAATATTTTTTGTATGGTGGGCGTAGCTCAGTTGGTTAGAGCATCAGATTGTGGTTCTGATAGTCGCCGGTTCGAATCCGGTCGTCCACCCTTTTTTTACAACAATCCTTTTCCTATTTTTATAATTTGTTTTTGTAATATTTTTAATATTTTATCTAAAATACCATTAATAAATATTGGGCTTTTAGTAGTAGAATAAATTTTTATTATTTCTATATATTCATTCATAGTCACTTTAATAGGTATATTAGGAAAGTATAAAAATTCACATATTGCCATATGCATAACAATTAAATCTAATTTAGCTATACGTTTTAAATCCCAATTAGTAAGCACATCAGATATTAATGTATTAAATAATAATTTATTAGATAATGTTTTACGATATAGATTAATAATAAAATTTATATTATTTGAATTTATATTATATAATAATACATATTTTGGATTTACATTTTTTAATGTATTATAAACCATTAAATGTGCATAATTTAAATCATTAATATTATCTTCATAAGAATAAAGTTTATTATTATGCATAATATAACATTCATAATATTTTATTATAAAATTTTTATCTTTTATAAAAGATGATTTAGTAGTATTGATATACTCTTTATACAAAGATGTATTACGGAATTCACTTAATAATAATAATATATCGTATTCACTTATTCTAAATAAGTTATCATTTATGTTATTAAACTTATAAATATTATTATTTATATTATTTATTAATAATTTTAATACATTATTTTTTTTAAAAAAATCACTTATAGATAACTCTTTAATAGCTTTATTTCTAATAGTTAATATTAATTTAATTAAAGAAATATATAAATATCGTAATCTATCAATACTATTAGTTATTTCTACTACATTGTGATCAATATTAGAAATATATTGAGCATATAAAAATTGCATACTTTTTATTCTCAACAAACGTCTAAATAACATTTTTAATATTTAAAAAATTTTATATATTTTTATATATAAAAATATATAAAATTTTTTATATTATTCTTAAACTAAAAGTATAATGGACGAAAAAAGTAAGATAAAACATATGGTTTATTCAAACGTTTTAAAATCTGGTAATCGTACGTATTTTTTTGATGTTAAAGAAACACGTGCTGGAGATTATTATTTAACTATTAATGAAAGCAAAAGATTTTTTTCTGAAAATGGAGAAATAATATTTAAAAAAAATAAAATTTATTTATACAAAGAAGATTTCCAAGAATTTAAAGAAATATTAAATAATGTTATTGAATTCATTTTAGAAAAAAAAGGAAAAGAAGTTATTTCAGAACGTCATAATAAAAATTTTGTTTCACAAAAAGATAAAGATCAAACCAACAAATAATTTATCTTAAATAATTTAATAAGTTTTTACTACGAGATTGATTTTTTAATCTTTTTAATGCATTATTTTGTATTTGTCTAACACGTTCTCTAGTTAAATTAGCAACTATTCCTATTTCTTCTAATGTCATTGGAGTACAACCACATAATCCAAAATATAATTTAATTACAAGACGTTCACGTTCATTAAGTGTATTAAGTGCTCTTTCAATTTCTTGACATAGTGATTCTTTTTCTAAATTTATATCAGGACTGGGCGATTCATCATATTTTATTACATCATATAAATTAGAATCTTCGCCTTCTATTAATGGAGCATCCATAGAAACATGTCGTACAGAATTTTTTAAAGATTCTTCTACATCTTTTTCAAACATATCTAAAAATTCAGCTATTTCTACTATATATGGTGATCTATGTAATTCTTGTTCTAATTTAGCAATAGCTTTATGAACCCTACTATTCAATCCTTGTTTATTAGTAGGTTGACGGACAGGACGAGATTGTTCAGCTATAGCTTGTAAAATACATTGTCTTATCCACCATACTGCATAAGATATAAATTTAAATCCTTTAGTCTCATCAAAACGAAATGCTGCTTTAATAAGACCTACATTTCCTTCATTTATTAAATCACATAGACTTAAACCTTGATTTTGATATTGTTTTGCAACAGATACAACAAAACGTAAATTACTTTCAACAAGTTTTTTTAATGCTATTTTTTCTGCTATTTTCTCTGATTTTGTAGCATTGGTTTGAATTCCTAATCTTATTTTACGTGCATATTTTATTTCTTCTTCAGGAGTTAATAAATTAATTTTTCCAATTTCATGAAGATATTTATCTAATGATTCAGCCTCTCTATTAGTGACTTGTTTAGTTATTTTAAGCTGTCTCATATTATTTATTTTTAGGTATTAATATTTTGCGTGATAATCTAATCTTGCCATTATCTATATCTAATAATTTTACTTTGATTTCATCACCTATTTGCAATACATCTTCTACTTTTTTTAATCTTTTATGTTCTATTTCAGAAATATGAAGTAATCCTTCAATTCCTTTAGATAATTCAAGAAATGCTCCAAATTCTTTAATAGATTTAACTTTTGCTTTATATATTTTTCCAACTTCAGGAATAAATACTATTTTTTTAATTTTATTAACTGCTTCTTCTATTTTAGAATATTCTTTTCCTAAAATTTCAACAATACCTAAATTATCTTTTTCTTCAATTGATATACTAGTATTTGTATCCAATTGTATTTGTTGAATAATTCTACCATTAGGTCCAATAACAGAACCTATAAATTTTTTAGGAATATTAAAAGTATAAATTTTAGGAGCATTAGGCTTTAAATATTTTCTAGGTTCAGGAATAGTATTAAGCATTTTGTTCAAAATATATAAATAACCTTCTTTTGCTTGAAAAAGAGCTGTCTCTAAAATATTATATGATAAACCATTAATTTTAATATCCATTTGACAAGATGTCAGTCCATTATTAGTACCTGTAATTTTTAAATCCATATCACCTATATAATCTTCATCACCTAAAATATCTGATAATATTATATATTTTCCTGTAATATTATCAATTATTAATCCCATAGCAATTCCTGAAACTGGATTTTTTATAGATATCCCTGCATCCATTAAAGCTAATGAACTAGCACAAACAGTAGCCATAGAAGATGATCCATTAGATTCTAAAATATCTGATACTACACGAATAGTATAAGGTATATTAGTAGGAATAACATTTTTTAATGCACGTTTAGCTAAATTACCATGTCCAATTTCACGTCGTGATACTCCTCTAATAGGACGAATTTCCCTAGTAGAAAAAGGAAGAAAATTATAATGTAAGTAAAATTTTTCTTTATCTTCCATAATAGCATTATCTATCCTATTAACATCTAAAGAGGAACCTAAAGTTATGGTAGTTAATGATTGAGTTTCTCCACGAGTAAATAAAGCTGAACCATGAACTCCTGGAAGACAATTTACTTCACACCATATTTTACGAATTTCTTTATAAGTACGACCATCTAAACGAATACCTTCTTTTAATATAATTGTACGAAATAATTCTTTTTTAATTTCTTCATAATATTGATCAATAAGTAATTCTTGTTCTTGTAATTCTGTTTCTGAAATACTATTTTTAAATTCTTTTAAAATATTATAATAATTTTCTGAACGATCCTGTTTATTTAATTTTTTTTTATAAACTTCATAAAGTTTTTTTTTAGAAAAAAATAAAAGTTTTTCTTTAATTGTATTATTATCATTATTATCAGTAATTACTTCTGTATTAGATTTGGGATTTACTTTTTCAAGTAAACGATTTTGAGCATCTATTTGTAATTTTATATCTTTGTGTGCTTCTTTAATAGCATTAATTAAATCAATTTCTGAAATTTCTTTCATTTCCCCTTCAACCATAATAATAGAATCTTTAGAAGCACCAACTACTAAATCTATATTGGCTTTTTTTAATTGTTCTATTCCAGGATTTATAATGAATTTATTTTCTATACGTATAATACGAACTTCTGATATTGGTCCAAAAAATGGTATTCTTGATATTGTTAATGCTGCTGAAGCAGCTAATCCTGCTAAATTATCTGGTAATACATCTTTATCATATGATAACAATGAAATCATAATTTGTATTTCTTTATAAAAATTTTTAGGAAAAAGAGGACGTAATACACGATCTACTAAACGCATTGTTAAAATTTCCTCATCAGAATGTCTACCTTCACGTTTAAAAAATCCTCCTGGAATTTTTCCTCCAGCAGAATATTTTTCTCTATAATCTACTATTAACGGTAAAAAATCTACTTCTTTTTTAGATTCTTGACCTATAACTACAGTAGCTAGTAACATAGTATTACCCATACGTACTATAACTGAACCATTGGCTTGTCTAGCTATTTTTCCAGTTTCTAATATAATAGTCCTACCATCTTTTAATAAAATCTTTTCTTGTATAACTTTCATATTATTTATTTTCTAATTCCTAGTTCATTTATAGTTTCTTTATAAAGATATAAACTTATATTTTCAATATATTTAAGTAATCGTTTTCTCTTACAAACTAATTTAACTAACGCTCTTTCACTATTAAAATCTTTTTTATTCTTTTTAAGATGTTCACTTAAATAAGCTATACGATAAGTTAATACTGCAATTTGTCCTTTTATTGAACCTGTATCTGATTTAGATTTACCATATTTTTCAAATATTTCTTCTTTTTTTTCTTTTGTTAAATTCATTAATTTTTTTTATTTAAAATAAGTATTTTTTATTTAAACTATTTTAACCTTTTTCAGCAAAATATATAGAAACAATACCAAAAGTTAATGGTAACGTATATAAATTTATAAATCCACAATTACTAAGTAATTTTTCCATATAACCACCATTATATGCAAAATATTTTATAGATTTATATAAATATTTATAAGCTAATTTATTATTAGAAATAATATTTCCAATACATTTTATGTAATAAAAATATAATTCATATAAAAATCTTATAATACTATTTTTTGGTCTAGAAAATTCTAAAATAATCAATTTTCCTCCATGTTTTAACACTCTAAACATTTCTTTTAAACTTTGATCAGGATAATATAAATTTCGTATACCAAAAGCTATAGTTATTATGTCAAATGACTCATTATTAAAAACAATATTATTAGAATTACCTTTAAATACTTTAATGCGATTTTGAAATCCTTTATTAAAAATTTTTTTAATGCATATTTTTAACATTTCATCAGAAATATCTATACCTACAATATTAGCAGATGGTAAATATTTTGCTAACATTATTGCCAAATCACCAGTACCTGTAGCTACATCTAATATTTTTTTGTGATAAAATTTTTGTGCTATATTTACAACTTGTTTACGCCATAAAATATCCATTCTAAATGATATAATACGATTAATTATATCATATTTATGTGAAATACAATTAAACATATGTTCTATTTGTTCTTGTTTAGTCGTATTTTGATTTTCATACGGTTTCATTATATTATACATTATTAAAAATTTTTTCAATGAAAAAAAATATACATCCTAAAAATTACAGACTTGTAGTATTTAAAGATACTAGTACTAATAATACTTTTATATGCAGATCTACAATTCAAACAAAATCTACTCTAAAAATTAATAATATAGAATATCCTTTGTATAAACTTGATATTTCTAGTTATTCTCATCCTTTTTTTACTGGAAAAATGAAATATGTAGATACAGCTGGTAGAATTGAAAAATTTATTAAAAAATATAAAAAACATTAACTATTATACTTTAATAATAAAGTATGTAAAGCAACTAATCCAGCTGTTTCTACTCTTAATCTAATATTTCCTAAACTTATGCTATTCCAATTAAAATTCAATGCTTGATTAATTTCTTCACTAGAAAAATCACCTTCTGGACCAATTAAAATTATATATTTTTTTGTATTTTGAATGACTTCGTTAAAAACTTTTCTGTTAAAATTAGTATTACAATGTGCAATAAATTTAGAATTATAATTATTCATAGATGAAATAAATGTATTAAACATACTAACATTATTTATAATAGGAATATATGTTCTAAATGATTGTTTGGCTGCTGAACGAATAATTTTAATTCCTCTAATTATATTAATTTTTTTTCTTTCAGAATTTTTACATATTAAAGGTGTTACTTCATCAACACCTAATTCAGTAGCTTTTTCTAAAAACCATTCAAATCGATCAATAGATTTAATTAAAGATATTCCTATATGTACCCAATATTTTTTTTTATTATATTCTGGATAATGCATTATAGGTTTTGCTTTTACGATTCCATTAATAATTGAATGAATAATTGCTTTCCACAAATCACCATATCCATTTGTAACAAAAATTTCTTTACCTGGATGCATACGTAATACTGTATTTATATGATAGCTATCTTGTTTATTTAATTCTATCATAGAATCATTTTTTTTTTCTAAAAAAAATAATTTCATATTGATTTTAAATCATATCTAGCACAAGGTGTAATATTTAAAGAATCAAATAATTTACGGTCACATTTTAATTGACCTACCATAGCAATCATTGCTGCATTATCTTTAGTATATTCAAATGGAAGAATATATGGTTTCATATTTTGTTTTAAAGCAGTTTGAATAAATTGTTTTCGGAACTCAGTATTAGCTGAAACTCCTCCAGATAATACTATTCTATCAATATTAAAATTTAGTGAAGCTAATTTTATTTTTTCTAATAAAATATCTATAATAGTTTGTTGTAAAGATGCACATATATCATGTATATTATTTTTAATAAAATTAGAATCTTTTTTTAATTTTTTTTCCAAAAAATATAATATATGTGTTTTTAATCCACTAAAACTAAAATTTAGTCCAGAAACTTTCGGTTTTGAAAAACAAAATTTTGTAGGATTCCCTTTTTTTGCATAAAAATTAATTAATTGTCCACCAGGATAACCTAATCCACATATTCTAGCAATTTTATCAAAAGCTTCTCCAGCTGTATCATCAATAGTATTACCCAAAACAGTCATTTCAAAAAAATCATTAACTTTAACAATTTTTGTATGTCCACCACTTACTGTTAAACATAAAAATGGAAATTTAGGTGGATATTTATGAATACCGTTTATAAAATGTGCTAAAATATGTGCTTGTTCATGATGAATTCCTATAATAGGAATTCCTAATGATATAGCAAACGATTTTGCCAAAGATGCTCCAACTAATAAAGATCCCATAAGACCAGGACCCCTAGTAAAAGCTACAGCATTTATTTCATTTTTATTAATATTTGCTAATAATATTGTTTTATTTATTATTGGAATAATATTTATTTGATGTGATCTAGAAGCTAATTCAGGAACTACTCCACCGTATATTTTATGAACATCTTGGGAATATATAATATGAGATAATATTTTATTATTTTTAATTAAAGCCGCAGATGTCTCATCACATGATGATTCAATTCCCAATATAATTTGATGTTTCATATATATTATTATATTATTATATTTATTAAGGAGAGTTGCCGGAGTGGTTAACGGAACAGTTTGCTAAACTGTCAGTAATAATATATACTGCGTGGGTTCGAATCCCACACTCTCCGCTTTCTTCGGGGTGTAGCGTAGTCCGGTTATCGCGCCTGGTTTGGGACCAGGAAATCGTAGGTTCAAATCCTACCACCCCGACATACCAATTTATTTTTGGTTACGTAGCTCAGTAGGATAGAGCAACTGCCTTCTAAGCAGTCGGTCGCAGGTTCGAATCCTGCCGTGACCACATCACATAAATTACAACATACCAAACAGTGGACATTATCGGAGTCGAACCGACGACCTTTACTCTGTCAAAGTAACGCTCTAAACCAACTGAGCTAAATGTCCATATAAAAAAAAATATAAATTTTATATGAAAAAAAACATATAAAATTTATATTTTTTTTAGTTTTTTCTTAAAAACATATAAAATTTATATTTTTTATTTAGCAGCTTCTTCTCTAAAAATTGAGATAAAGCTTTACCAGATTTAGCAGCTTATTATAGAGCTTCTTCTCTAAATTAAAGCTTTACCAGATATAGCAGATTCAGCTTCTTCTCTTTCTAGAGCTTCAGCTTCTTTTTTAGCTTTAGCTTCAGCTTCTTTTTTAGCTTTAGCTTCAGCTTCTTTTTTAGTTTTAGCTTCTTTTTTAGTTTTAGCTTGAAGAATTTTTTCTTTGATTATATTAAGAATTTCTGAAATAGATATACCTGTTATTTTGTCAAAATTTATTTCAACTTCTTTATCTTTGTTTCCTAGAACATTATTAACATTAGTTTCTGAATGCAATATTCCTATATTTAATAATGATATAGTTAATATGAATGATATTATTTTTTTCATAATATATATATTTTATTTATATATATATATAATATATTATTATTTTTAATCAAAAAAAAATTAATATTTATTTAAATAATTTTTTATTTCTTTTTCTTTAAGAATTTTTATTTCTTTTTCTTTAAGAAATTTTCGTTTATCATAATTTTTTTTTCCTTTTGCTAAAAATATTTGCAATTTTGCATAACCTTTTTTATTAAAAAATAATTTAAAAGGAATAATAGTAATTCCTGAATCTTTTAATTTTCGTTTTAATCTTAATAATTCTTTTTTTTGCAAAAGTAGTTTTCTTTCTCTTTTAGGATCATGATTAAGATACGTTCCAAATTTATATTCAGCTATATGCATATTAATTATATATAATTCTTCATTTTTTATTTGACAATAACTTTCAGATATACTTACTTTATATTGTCTAATTGACTTAATTTCAGTTCCTAATAATTGTATTCCAGCAATATATTCTTCATATAAATTATATTTATATGAAATTTTTTTATTAAGTATCATACATTATGTATGTTTAAAATTAATAATATCACCATCTTTAATAAGATAATTTTTTCCTTCTAAATATACTTTACCTACTTCTTTTGCTTTATTATAAGAACCATATTTAATAAAATCATCATAATGTATAATTTCAGCACGAATAAAATATTTTTTAAAATCAGTATGAATTACTGAAGAAGCTTCTAAAGCTGTACAATATTTATCAATAGTCCAAGCACGTATTTCTTTTTTACCAACAGTAAAAAATGTTTTAATATTTAATAAATAATAAATAGAAGTAATTAATTTAGTTATTATAGTTTCTTTTTCATTTGATTTTTCATTTGATTTAGCATTTAATATTAAAATTTGTGTTTTTTCTTCTTCTAATTTTTTAATTAAATCAATATTTATTGATTTATCTGCATTACAAACATATATTATAGGTTTAGCAGTTAATAATTGTATATTATTATTAATTAATAATTGAATTTCATTATTTGATAATGGAATATTTCTAACATTTTTACCTAAATTTAGAATTTTTAATATTCTTCTTAATAATTCTATTATTTGATTTATTTGATTTTTTTTTGTTAAAAATTTTTCTAATGTTTCTATATCTTTTAGTTGTAATTCCAAATCAATTATTTCTTTATCTCGTATAGGATTAACATTACCTTCAATATGAATTATATTTTCATCTTTAAAACAACGTAAAACATGAATAATAGCTTGTGTTTCACGAATATTAGCTAAAAATTGATTTCCTAAACCTTCTCCTTTATGAGCACCTTTAACTAACCCAGCAATATCTAAAATTTCTAATACAGCTGGTACTACTTGTTTAGGATTAATTAATAATTTTAATTGATTTAATCGTTTATCAGGTACTTGAACACTACTTATATTAGGTTTAATTGTACAAAATGGAAAATTATATGAGGGTACTTTAAAATTTGATATACAATTAAAAAGAGTTGATTTGCCTACATTAGGCAATCCAATAATACCACATTTCATCTATATTAATATTATAATTAATAATATATTAATTTTAATTATATGACAGATTCAAAATTACCTTTTATAGGTCATATAAAAATATTAAGAAAACATATTATTCGTAGTTTATGTAGTATAATTTTATCAGGAATAATTTTAATGTTTAATAAAGAAATAATTTTTGATAAAATTATTTTTGGACCAATTAAAAATAATTTTATTACATATCGTTTTTTTAAAAAAATAGGCAATTTTTTTTGTGATAACGTAGATTTTTCACCAAATTTTAAAATACAAAATAGAAAAATTTTAGGTCAATTTAATATATATATATCTGTATGTATAATTGGAGGTTTTATAATATCATTTCCATATATTTGTTATGAATTATGGATGTTTATTAAACCAGGACTAACAATAAAAGAACAAAAATTTTATAGAATAATTACTATTATTTCTTATATATTATTTATTTTAGGTATTTTTTTTGGATATTTTTTATTATCTCCTATGATATTACAATTTGGTGATAATTTTAAAATTAGTAATATACCACAAAATGTATTTGATTTATCTGATTATATATTTACAATAATAATATCTACATTTTATATGGGAATAGTATTTTTATTTCCTATTTGTGCATTTGTGTTAACCAAATTAGGATTAATTACACCTAATTTATTACATAATTATAGAAAACATGCAATTTTATTAATTTTAATTATTGCTTCTGCAATAACTCCAGGAGATATTATCAATACAATTGTTGCTTTAATTCCTATTATATTGTTGTATCAAATAAGTGTCTTTATAGTATCATTAGTTTATAACAAAAAATTATAAAAAAAAATATATGAAATTTTTTTTTAGCTTTATATATAAAATATTTATAATAATATTATCCATATTATGGAGAATATGGTTTATATTTATTAATATAATATTAATTCCATTATTAGGATGTATATCTATACCATTTATTTTTAGTAAAAAATATTATTATATTGCTTATTTGTTTCATAGTTTTTGGGGACAATGCAATCTTTTCTTAATGGGATTTAGATATACTTTAATAAAAAAATATAAAGAATTAATAAAAAAAAATGAATCTTATATTGTTATAAGTAATCATGTTTCTATTCTGGATATAATGTTAATATATTCAATTTTTAAAAAAAATATTGTAATATTTGTAGGTAAATATGAATTAGTAAAAATTCCTATATTTGGATATATATACAAAAAATGCAATATTTTAGTAAAACGTACTAAAAATAGAAAAGTATTTGAAGAAATAAAAAATAAAATAATGGATGGTAAAAGTATTTGCATTTTTCCTGAAGGTTGTATTAACAATAATAAAAATATTTTATTATTGCCATTTAAAAATGGAGCTTTTTCTATTGCTATAAAAACAGGAAAACCTATATTAGCATTTACTATAGCAGATCTTAAACATAAATTTCCTTATAATTTTTTTAAAAATTTTTTTAATAATTTTTTTACTATTGGTAAACCTGGAAATATACGTGTAAAACAACATAAAATTATCATTACAAAAAATTTAAATATTAAATATAAAAATAAATTAAAAAAAAAATGTTTTAATATGATTTATTATCAATTAATAAAATTTAAAAAAAATTATGAATTTAAATCAAAATGAAATACATATATATACAGATGGATCTGCTAAGATAAATCCTGGCCCTGGAGGGTATGGCATAATTATATTATATAATAATTTTGGAACTTTTTATAAAAAAGAATTTTCAGGAGGTTTCAATTATACTACAAATAATAGAATGGAATTAACAGCAGTTATTCTAGCATTAGAAATAGTAAAAAAAACAAATAACAAAAAAATTATTATTTTCACAGATTCAAAATATATAGTTGATGCTATAGAAAAAAAATGGGTTTTTTCTTGGGAAAAAAATAATTTTTTAAAAAAAAAAATTCTGATTTATGGAAACGTTTATTAATTATTTATCGTAAACATACATTTATTTTATTTAAATGGATAAAAGGACATTATTTATTATATAATAAATATTGTGATAAATTAGCTAAACAATTTTCTGTTAAAAACAAATATTTAAAAATTGATTATGGATATATAAATTAATTATATAAACGTTGTCTAATAGCTTCAAAAGTAATAATAGCTGTTGCATTACTTACATTTAGTGAATCAATACTACCATACATGGGTATTTTAACTATTTTATAAGCATTTTTTAACCATATTTTTGATAGTCCAATAGTTTCAGTCCCTATTATTAGAGCTATTGATCTAGATAAATCAGTTTTATATATATTTTTTGCATATGATTTTAAACATGTAGCTATTATTTTTATATTTTTATTTTTAAACCAACGAAATATTTTATTATTAAATGTTTCTTTTATTATATTTATAGTAAATATACTTCCTAAACTTGATCGTATTATATTAGGATTATATAAATCTATTTTTTTATCTAAAATTACTGCATCAACAGAGGCTGCATCAGCTGTACGAAAAATTGCACCTATATTACCTGGTTTTTCAACTTTTTCTATAACTAGAATAAGTGGATTTTGAGATAATTGTATTTGTTCTAAAGAACAAAATTTTTTTTGTTTAAAAATAGCAATAATACCCCCACTATTATCACGATATACAAGTTTAGTAAATATTTTTCTACTAATAAATGTTTTTTTTTTAAAAAAACTTAAAATATTATTATTATTATATAATTCTGTACATATAAAAGCTTCTTCAGGTATATATCCTCCATTAAGAGCCATTTTTATTTCTTTTATACCTTCTATAAGGAAAATTTTTTTTTCATTACGTATTTTAGATTTTTTTTGAATAGCTAATAATGTTTTTATTTTAGAATTAGATATTCTCATAATACCCATTTTTTATTAAAAATTCTGCTATTTGTATAGCATTAGTAGCAGCTCCTTTACGTAAATTATCAGCTACAATCCATAGGTTGATTGAATTGTAATGTGATAAATCTTTTCTAATACGTCCAACAAATACTTCATCTTTACCTTTAACATATAAAGGCATTGGATATAAATTATTTTCGGGACAATCTTGAATAATTACACCTGATGTATTTTTCAATATTTTCAATATTTTATTAAAACTTATTTTTTTAACAAAACTAATATTTACACTTTCAGAATGTCCCCCTAAAACTGGCACACGTACTGCAGTTGCAGTTATAGCAATATTATTTGATAATAATATTTTTTTAGATTCTTGCATAATTTTTATTTCTTCTTTAGTGTATCCAGATTTTTCAAATCTATCACAATGAGGTAAAACATTATTATAAATAGGATGTGGATAAATTTTTTTAACTTGTATTTTTTGTGATTCACCTTTAAGTTGATCTACAGCTTTTTTTCCTGTTCCTGTTACTGATTGATAAGTAGATATAATAACACGTTTTATACCATAATGATTGTGTAATGGAGCCAATACCATAACTAATTGTATAGTAGAACAATTTGGATTAGCAATAATTTTATCATCTTTAGATAAAAGATTAGCATTTATTTCAGGAACAATAAGTTTTTTTGTAGGATCCATCCTCCAAGCTGAAGAATTATCAATTACAGTAGTTCCTAATTTAGCAAATTTAGGTGCCCATAATTTAGAAACAATTTCTCCAGCTGAAAATAAAGCAATATTAGGATTTAGCTTAATAGCTTGTTTTATATCAATAATTTTATATTTTTTTCCTCTAAAATCAATTTCCTTTCCTAATGAATTTTGTGAAGCTACTGGAATTAATTTACTAATAGTAAAATTACGTTCTTCTAATACTTTAAGCATTACACTACCTACCATTCCTGTAACACCTATTATAGCTAATTTCATAATTTTATGTTAAATAATCAATTATATGAAAAAAATATTAATAATAGGATTAGGAAATATAGGAAAACAATATCAAAAAACTCGTCATAATATAGGATTTTTAATAATAGATGAAATTATAAAAAATTACCCATCATTTAGTTTAAAAAATGAAAAATTAGGATATATTGCTAAATCTTGTTACAAACAAAATTATTTTTTTTTATTAAAACCATCTTTGTATATGAATTGTAGTGGTATATCAATAAAATATTGGATTAATAAAGAAAATATACAAATAAATAATATTATTGTTATTACTGATGATATTAATTTATCTTTAGGAATTTTACGTATAAGAAGCAAAGGAAGTAATGGTGGACATAATGGTTTAAAAAATATTGAAGATGAATTAAAAACCTCTAATTATGCACGATTACGTTTTGGTATTGGAAATAATTTCTATAAAGGTGAAAAAAATAATTATGTATTAGGAAAATGGACAAAAGAAGAATTAGATAAAATTAAACACCCAATTAATATAGCAGCAGAAGCTGCATTATCATTTGGAATATTTGGATTACAAAAAACAATGAATTTATTTAATAATAAGACCTCGTATTTCAATGGATAGAATATAGGATTCCGATTCCTATGATGTGGGTTCAAATCCCTCCGGGGTCACTACATTTTTTTTAGATATACTTCTTCAATTCTATTTATAGATACTTTTTTAATTTCTATTGAAAATTCATTTAAAATTAATATTTCTCCTTCCTTAGGAATATTTCCAGAATAAAACATTATCAAACCTCCAATTGTTTTATAATATTCAGATTTTGGAATATTTAATTTATATTTATCATTAATAAAATCAATTTCTAACCTACCAGAAAATATAAATTTATTAAAACCTATTTTTTTATCAATTAATTTAATTTTATCATGTTCATCTTCTATATTTCCAATTATTTCTTCAATAAGATCCTCAATTGTAATAAGTCCTGCTGTCCCTCCATATTCATCTAATACAATTGCTATACTTTTTCTTTTTTTTATTAAAATATTCATTATATCTTGTGCTGATATAGTGATATGTACAAATTCAACTTGTAAAATAATAGATAATATATCTTTAGGTTTTTTAAATAATTCAAAAAAATGAATATATCCTATTATATTATCTACATTTTCTTTGTATATAACCACTTTTGATATACCTGTATCTATAAATTTTCTATTAATTTCTTCTAGAGAACTATCTAGTTCTGCAGTAATCATTTCTTTTCTAGGAATCATACATTCTCTCGCTTTTTTTTTTGAAAAAAATAAAGCTCTATGAACAAATTTTACCTCAGATTCAATTTCTTCTTGTTTTACATTTTCAATATTTTCTAATATTAAAAAATTTAAATCTTCTTTATTAAATATTCTTATTTCATTTTTTTCTTCATAACCTAATATTTTTAAAATATTATTAGATATCCACATAATAAAATTTATTATAGGATAAAATATTTTATAAAAAAAATAAGTAGGTATTATTAATTTTTTTAATAATTCATAAGAATAAATATTAAATATTAGTTTAGGAAGAAACTCTGCTGTAATTAAAATAATTATTGTCGATAAAAAAGTTTGCAAAAATAAAACAACTAAATAATATTCATTATATAATTTTGTAGATATAAATAACAAAATAAGTTTGCCCATATATATCCCATATATAACTAAAGAAATATTATTACCTACAAGCATAGTAGCAATAAATCTTTTAGGTTCTTGTATTATTTTTTTTAATAATTTATATCTAATATTATTTTTATTTTTTTCAATTTCAATTTTTAAATGATTAAAAGAAATATAAGCCATTTCAATACCAGCAAAAAAAGCTGAAATCAATATTGTAAAAATTATAATAAATACATAATAAAATATCATTTACAATAAATATTATACGTTAGTTAAAATTAGTATTATTTATACAATTTTATTATAATTAATATTTATATTTTTAAATATTTGGTATCTTAGCTCAGTTGGTAGAGCAATGGACTGAAAATCCATGTGTCCCCGGTTCGATTCCGGGAGATACCACACCAATAATTCAAAATTATAATTTATTACGTTTCATAATTTGTTCATTTTTCCAACATTCTATTTTTTTTAAATCTCCTGATAATAAAACTTCAGGGACTTTCCATCCTTTATATATTGATGGACGAGTATAAATAGGAGGTTCCAAAGAGTCAGATTCATTTTGAAATGAATCTGTTAAAGCAGAATATTTATTACCTAATACACCTGGTATTAGTCGGATAATTGCATCAATTATAACAGCTGCAGCTAATTCACCACCTGATAAAACATATTTTCCTATAGAAATTTCTCTAGTTATTAAATTATCTCTTACTCTTTGATCAACTCCTTTATAATGACCACAAAGTATAATTAAATTTTTTTTTAAAGAAAGTAGATTAGCATCTGATTGTATAAATTGCTTACCATCAGGAGCCATAAATATTACTTCATCATAATTTATTTTTGACTTTAGTTTTTCTATACACTTATATATAGGTTCTATCCGCATAACCATTCCTACTTTTTTTCCATAAGGATAGTCATCAATCTGTTTATATTTGCCAATACCATATTCATGAATATCATGAATATATATTTGTACTAATCCTTTATCTATAGCTCTTTTAATAATAGAATTAGATAACGGACCGTCAAATAATTTAGGAATTACTGAAATAATATCTATCCGCATAAGTTATATTTTAAAATAAGAGATTCTATGCGTTTAATACTTTCTATTTTACCAATAATTTCCATTATTAAATAAATATCAATACCTTGCAATTTTCCAACTAAAGCTAAACGTATAAATTGAATTATATTTTTAGTAATCAAATTATTATTGCTAATATATTCCATAATAATTGTTTTTATATAATCTTTGTAAAATTTTTCTATTGTTTGTATTAAACATTTTATTTTATTTAAATGATAAATGTTATTAATATTTACTTTTATATCATAATCTTTAGGGGGTTGAAAAAAATAAAATGATTGGTTCCAAATTTCATTAATAAATGAAACTCTTTCTATTATACAACTTATTACTTTTTTAATATAATTATCACTTACATATATTTTACGTTTATTTAATTCTTTACTAAATAAAAATGAAATTTCTTCTACAGATTTTAATTGTAAATATTGTTTATTAAACCATATAGCTTTATCTATATTAAAACGTGCACTAGATTTATTTATTTTTTCTATTGAAAACTTGTTAATCAATTCTTTTAATGAAAAAAGTTCTTGTTTATCACCTGGATTCCATCCTAATAAAGCAAGCATATTTATAAAAGCTTCTGGAAAATAACCTATTTCATTATATCCTTTGTTATCTTTCCATTTTAATGGAAAAATTGGAAAATTTGATTTTTCTAAATCACGTTTGCTAAGTTTGCCTTTTCCTTTAGCATTTAATATTAAAGGTAAATGAGCAAACTTAGGAAGTTCCCAGTCAAAAGCACGATATAACAGTACATGTAAAGGTAATGAAGATAACCATTCTTCTCCCCTAATAACATTAGATATCTTCATAAGATGATCATCTATAACATTAGCTAAATGATATGTTGCTATACCATTTGATTTTACTAAAATTTTATCATCAATATTATCAGTTTCAAAAGAAATATTTCCATGTATATCATCATATATTTTTATACTTTCTGAATAGGGAACTTTAAATCTAATTACATAAGGTAATCCCCTATTAAAATTGTTAATAACTTCTTTTGAAGTCAAACATAACGAATTATTCATTTTATTTCTTATGCTAGCATTATAAGAAAATCCTTGTTTATTTTTTCTAATCTTTTCAAGATCTTCATATGTATCAAAAGCATAATAAGCATAACCTTTTTCTATTAAGTATTTAACATATTTATTATATATTTTTATCCGTTCAGATTGACGATAAGGTCCATAATTACCACCATAATTAAAACCTTCATTGGGTTCTATTCCTGCCCATTTTAAAGTTTTTAAAATATATTTTTCAGCACCAGGTATAATACGATTTTGATCTGTATCTTCAATACGTAAAATAAAATTACCATTATACTTTTTGGCAAATAGATAATTATATAAAGCTGTTCGAACACTTCCTAAATGCAAAGGTCCTGTTGGACTAGGAGCAAACCGAACTCTTACATTTTTCATATTTTATTTATATGAATTTATGTACCCGAGGCGGGAATTGAACCCGCATGGCCAAATAATGGCCACAGGATTTTAAGTCCTGCATGTCTACCTATTCCATCACTCGGGCTAACAGATTTAATTATATTAATTTAATTAAAATTTTTTATATTAAACTCTAATTTTTTCTCAGAATTTAAATGAGCCCATATTCGTAAAGAAATATTATAATAATACTTTCCTAAAGGAGTAAGAAAAGGATATTCCCAACCTACCCATATAGTAGTAGTTAATTTTGGTGTTAGACCTACAAACCAAAAATCAGTATATTTATTAGTTGTTCCTGTTTTACAAGCTATTTTGTTTTTTATTTCATATCTTTTACGTAAAGATTTAGCTGTACCAAAAGATGCTACTCCTTCCATTAATTTAAATACCATATCTGATACTTTTTTATTCAAAACTTCTTTTTTAGAAATAGAAAATGTTTTTTCATCAGCGATTACTTGACCTAATCTATTTTTTATTTTTAATAAAATTCTAGGTTTGATATATATACCATGATTTTGAAATACATTAAAAGAATAAGTTATTTCGTAAAGTGTTAAATTTGCTGATCCTAAAGCTATTGTTATATTATTAGGTATATAAGATTTTATACCAATTTTATGGGCAAGATTAATTACTTCCTGTGGTGTAGTTTTTAATATTAGTCTAACAGCAACAGTATTCAACGAATATGCTAAAGATTCTTTTAGAGTAAAAAATCCTCCATATTTATTATTATAATTTTTAGGATTCCAATATTTTAAATATAATGGATCATTTGAAATTATAGTATTTGGAGTATAATTTAATTTTAGAATAGCTGTTGCATATACTATAGGTTTAAAAACAGAACCTATTTGACGTTTACTGTTTTGGACGTTATCATATTTAAAATAATTAAAATCTCTGCCTCCTATCCAAGATTTAATATATCCTGTATTAGGTTCAATTGATAACATTGCAACTTGCAATAAAGATTTGTAATATAACAATATATCTAATTTAGAGGCAAATATTTTTTTTTCTCCTTCCCATGTAAATATTTTTTCATAATGTTTTTTGTTAAATTCAATCATTATTTCTTTTTCAGAAAGCCCATTATTTTTAAGATCAATATAAGTTTTAGTATTACGTATTATATTCAATAATATTTGTTTATGTTTTTTAAACAAAGAGTATATTTTTTTAATATTTTTTAATAAAAAAAATTTTTTTTGTATATACATTAAATTCTGTTTAACAGAACTTTCAGATTTTTTTTGAAGATTAGAATCAATAGATGTATAAATCTTTAACCCACTTGAATTAATATCTAATATATTACCAGTTTTTTTTTTATATTCTTTAAGAAAATTATTAACTTCTGATTTGATGAAATCAGCATAATATGTTTCAAACTCATTTTTTTTTGGTGATAAATTAAAATTAATTTTAATAGATTTATTTATAGCTTTTTTATAAATTTCATTATTTATAAATCCATATTTTTTCATTTTAAATAATACAATATTTCTTTGTTTTATACATTTCTTAGGATTAAGAATAGGATTAAAATTTCTAGGATTTGAAAGCATACCTACTAATATAGCAGATTCATTTAAATTTAAATTAGAATAATTTTTATTAAAATAAGTTTTAGCAGCATTATAAATTCCTTTAGAATTAAACAGAAAATCAAATCTGTTCAAATAAATAGAAATTATTTCTTCTTTAGTAAAAATTTTTTCTAATTGTACTGCCAAAAAACATTCAATAATTTTTTGACGTATTCTTTTAAATTTATTTTTATTGGGATTACGAGTATATAATAATTTTATTACTTGTTGAGATATAGTACTACCACCACCTTTAAATCCTAAAAAAAAAATTACTCTTAATAAAGATCTGCCATCAATACCAGAATGATTTTTAAAACGAATATCTTCTTTAGCTATAAGTGCATTAATTAAATGATTAGGTAATTTATTATAATTAATATTCTTACTATTAGTAGTAAACTTTCCTAAAAGTTTGTTATTTATATCATAAACTGATGAACTTTTTTCAATTACTAAATTTTCTACTAAAGAAAGATAATTTTTTGGTATAGTTTTAATCGTTTGATGTATTATTATTGATATATATATAAAGAATGATATTATAACTATCCAAAATATATATATTTGTTTTTTATTCATATGATAATATTTTTATTATATTCTTAATATCATTTGGTAATGGACATTTAAAATAATATTTTTTTTTATTAAATGGATGTATAAAACCTAGTGAAAAAGCGTGTAAAGCTTGTCTAGGGAGTATTTTAAAACAAAAATTTAAAAATTCTTTATCTTTTTTATTTTTTAATATTTTATTTCCACCATAAATATGGTCATTAAATACAGGATGTCCAATATATTTAAAATGTACTCTTATTTGATGTGTTCTTCCTGTTTCTAAATAACAAGATACCAAATTAACATATTTAAATCTTTTTAAAACTTTATAATGCGTAACTGCATATTTTCCATAATTACCATCAGGGAATACATTCATTTTTTTCCTATTATATAAATTTCTTCCAATATGTCCTGTTATTGTACCTGTATTGTTTGATATATTTCCCCATACTAAAGCAATATATTGTCTTATAATTGTATGATAAAAAAATTGTTGTAATAAATGTTGTAAACAATATTCATTTTTAGAGACTATTATTAAACCTGAAGTATCTTTATCTATACGGTGAACTAAACCATCTCTACTTACTATCATTTTGTTGAAATTTTTTTTATGAAAATAATATTTCAAAGCATTTATTAAAGTATTGTTATAATGACCATAACTAGGATGAACTACCATTCCTGATGGTTTATTTACTAATATTAAATATTCATCTTCATATATAATATTTATAGGAATATTTTTAGGAATTATATGGTAATTATCTTTTTCATAATCAATTAAAATATGAATAATATCAAAAGGTTTTATACGATAATTGGATTTTACTGTAATTCCATTAACCTTAATATTTCCATTATTAGCTGAATTTTGAATCTTATTTCGTGTAATATTATATAATTTTTTTAATAAAAATTTATCAATTCGTATAGATTCTTGTTGTTGATCAACTTTAATAACAAAATACATTATTACTTATTACTTCTTAATTTTTTTAATGTAAATATAGATAATTCTATCAGGTTTTATATATTCTACATTTTTAGGAAAAAAATCCACAATTATATAATCATTAGTATTAGTAATATTAGTCTTATATATATCATTTTCATATATATGATATCGTAAGCCCATATTTTTTAATTTTTTTATAGCATCATCAAATGTAAGTTCTAATAAATTAGGAATCTTAATATAAACATTATGATTAGTATAATTATCTAATGATTTAAAAAATAGTATTGATAATACATAAATGATAAATACTAATATTAAAATATTAATACCTAATAATAAAATTATATTTTTTATATTTTTTATGATTTTTTTTATCATTATTAATTAAATTTATTTAATTAAATAAATTATTAAAAGTTTTGAAAAAAAACGTTGCTATTATTATGGGAGGGTATTCAAATGAATTTAGTATTTCTTTGCAAAGTGGACAAACAGTTTTTGATAATATTGATCGTAAAGAATTTAATCCTTTTAAAATTTATTTATTTAAAAATAAATGGGTATTGATAGATAATAATAAAGAATATAAAATAAATAAACATAATTTTACAACTAACATAAATGGTAAAATTTTACGATTTGATGTTGTCTATAATGCTATACACGGTACACCTGGTGAAGATGGTAAATTGCAAGCATATTTTAATATTGTCAATATACCATGTACTGGTGAAAATTTTCATCAATCAGCATTAACAATAAATAAAAATTTATGTAAAAAATTCTTGAATTCATTTGGAATTAAAACAGCAAAATCATTTTTGTTATATAACAATATAAAATTTTCAAATGAAAAAATAATACAAAAAGTTGGATTACCATGTATAATTAAACCTAATAAATCTGGTTCTAGTTTAGGAATATCTAAAGTAAATAAAAAAGATGAATTATTATTTGCAATAAATAAAGCATTTAATGAAGATAATGAAATTATTATAGAATCATTTTTAGATGGAATCGAAATTTCTGTAGGAGTTTTAACATTCAAAAATGAAGTTATAATACTTCCTATAACAGAAATTATAAGCGAAAATGTGTTTTTTGATTATGAAGCCAAATATTTAGGAAAAGCAAAAGAAATTACTCCTTCCAGAATATCATATTCTACTGAACAAAAAGTAAAAAAAATTGCAAAAAAAGTATATTCTTTATTAAGAATGTCTGGATTATCTAGATCAGATTATATAATAGTTAATGGAGAACCTTATTTCATAGAAATAAATACTATACCTGGTATGGCTAAAGATAGCATTGTTCCTAAACAAATTAAGATAGCAGGTCTATCTATTTCAGAAATTATTAGTAATACTATATATATATCTTTACATAGGTAAAAAAAATGAATATATTTATAAAATTTTAATAAACATGATTTATAAATTAATACAATTAATATTAAGTATTTCGATTATAATAATAATACATGAACTAGGTCATTTTATTCCTGCTAAATTATTAGGAACACGCGTAGAAAAATTTTTTTTATTTTTTGATCCTGGTTTTGCATTATTTAAAAAAAAAATTAAAGATACAGTATATGGTATAGGTTGGTTACCTTTAGGAGGATATATTAAGATTTCTGGACTAATTACTCAATCAAATAATACAAAAAATGATTTTTATTCCAAATCATCTTGGAAAAAATTATTAATTATGTTAGGAGGAGTAATAGCCAATATATTATTATCTATAATAATTTTTTCATTAATGATATTCAATTATAAAGAAATATATCTACCTGTTAAAAATATGAAATATGGTATTGTTGTAAATAGTATAGGACGAAATTTAGGTTTAAAAAATGGAGATTATATATTATATGTAGATGGAAAAAAAATTAAAAAATTTACCGATTTACCTAAATCTATTATTTTAGGTAATTCAATTATTATAAATAGAATGGGTAATATTATTACTTTACCTATAACAGATAATCAAAAAAGAATTTTTTTTTCAAACTTAAAAAAAATAGATTTGTTTATAAAACCCCGTATACCTACTATAATTGGACAAATTTTATCTAATGCAGATAAAAGATTAAAAATAGGTGATAAAATTATAGCTATTAATTCTAAACCTGTTAATTTTTTAGATCAATTAAAAGAAATATTATCTAAATTACCTAAAAAAAAATATATAATATTATCTATTAATAGAAATGGTAATTTATTAAAATTAATAACTACACAAAACAGTCTAAATGTTATATTTACAGGAAATTTTCAAATGGAAAAAATCAATTATAATTTAATTGAAAGTATTCCGGCTGGAATAATAAAGACTTGGGACTCATTAAAAACTCAAATAAACTTTTTCAAACAAGTGTTTAAGTTAAAAACTCAAGCTTATAAACAAGTTGGTAGTTTTTTTTCTATTGCTAATGTTTTTTCTCCAAAATGGAATGGTGAAATATTTTGGTTATTAACAGCTACATTATCAATATGGCTCGCTTTCTTAAATATACTTCCTATTCCATCACTTGATGGTGGATACGTATTTTTTATTTTATTAGAAATGATAATTGGAAAAAAACTTAACGATAAGTTCATAGAAAATACTATCACTATTGGATTTATGTTTCTAACATTTTTAATGTTTATTATTTTAATATGGGATTTTTTTAAAAATTTTATTAAATAATTTTATTATAAATTTTATTAGGAGTAACTACTATATCTAATGGTATATCATCCATATTTATATCTATTATTCTAGATATAGGTTCTAATAAACTTAATCCAATTTTTATTACGTCTACTCTACAATTAATTAAAAACTTATCATAAAATCCATAACCATATCCTACACGATTATATTCTTTATCAAAAATTAATAAAGGAATAAAGACTATATCTATCAATAGATAACTTATTTGTTCTGATTTTAAAGGTTCTAATATACCATATTTATTTTTTTTTAAAAAAGTATTTTTTTTAAATAAATAATTTTCTATAAACATGTTTGAAAAATTAATTTTAGGAATTACTACTTGTTTATCCATTGATAATAATTTATAAATAATGGGATATGTATTTATTTCATATTTTATGGGTAAATAAATATGATAATATTTTTTATTCCAAATATTAATATTTTGTATATTATTATATATTTTACTACTAAGTAGTAATAACTCTTTTTTAGATATTTCTTTTCTACGTTGTAAATAAATTTTACGAATTTCTTTTTTATAATACAATATACAATGTTGAATGTGTTGTTAGTAGGCGATACTGGATTCGAACCAGTGACATTCTGCTTGTAAAACAGATGCTCTAAACCAACTGAGCTAATCGCCTAAATAAATAAATATATGTAAATATTTGATATTTATCAGAAAATTTCTGATACAACAAAGGTACTTCCTCCTATAAAAATTAAATCTTCATTTTTAGATCTTATCTTGGCCATATCAAATGCTTCTATTACAGTATCAAAATATTGTGTATCTTTATAAGA
This sequence comes from Candidatus Bostrichicola ureolyticus, assembly GCA_029851125.1. NCBI lineage: Bacteria > Pseudomonadati > Bacteroidota > Flavobacteriia > Candidatus Bostrichicola > Candidatus Bostrichicola ureolyticus. Next base: position 234,301 of record CP100319.1, on the reverse strand, counting down.
TTTTGTTAATTCTTTTATTTCTTGGATAGGAAACTTCCTATATATATTAGGTTGACAAAAATAATATAAAGCTTTTTTAGGAAAACATGATAAAATCTTTTGTATATCTTTTTCTTTAACAAATCCTAAAACTAAATGTAAATTTTTATATTTTTCTTGTTTTAACTGCCTAACTAATATTTTTATTCCACTTTCATTATGTCCTACATCACAAATTATTTTAGGACTATTTCCTAATATTTGCCATCTACCTTGTATATGGGTGTTATTAATTACGTTTTTCAATCCATTTTTTAAATCATTTTTTGATACTTTTATACCTAAAGTAGATAAAATTTCTATTGTTTTTAAAACTGTTTTTTGATTCAAAATTTGATAATTACCTTTCAAATCAGTATTATAAATTTCATAATTATTACTATTTACAAATGAAATAGGAGCATTTTTATTTTTTGCTATTTCTTGAAATATAAATTTAGTTTTCTTTGAATATTCACCAATTATAATGGGTGTATATGGTTTTATAATACCAGCTTTTTCATAAGCTATTTTATCTAAATTAGAACCTAAAGATTTTATATGATCAAAACTAATATTAGTAACAATAGAAATAATTGGTGAAATAATATTAGTAGAATCTAATCTTCCTCCCATTCCTACTTCAATAATAGCTATATCAACTTTTTTTTCTTTGAAATAGTAAAATCCTAATACAGTCATTATTTCAAAAAATGAAAAATATTCTAGAATATTTTTATATTTATTAATAAATGATATTATAAATTCTTTTTCAATCATATTGCCGTTATAACGAATACGTTCACGTAAATCTTTTAAATGTGGAGAAGTCAATAAACCTACTTTATATCCTGATTCTTGTAAAATAGATGATAACATATGAGATGTTGAACCTTTACCATTTGTTCCTCCTATATGAATGCTTTTAAATTGTTGTTGAGGATGTTTTAAATATTGGCATAAACTATATATACGATGTAATCCAGTGTTATATTTTTTATTTTTATACAATTTATCAAAAATCCATTTAACAATTTGTATATAATTCATAATTATTTTATCCGTGAAATATACGCCCCTAATATACGTAAACGTTGATCAATATTTTCATAACCTCTTTCAATTTGTTCTATATTAGAAATTATACTACACCCTTTAGCAGATAACGCAGCTATTAACAATGATAGACCTGATCTTATATCGGTAGCACTTAATAGAGATGATCCACGTAAAGGATATTTTTTATCTAAACCCATTACTATTGCTCTATGTGGATCACACAAAATTATTTTTGCCCCCATATCGATTAGTTTATCTACAAAAAATAATCTACTTTCAAACATTTTTTGATGAATTAAAATACTGCCATTAGCTTGAGTGGCGACAACTAATATTATGCTTAATAAATCTGGTGTTAGTCCAGGCCATGGAGCATCATAAATCGTCAAAATGGAACCATCCATAAATTTTTTAATAGAATAATTACCTTGTGAAGGGATATAAATATAATTGTTATGTTCTTCTAATTTAATACCTAATTTTTTAAAAGTATTTGTAATAATCCCTAAATTTTTATAACAAATATTTTTAATTATAATTTCTGAATTAGTTATAGCTGCTAAACCTATCCAACTACCAATTTCAATTATATCTGGCATTATTGAATGTTCACATCCATTTAAACGATTAACACCTATAATATTTAATAAATTTGACCCAACACCTTTTATTATAGCTCCCATATTTATTAACATTTTACATAATTGTTGAATATATGGTTCACAAGCAGCATTAAAAATAGTGGTTTTTCCCTTAGCTAAAACAGAGGCCATAAGTATATTAGCTGTGGCAGTAATAGATTGTTCCTCCAAAATTAAATATTTACCTACTAAATTATTAGTATTAAGAACATAAACTTTATTCTTATAAGTTATATTAACTCCTAAATCAATAAATCCCTTTATGTGAGTATCTATATGTCTGATACCAATTTTATCTCCTCCAGGAATAGGCATAATAGCTTTGCCAAATCTACCCAATATAGGTCCTGCAATCATAATAGATCCGCGTATCTTAGAACTTTTTTTTAAAAAAATTTTTGTATTAAAAAAATCAAAATTTATATTTTTTGCTTGAAAAGTATAATGATTTTTATTATTAGATATAATCTCTACTCCTAAATATTTTAAAATTGAAATTAAACATTTAATATCTCTTATATTAGGTATATTTTTAATACTTATTTTATCTGAAGTTAAAAGTACAGCACATAGCACTTGTAAAGCTTCATTTTTAGAACCTTGAGGAATAACTTCTCCCTTTAAAGATCTACCTCCTATTATTTTAAATTTTTCCAATTTGTTTGTTAATTTTTAAATTAAGTTCTTTTAATTTTTCTAAACTTAATACTGATGGTGCATTTATCATAGTATCACGTCCTGCATTATTTTTAGGAAAAGCAATAAAATCTTTAATATTGTCATTACCAGTAATAGTAGACATAAGTCTCTCTAGTCCTATAGCAATTCCACCGTGTGGTGGAGCTCCATATTCAAGAGCTTCTAATAAAAATCCAAATTGTGTATATATTTCATCTTTTGAAAGTCCTATACATTTTAAAACAGTTTCTTGTAATTTTCTTTTATGAATGCGTATAGAACCTCCACCTATTTCTACTCCATTTATTACTAAATCATATGATTTAGCAAAAACTTTTTGAGGGGCATTTTTTAAAAATTTTATATCTTTATCTTTAGGACTAGTAAAAGGATGATGTAAAAAATAAAATCTTTTTCTTTTTTCATCCCATTCAAATAATGGAAAATCTACTATCCATAATGGAGCAAATTTTTTAAATTTCAATTTTAAAAAATTTGCTATTTTTAGTCGTAATTTTTCCATTATAATTTTTTTATATTTTACTGCTATTATAATTAACAAATCTCCTGGATTAGCATCAATACGCTTAGCCCAATTTTTTAAATTGATATTATCAAATATGTCTAATGGATATTGAAATGTACCATCATATAAATATTTTATCCATATAACAAAATTAATATCTTCTTTTTCAAGATATTTAATCAGTTTATCAATTTCTTGGTATATAGCATATTTAGGAATTATAATACTAACAATTTCATATCCTGGTTTTAGAAAATTTGAAATTACTGATTTTTTTAAATCATTTAATTCACAATATCTAATATCAAAACGTAGATCAGGTTTATCAGAACCATACATTTTAATTGCGTTAACATAAGAAAGTTTTAAAAATGGTTGTGATATATTTAATCCACATTTATTATTTATTATATAACAAATAAGTTCTTCAATTATATTTTGAATATTATTTTCTTCAATAAAAGACATTTCACAATCTATTTGTGTAAATTCAGGTTGTCTGTAGGAACGTAAATCTTCATCACGAAAACATTTAACAATTTGAAAATATTTATCTATGCCACCTATCATTAATAATTGCTTAAAAATTTGAGGTGATTGAGGTAAAGAATAAAATTTTCCTATATTTATACGTGATGGCACAACAAAATCACGTGCTCCTTCTGAAGTTGATTTAATCAACATTGGAGTTTCAATTTCTATAAATCCTTTATTAGAAAAAAATTTTCGTATTATTAATGTAATTTCATGACGCAAAATAAGTTTATTTTTTATTATATTTCTACGTATATCAAGATAACGATACCTCATACGTAACTCATCATTACCATCAGTTTTATCTTCTATAAGAAATGGAGGTACACGTGATTTATTAAGTATTTTTACTTCTGATACTAATACTTCTATTTCACCAGTAGGATTATCTAAATTTTTGAATTTTCTTTCTACAACTTTTCCTTTTATTTGAATAATAAATTCTCTACCTAATTTAATTATCCTTTTTTTTAATGGATTATCTTTATAAAAGGTTAATTGAATTATACCTGAATAATCTCTTAAATCAATAAAACTAATAGAGCCTAAATTTCTATTTTTATGAATCCATCCTACTAATAAAACATATTTTCCAATATCTGTTATGCGTAACGTACCGCAATAGTGTTTTTTATACATTTAAATAATATAACAAAATAAGTTTTTTATCTTTGATAAAGATAAAAAAATATGAATTTTTTAAAAAAAATATTATATACTGTAATAGGATTAGGATTAGTTTTAATAACTTTATGTATAGCATTATACATAAGTTTATTTTCTTTTTTGATTCATTTTAATAAATATCAAAATTATAATTCATTTTATGAATTAGAAAAAACTAAAAATTTTTTAGTAAAAATTGGTGCTCTAATTGTAGATAAATTTATTTATAATGGTTCTTTTTTATTGCCATTATTATTAATTGGATTAATAATTTTATTTTGTATTAATTATATTAAATATATTTTAATACTTTTGATTCCTATTGTTATTTTATATAGTGGTACTATAAGTATATTATTTTTTTTATATATAATTTTTTTATTTAAAATTACTCCTTTTAAGTTAAGAACTCTAAAAAAACTTTATGATTTAAAAAACAAAACTTGTAGAGAAGAATTTAACAAAAAAGAATTTAATAAAAAAGTAGAATATAATAAGTACAAAATTGTTGAAATTTTTAAAAATTATAAAATAGAAATTAAAAATATAAAAGCTACAATAGGACATCAAATAACATTATATGAAATAGTTCCAGAAGTAGGAGTACGTATTGCAAAAATAAAAAATCTTGAAAATGAAATTGCTCTTAATTTGTCTGCAATACACGTCCGTATTATAGCTCCTCTCCCTGGAAAAGGAACAATTGGGATAGAAATTCCTAATAAAAATCCTATTCCAGTTTATATTAAACATGTTATTTTGTCACAAATTTTTAAAAAAGCAATAATGGAATTACCTATAATTATAGGTATAAATATATATAATAAACCATTTATAGTAGATCTTACTAAGATGCCTCATTTACTTATAGCAGGGGCTACTGGACAAGGAAAATCTGTAGGATTAAATGCTATAATAATATCATTATTATGTAAAAAGAAACATTATGAATTAAAATTTGTTATGATAGACCCTAAAAAAGTAGAATTATATCAATATAAAAAAATTGATTTTTTTTTAGCTAAAATACCTAACGATGATGAATATATAATAACTGATGCAAATCGAGCAAAAGATGTGTTAAATGCTTTGTGTAAAGAAATGGATAGAAGATATAATATTCTTAAAAAAAAGATGGTTAGAAATATTCAAGAATATAATAAAAAATATAAAATTTTGCCTTATATTGTATTGATTATTGATGAATTTGCAGATTTAATAATTAAAGAAATAGAAATTTATATTCTACGTTTATCTAGATTATCTCGTGCTGTAGGAATTCATCTAATAATAGCCACGCAACGTCCATCAGTTAATATAATAACAGGTATTATAAAAGCTAATTTTCCAGCACGTATTGCTTTTAAAGTAGCATCTAAAGTTGATTCAATAACTATATTAGATACTATAGGTGCTGATAAACTAATGGGTAAAGGTGATATGTTATTTTATAATGGAAGTGAAATAATACGTTTACAATGTCCTTTTATAGATACACATGATATTGAAACTATTATAAATAATTATAAAAAAACTAATAAAATTATGAAAAACGATAATTTTCAACTTCCTATGCCTGATTAAAATATTTCTGAATTTTATTACGAATTAAATCAATATTTATTGATTTTAAAAGTTGACCTTTAATCATAGCAAAAAAGTTATGTCCTACACATTTTCCCAAAATATAATTATCAAATAAATTAATAATCAATCTAGCATCAATTCCATTTTTAATAATATTGTCTGAAAGTGCTGTACAAAGTATTATTTCATTTTTAAAAATATTAAAAATAATAATGCATAAATTAAATATATCTTTACGTAATTCTAATGTAATAGTTTTAATTAAATTAAAATCTAAATCAGTTTTTTCCAAAATAATAGTATGTGATGTAGTTTTTTCTGCTCTAGATATCCATTCGTTTTTTAAAATATTAAGTTGTTTTTTTTCAATATTTTTAAGCTTAAATTTTAGTATTTTATTATTATTTTTAATATTATTAATAGCTTTTATTGGATCAATTGGATTTTTTAAATTATTGATAATAATATTATATTTTTTATAAATGTCTTTTAGATATTTTATAGCATTTATTGATGTAATGGCTTCAATACGCCGTATACCTAAAGCTACAGATGATTCGGAAATTATTTTAAATATTTGAATATCTTTTGTATTATGTACGTGGGTGCCAATACATAATTCTATTGAATTACCAAATCTAATTGTACGTACAATATTACCATATTTATTTCCAAAAAGTGCTATAGCTCCATCTTTTAAAGCTTGTTTTAATGATATATTTCTCTTTTCTTCTAAAGAAAATCCTTTATTAATTATTTCATCTACATTAGATTCAATAATCTCTATTATATTATCATTTAATTTATATGAATTAGAAAAATCAAATCTTATCTTATCTGGTCCTACGTAAGATCCTCTTTGTTCAACATGATTTCCTAAAATTTTTCTTAATACATAATGTAATAAATGTGTTGCAGTATGATTTTTTTCAATTTTTTTTCTTCTATCAATGTCTACTATTGCTTTAAAATTCTTATTAGGATTATTAGGAATTTTTGATACTATATGTAATATAAGATCATTTTCTTTTTTTGTATTTAAAATAGAAATTTTTTCATCATCATTTATAATAAAACCAATGTCTCCAACTTGACCACCACTTTCAGGATAAAAAGGAGTATTATCTAAAACAATTTGATAATATTTATCTTTATATGTTTCTACTAATCTATATTTAATAATATTAGCGTATGTTTCTAATTTATCGTAACCTACAAAATAAGAATAATCATTTTTATTAATGATCCAATCATGATATTGTATTATCCTATTTTTTCTTGAACGTTGTTTTTGTTCAAACATTTTTTTTTCAAAACCACTTTTATCAATAGTTAAATTATTTTTTTTTGCTATAGTATAAGAAAAATCATATGGGAATCCATAAGTATCGTAAAGCTCAAATATTTTAGCTCCATCAATAGTATTTTTATTTTTAAATTCCTTTATAATTTGTTTAATACGTATTAAACCATTATCTATAATTTTAATAAAAGAATTTTCTTCTTCTTTAATTACTTGTTTAATCAATAATTTATTATTGTTAATTTCAGGGAATACTTCATTTGTATTAATAGCTAATGTATCAACTAATTTATAAAGGAAAGGATTTTTTTGTTCAAGAAAATTATAAGCATAACTCATAGCACGTCGTAAAATACGACGTATTACATATCCTGCACCAGTATTAGAAGGACGTTTACCATCTGATATAGCAAAAGCAATTGCACGAATATGATCAGCAATAATACGTATTGCAATATCTTCATTTGTTTCTAGTCCATATATTTGGCCAGTATATCTTTCAATATCTTTAATTAAAGGCATAAATATATCAGTATCATAATTAGATGATTTTCTTTGAATAATTCTACATAATCTTTCAAATCCTAGACCAGTATCAACATGCTTTTTTGGTAATTTTTCTAAATTACCATCTTTTTTACGACAAAATTCTATAAAAACAATATTCCATATTTCAATAACTTCAGGATTTCCTTGATTTATTAATTTATAACCAGGAACTTTAACTTTTTCTTTATTACTTCGCAAATCAATATGAATTTCTGAACAAGGACCACATGGTCCAGTTAAACCCATTTCCCAAAAATTATATTTTTTATCAAATAAAAGTATGCGATTATCATTAATAATGTTTTTCCAAAATTTATATGTATCTTTATCAAAAGGTAATTTATCTTGCACATCACCACTAAAAATTGTTACATAAATATCTTCTTTTGAAATGTTATAAATCTCTGTCAATAGCTCAAAAGCCCAATAAATAGCTTCTTCTTTAAAATAATCACCAAAAGACCAATTACCAAGCATTTCAAACATAGTATGGTGATAATTATCATATCCAACATTATTTAAGTCATTGTGTTTTCCAGTAATACGTAAACATTTTTGAGTATTTGCAATACGTGGATATTCTATTTTTTTATTATCTAAAAAATAATCTTTGAATTGATTCATTCCTGCATTAGTAAATAACAATGTAGGGTCATCTTTAATTATAATAGATGATGACTCAACTATTTTATGATTTTTTTTTTAAAAAAATCTATAAATGCTTTCCGTATATATTTAGATTTCATAAGTTTTTTTATAAAAATGAGTTTTATGGAAATATTCCTAATATTTGATATGAATTATATATTTTTTGAATAGCTAATGTAAAAGCAGCTATACGCAAATTTTCTATATTTTTCTGTTTTTTTATGTTTAGCAATTCATGAAAAGAATTTATCATTGTATCTTCTAATCCACTATATACTAAATCAATTTCATATGGACTATGTAAAATAATATTTCTTTCATATTCAGATATTTTTTTTCCACTAATTTTTTCTATTGATTGTAAAATCTTTAAATTTTTATTTTCATTAAAACGTCTTTCAATACGACCATGTCGTACATGACTAATGTTTTTTAACCATTCAAAATAAGAAACTGTAACTCCTCCTGCATTAAGATATATATCTGGTATAATAAGTATACCTTTTTTATTAAGAATTTCATCTGCTTCTGTAGTTACTGGTCCATTAGCAGCTTCTCCTATAATTTTGGCTTTTATACGGTGTGCATTTTCACTATTAATAACATTTTCTAATGCAGCGGGAATTAAAATATCGCATTCAATTTCTAATGCTTCTAAAGTATTTTTAATATTTTTAGCTCCAGGAAAATTTAAAATAGATTTATTTTCTTTTAAATAAATCATTACTTCTTCTATGTTAAATCCTTTAGGATTATATATTGCACCTTCACGTTCTGCCAATGCTATTATGATAGCACCAGATTCATATAAAAATTTAGCAGAATGATAACCTACATTACCTAATCCTTGTATTATTACACGTTTTCCTTCTAATCCAACATCTAAACCTAGATTATTCATTTCTTCTTTAAGATTACAAAGTTCTTTTATACCATAAAAAACACCTAAACCAGTAGCTTCTTTACGTCCACGCACACCTCCTTGTGAAATTGGTTTTCCAGTTACACAAGCTAAAGCATTAACATCACCTGGATTTAATGAAATATAAGTATCTAATATCCAACTCATTTCTTGTTCTCCAGTACCATAATCTGGGGCAGGAACATCAATACCGGAACCTATAAAATTTTTTTTTATTAATTCATATGTATATCTTCTAATTAATTTTTCTTTAAATTCAGATTGTATTTTAGGATCTATTTTTATACCACCTTTAGCTCCTCCAAATGGTACATTTACTATTGCACATTTATAAGTCATAAGTGCGGCTAAAGCTATAACTTCATCTTGGTTAACATCTGTACTAAAACGTATTCCCCCTTTACAGGGTAATTTATGTTGAGAATGTTGAACTCTATAAGCCTCTATAACTTTTATTTCATCACCTAATTTTATAGGAAAAAATATTCGGTATACTGCATTACAAACTTTAATCTGTTCTAATAAACCTTTATCATATTCTTTATAAAATAGAGAAGCTTTTTCAAAATTTTTTTCTACAGATTTAAAAAAACTATTAGACATAATTTTATTATTTATTTTATTATTTGTTTTGTAATTTAAATTTTTTTTTAGTTAACCAAAATTTTTATATAACTATATTTATTATTTTATTTGGAATAATAATAAAATTTTTAATTTTTTTACCATTTAAAAAATTTATTATTTTTTTATCATTTAAAATAATATTTTTAATATTATCAGTTGTAACATTTATTTCAAAATCCATTTTGAATTTTAATTTTCCATTAAACATTATAGGATATGTAATATTTTTTTCTGATAAATATTCTGAACAAAACTTTGGAAGTTTAGCAAAGCTAACTGAATATTTATAACCTAATTGACACCATAATTCTTCAGTAATATGGGGTGCAAAAGGAGAAAGCAAAATTACTAATGGTTCTAATATAACACGTTTATTACACTTTAATTTTATCAAATTATTTACGGAAATCATAAAAGTACTAACTGAAGTATTAAAAGATAAATATTGCATATTTTCTATAATTTTTTTAATTGTCTTATGTAATATTTTTAATTCTTCAGTAGAAGGCGATTTTTTATCATCCACATAAAATGTCCCTTTATTATAAAATAACATCCAAAATTTTTTTAAAAAATTATGGACACCAGTAATTCCTTGTATATCCCATGGTTTAGAATATCTTAAAGGACCTAAAAACATCTCATATAATCTTAACGTATCAGCACCATATTTATTACAAATAATATCTGGATTAATAATATTAAATTTAGATTTTGACATTTTTTCCATTTTACGTTTACATAAAAACAATCTGTTTTTCATATATAAATTGGCTTTAAAAAATTCAGGGTGCCATTCTCTCAATTTTTTTACATCTAATTCATTATTTGTTTTTAACAAATTTATATCAATTGGTATATATTGTATATATGGTAAATGTTTTTTTTTAACTAAATCATAAGATATTAATATATTATTCTTAATATCACGTAATATATAAGCAGAATATCCTAATATAAGTCCTTGATTTATAAGTTTTTTAAAAGGTTCTTCTGTTTTTACAATACCAATGTCTTTTAAAAATTTATGAAAAAATCTAGCGTATATTAAATGTCCAGTAGTATGTTCAGATCCACCTATATATAAATCTACATTTTTCCAATAAGATTCATTTTCTGGGTTTACAATATTTTTTATATTTAAAGGATCCATATAACGTATAAAATACCAACTTGATCCTGCCCAACTGGGCATAGTATCAGTTTCTATAGGAAATACATGTTTTTGATCTATAAGATCATTAGAAACAACTTTTTGTTTTATTTCATCCCAAGCCCATATTTTAGCTCTATTAAGTGGAGATTTTCCATTTTTTAACGGCAAATAATAATCAATATTTGGAAGTACTAAAGGTAATTTATCTATTGTTTTAGGTATTCCTTCTTGAAAATATATAGGAATTGGTTCCCCCCAATAACGTTGTCTAGAAAATACAGCATCACGTAAATGATAATTTATCATAGAAAAACCTATACCTTTTTCTTCTATCTTTTTTGTAATGATTTCAATAGCAGCCTTTACATTTAACCCATTAAGAAAATAAGAATTTATGCAAACTCCTTCTTTAGCTTCATAAGCTTGATTTTGTACATTAATATTGTTTTTGCTTTTAATTACTTCTAATATATTTAATCCAAATTTTTTAGCCAATTTATGATCTCGTTTATCATGTGCAGGAACAGCCATAACAGCTCCAGTTCCATAAACATCCAAAATATAATTACTAATATATATTGGAATTTTAGTTTCGGTAAATGGATGCAAAGCATAAGCTCCAGTAAACTCTCCAGAAATATTATCTATATTTGCTATATTTGTTGATTCATTTATATATTCTTGTATTTTTTCATATTGTTCAATAGTAGTTATATTATTTACTATAGTATGATTAATAGATAATACAATAAATGAAACTCCAAATATTGTATCTGGACGTGTAGTAAATATTTGTATAGTATAATTATGATTTATTATTTTGAATATAATATTTACTCCATAAGATTTTCCTATCCAATTAATTTGTGCTTCTTTTATAGAAGTAGGCCAATCTAAATATTCTAATCCTTTTAAAAGACGTTCAGCATAAGCAGTTATTCTAAGATTCCATTGTATCATTTTTTTTTTATAAACAGTATTACCACAACGTTTACTTTTTCCATTACTTATTTCATCATTTGCAAGCACAGTTCCAAGTTCTGGGCACCAGTTTACTATAGATTCTGAATAAAATGCTAACCTATACATTTGTAATATATTTTCTTTAGTAGTTAAAGAAAAATCTTTCCATTCTTTAGAAGAAAATTTTTTATGATTCGTTTTAATAGATAAATTACCATTTTTTTCAAAAATTTTAATTAATTTTTTTATAGGTTTAGCACTATCAGTATTTTGATCATACCAATGGTTGAAAAGTTGTACAAAAATATATTGTGTCCAACGATAATATTTTGGATCACTAGTCCGTATTTCTCTATCCCAATCAAAAGAAAAACCAATATTATTTAATTGTTTTTTATATCGTTTTATATTAATTTTTGTAGTTTTCTTAGGATGATTTCCAGTTTTAATAGAATATTGTTCTGTGGGAAGACCAAAAGAATCAAATCCCATTGGATGAAGAACATTATAACCTTGTAAACGTTTGTATCTAGCCAATATATCAGAAGCTATATATCCTAATAAATGACCAACATGAAGTCCCGATCCTGAAGGATAAGGGAACATATCTAATATATAAAATTTAGGTTTTTTAGAAATATTCTTTGTTTGAAAAATTTTATTTTTTTTCCAATATTGTTGCCAATATTTTTCTATATACCTAAAATTATATTCCATAATATTTATTTACTATAAATAGATTTAGTAATTTTTATTGATAAATCAAATATAACTATTTTGCTATTAGCATTTTTATCTATATGATAAATTGCTTCATTAATTAATGAAATTATATTTTGTATATTTTTGATATTAATCATATTAATCAAATCTTTATTATCTATATTAGATATCTTTATATAAGAACTTAATAAAGCTTTTCTGAATATTTCTAAACAATAAATTAGAAATTTTTTTTGTTTTTCTTTTTCCCATTTATAAATAAATTCACTAATTTTTAGAAAGTTTTTTAAAACTTTAGGTGTTGATTTAGCTATAAAAACATTTTTAATAAAAAAATTAAAATAATTTTCAAAAATCTTATTATTTTCAATTCCTTTAGCTAGTTCTAAAGCCATATTCCAATTACCGTAAACTTTACTACTTATATATTCTGCTTTTTTTTTATCAAGCAAAATTTCTTGTTGTAAAGCATTTTTTATTTGATCAAATGTTAATGGGTTAAACCTAATAATTTGTGTTCTGGAACGAATTGTTGATAATACATTTTCTTCATTTTCTCCAACAAGTAAAAATATAGTTTTGGATGGAGGTTCTTCTATAATTTTTAACAATTTATTGGATGATGCTATGTGTAAAAGTTCAGGCATCCAAATTAATACAAATTTACGAGTATAAGTTTTTAAATAAATATTTTTGATTATTTCTTTAGTTTCTTCTACTCTTATTTGTACATGCTTATTTACCTTTATATAATTTATCCAATTATATAAACTACCATAAGGTTTTTTTTTTATAAATGTTTTCCATTCTGATAAAAAATTTTTATTATATAGTAGTGGAATTGGAAAAAGATAGTACACATCAGGATGATTAATAAAATCAAATTTATTAATTTTATATTCATATTCAAATAGATGTTTTATATAGACTAAAGCCATTAACAATGTTCCACAACCCTCTGGACCAACAAAAAATAATGCATTGGGAATTATATTAGTTTTAATAGTATTTAATAGATATTTTTTTATTTTTTCTTGTCCAATTATATTTTTGAATTCCATTTATATTTTTGAATTCAATCTTAAAAATTATTTTTTTCTTTTTTCTTAATTATCATTTTTTTTAAAGCATCAATAGCTAAATTTACAGATTCTTCAAATGTATGGCCTGATTTTTTTACAATTATATCATCTCCTGGAACAGATAAGCGGATCTCTATTATTTTTTGTTCTTTAATAGATTGTAAGTATACGTTAGCTGAAATGATTCTATTATAATAATTTTCTAATTTTGATAATTTATTTTTAATAAAATTGTTTAAAATATTATCATTTTCTACATGATTTAATATATTAATTTTCATTTATTTTATAATAAAATTAATGCGGAGAGAGAGGGATTCGAACCCCCGGAGGTTTTGACCTCTACGGTTTTCAAGACCGTCGCAATTGACCACTCTGCCATCTCTCCTAAATTCTATCTAAATCTATTTCAACAATATTTTTAATAATATCTTGTAAAGATTCTCTTTTTCTAATAAGAAAATCATTGCCTTTAAATATCAATACTTCAGCTGGACGATAACGTGAATTATAATTTGAAGCCATTGAAAAACAATATGCTCCAGCATTATTAATACATAATATATCTCCTTCACGTATTTCATTTATTTGACGATTAAATCCAAAAGTATCAGATTCACATATATAACCTACTACCGTATATAAACGAAAACGACCTAATGGATTAGAAATATTTTTAATATCATGATATGCATTGTAATACATTGGACGTATTAAATGATTAAAACCTGAATCTACTTCAGCAAAAACTGTAGAAATTGTATGTTTAATAACATTTACGCTTACTAAAAAATATCCAGACTCACTTACTATAAATTTTCCAGGTTCAAATATCAAAGTAGGTGTTTTTCCATATTTTTTACAAAAACTATTAAATTTTTTAGTTATAGTAGAACCCAATATTTTTATATTGGTTTTTTTATCTTCTTTTTTATAAGGAACTTTAAAGCCACTCCCCAAATCGATATAATCAATATTCATAAATTTGTTGGCTAATTCAAATAAAATATCTACTCCACGTAAAAATAAATTGATATCTAAAATATCAGAACCTGTATGCATATGAATACCCTCAACATTAATACCTGTATTATCAATAATTTTTTTAATATATGGAATTTGATAATATGATATACCAAATTTTGAATCTATATGTCCTACTGATATTTTATCATTTCCTCCAGCCATAATATGCGGATTAATTCTAATTCCTATAGGATAATTTATATTATGAAATCCAATATGTTCTAAAGTAGAACAGTTATCTATATTTATTTTTACTCCTAAATTTATTGATTTATTTATTTCTGAAAATGATACTCCATTAGGAGTATATAAAATATCCTTTGGATCAAAACCAGCTTTTAATCCAATTTCTACTTCTTGAATAGAAACAGCATCTAACCCACTTCCCATTTTTTTCAAAAATTTTAAAATATTTAAATTAGTATTTGCTTTGCAAGCATAATTAATTTTTAATTTTTCTATATTAGAAAATACTTTTAGCATAGTATTATATTGCAACGCTATTTTATCTGCATTATAAATATAAAGTGGAGTACCATATTTTTTTGCTAATTTTATTAATTGAGAATTTTTCATAATAATGCAATATTAATTACTTCATTCATATTATTAACGTATTTAAATGTAATACCTTTTAAATAATCTTTATTTATTTCTTTAATATCTTTTTTATTTCCTTTAGAAAGAATTATCTCTTTTATATTAGCACGTTTTGCTGCTAATATTTTTTCTTTAATACCACCTACAGGTAATACTTTACCTCTTAAAGTAATTTCTCCAGTCATTGCAATATGCGGTCTTAATTTTTTATTAGTATAACTTGAAACTAATGAAGTTAGCATAGTTACTCCTGCAGATGGACCATCCTTTGGAACAGAACCTTCTGGTACATGAATATGCACATTATATTCTTCAAACATTTTAGGATCAACTCCAAATTCTTCATAATGTGCTTTTATATATTGTAAAGCTATAGTAGCAGATTCTTTCATTATTTCTCCTAAATTTCCTGTTATACTCAATTCACCTTTACCTTTAGATAAACTAGATTCAATAAATAAAATATCTCCACCTATATTGGTCCACGCTAAACCTGTTACTACACCAGGATAATCGTTACCTTCATAACGAGTAATATCTTGGGGAGTACCTAAAATATCTTCTATTAATTCAATAGTTAAACGTTTTTTATATTGTTTTCCCATAGCAATATTTGTAACAGCGTTACGTATTAATTTGGTAATACATTTTTCTAAATTTCTTACACCAGATTCACGTGTATAACTTTCAATAATTTTTTCAATTTGTTTTATTCCAATTAATAAATCATTATGTTTTAAACAATGCTCTTTAAGTTGTTTAGGGAATATATGTTTTTTAAAAATCTGTATTTTTTCTTCAACAGAATAATCATTCATTTCAATAATTTCCATTCTGTCTAATAGTGGATTCGGAATAGTATAAAGTGAATTTGCTGTTGCAATAAACATTACTTTAGAAAGATCATAACTTAATTCAAGATAATTATCATAAAAATTCATATTTTGCTCAGGATCTAATACTTCTAACATTGCAGAAGAAGCAGAAGAACTTCCTAATTTATCAATTTCATCTAATATAATAACTGGATTAGAAGTACCAGATTTTTGTATTGATTGTAACATTCTTCCTGGCATAGCTCCAATATATGTTTTACGATGACCTCTTATTTCAGCTTCATCATGTACACCACCTAGAGAAATACGTAAATATTTTCTATTAAGCGCTAAAGCTATAGATTTTCCTAAAGAAGTTTTACCTACACCTGGAGGACCATATAAACAAAGTATAGGTGCCCGCATATCTTTTCTAAGTTTTAATACTGCTAAATGTTCTATTATACGTTTTTTTACATTTTCGATACCATAATGATTATCATCAAGAATTTTTTTAGCACGTTTTAAATCAAAATTATCTTTAGAATATTTATTCCATGGTAAATCAAGCATTAGATCTAAATAATTACGTATTACAGTATATTCTGTAATATTGGGATTTATACGTTGTAGTTTTAATAATTCTTTTTCAAATTGTTTTTGAGCTTCTTTAGACCATTTTTTTTTTTTACCTTTAATACGTATTTCATCAAATTCCTTTTCGTAAGAAATATCTCCTAATTCTTCTTGTATAGCTTTTATTTGTTGATGAAGAAAATATTCACGTTGTTGTTGATCAAGGTCATTACGTACACGAGATTGTATATCATTTTTTAATTTTAAATGTTGATATTCAATATTTAAAAAACGAAAAGTTTCCATAGCTCTTTTTTTTAATTTATCATATTCAAGTAATTTTTGTTTATTTTTAATTGATAAATGCATATTAGTAGCTATGAAATTAACTAGTAAATAATAGCTTTCAATATTACGTATAGCAAAATTAGTTTCTGAAGGTATATTAGGATTTTCTTGTATTATTTTAATTGTCAGTTCTTTAAGAGATTCTATTAAAGCAATAGATTCTTTGTCCTCTAAAGATTTGTCTTCATTTAAAGGTAAAATTTCTGCATTAAAGTAAGGTTTATTATGAATAATATTTTTAATTTTAAAACGATAAATTCCTTTTATTATTACTGTAATATTCCCATCTGGGAATTTTAATAATTTTAAAATTTTAGAAACTGTACCTACAGAATATAGATCTTTTTCAGTGGGATTTTCTATATTATTTTTTTGTGTAAGTATACCAACAATTTTATCTGAAGAATAAATATTCTGTATTAATTGTAATAATTCAATTGAAAAATTTTTAATTACTGTAATAGTAGTTACTACACATGGAAATAATACAATATTACGTACATTTAGTATATTTAAATTTTTCGAATTAGTATTATTAATAATATTGTCTTCTTCATCTTTACTCTCTTCATCTTGATTCAATAAAGGAATAAAATCTGATTCAGATTCTTCAATAAAGATATTTTCCATAATTTAAAATATAATGTTATAACAAGAACACAATAGTTATGCCAAATATATAACCATTATTTAAATAATGGATAATCTTTCATAAAATTATTTATTATATTTTTTATATTTTTAATTTTTGAAATATTTGATTTATTAATTATTACTTCATTTATCCAGTTAGCAATATTTTCCATATCATTTTCTTTTAATCCACGTGTAGTTATTGCCGCAGTACCTAGACGAATTCCTGAAGTAATTAATGGTGATTTATTATCAAATGGAACCATATTTTTATTACAAGTAATATCTGCATTCACAAGAATATTTTCTGCTTCTTTTCCAGTAATATTTTTATTTCTAAGATCCAAAAGTATACAATGATTATCAGTACCTCCTGAAATTACATTATATCCTTTATCTATTAATGATTTAGATAACGCTTTAGCATTACGTATAATTTGTTTTGCATAAAATAAAAATTCTTTTGTCATTGCTTCTTTAAAAGCAATAGCTTTTGCAGCTATTATATTTTCAAAAGGACCACCTTGGCAACCAGGAAATACTGCATTATCTATAAGTTTAGACATTTTTATAGGTGTTAACACACTTTTTTCACGTTTAATTTCAAAATCATTTCCTATTAAAATTAATCCTCCACGAGGTCCACGTAAAGTTTTATGTGTAGTAGAAGTTATTATATGACAATGTGGAAAAGGATGATTTAAAAGCCCTTTTACTATTAACCCTGCAGGATGAGCAATATCAGCAACAAGAATAGATCCTATATAATCAGCTACTTCACGAAATTTTTTATAATCTATGTCTCTAGAATATGCTGATGCTCCACAAATTATTAATTTGGGTTTTTTTTCTATAGCTAACCTACTCATTTGTTCATAATCAATTAATCCTGTTTCTTTATTTAATCCATAAAATATGCTACGATATATACTACCAGAAAAATTAACATTAGCACCATGTGTTAAATGACCTCCATGACTTAGGTCAAATCCCATTATAGTATCTCCAGGTTTAATAGTAGCTAAATAAACTGCTGTATTGGCTTGTGATCCAGAATGTGATTGAACATTTGCATAATTGCAATTAAATAATTTTTTTGCTCTATTAATAGCGATTTCTTCGATTTCATCAATTATTTCACATCCTCCATAATAACGTTTATTAGGATAACCTTCTGCATATTTATTTGTTAATATTGAGCCTATAACATTCAATATATCATCACTAACAAAATTTTCTGATGCAATAAGTTCTAAACCACGTAATTGACGATCTTTTTCCTTTTCTATTAAAGAATAAATATAATCTTTCATATTAAACATTATTTATTTTAAACAATATTTATTAATATTTTTATATATTAATAAATATTTATAAATATTATAATAATATTTTTTAAATATTTTTTATATGGCTAATCCAAAAAAAAAACAGTCTAAATCTAGAACTAATAAAAGAAGGACACATTATAAACTAAATTTAGTACAATTATCTATTGATACTAATACTAATCAAATACATCAATATCATAGAGCTTTTTGGCAAAATAATAATTTATATTATAAAGGTCATTTAGTTTTTACTAAAATTAAAAAAATTAAAAAATGATTGTAGAATTATAAAAAAGTAAAAATATTGAAAAATATAATTAAAATTTTGCCTAAAAATATTATAAATCAGATAGCTGCTGGAGAGGTCATTCATCGTCCTTCATCTATAGTTAAAGAACTTTTGGAAAATGCAATAGATGCAAAAGCTACAGTAATTGATCTTGTTATAAATAATTCTGGTAAAACATTAATAAAATCTATTGATAATGGTATAGGGATGAGTATGGATGATGCAGTAATGAGTATTAAACGATATGCTACTTCAAAAATTTATAATATTAATGATTTATTTAATATTTATACAAAAGGATTTCGTGGAGAAGCTCTATCGGCTATAGCTGCTATCTCAAAAATGGAAATTCGTACTAAAAATAAAATGGACGATTATGGAGCATATCTTATTATAGAAAATGGATTATTAATAAATAAATCATATTGTACAACTATTGAAGGAACTATAGTAAGTGTAAAAAATATATTTTATAATATGCCTGTTAGACGAAGATTTCTTAAATCAGACAGTATTGAATTTCATTATATAGTTTACGAATTTTATAAATTAGCTTTAGCACATGCAGATATAAATTTTCGTTTATATCATAATAATAAACTTATTTTTGATTTAAAAAAATCTTCAATTAAACAACGAATTATAGAAATATATGGAAAATATATTAACGATAATAATCTAGTTTTTTTTAATGAAAAAATTAATTCTGTAGCTGTAGAAGGTTTCATAGTTAAACCTACACATAAAAAAAATAAGGTTGAACAATTTATATTTGTTAATAATCGTTATATTAAAAATAACTTTTTACATAAAACTATTCTAAACGCTTTTTATGGACTTTTAAAAAAAATATATTATCCTTCATATTTTATTTTTTTAAATGTAGATTCTAAATATTTAGATATTAATATTCATCCAGCTAAAACTGAAATTCAATTTTATTACGAATATACTAATATTATATGTGATATGCTTTTATCAAATATAAAAAAAGCATTAGGACAATATAAAATAACAGAATATAATATTATATATGATAATTTTTTGCAAAAAGATTTTAAAGAATATGACAATCAAATTCAAATTTTTAAAAATTTATATGATCATAATAAAAAATCATTAGTTTCTTTAAAAGAAAAAAATTCATCTCTAGATAAAGAAATTTATTTTTTTCAATTTGATTATAAATATATTATTGCAATTTTAGAAAATGAATTAATAATAATAGACCAATATAGAGCCCATCAACGCATTTTATATGATCATTTTTTTAAAACTATTAATAATAATTTAGATATAAATAGTCAAAATTTTTTATTTCCTATTAAAATTAATCTTTTACCTAATGAAATAATTATAATTAAAGAATTAGAAGTTGATTTAATCAAATTAGGTTTTGCTATTGAATTTTTTAAAAATTTTATTTTGATAAAAGCATCATCAGTAATGATAAATCAAAATTGTATTATAGATTTTATACATAATGTAATAGATAATTATATTAATAATTCTTCTTTTAATTATAAAGAATTATTCGTTAATAATATTGCTAAATTAGCTGCTATAAAACGTGGTATTAAATTGAGTCGTATTGAAATGGAATACCTATTTTATAGTTTATTTGTTTGTAAACAACATAATTTTACTCCTTTGGGAAAAAAAATTTATTTTATTTTAAATAAAATAAATATTGCTAAACAATTCTATTAATTTATTAATTATTATTATTTATATTTAATTATTTATCAAATTACTTAAAAATTATTTTTTTAAAATATGTTAGATGAACATTTTGAAAATATTAATTATATAGGAGAATCAGATAAAACTAAAGATTTTAAAAAAAAAGGTACACCTATATTAGATAATTTTTCACAAGATTTAACTAGTCTTGCTTTAGCAGGTAAATTAGATGAGTTGATAGGACGTCACAAAGAAATAGAACGTGTATCTCAAATTTTAAGTATGAGAAAAAAAAATAATCCATTACTTATAGGAGAACCAGGTGTAGGAAAATCTGCTATAGCAGAAGGATTAGCTATTAGGATAGTGAAACGTCAAGTATCAAGAATTTTATATAATAAAAGGGTTATTTCACTAAATATATCTGATATAGTTTCTGGTACTAAATATAGAGGTCAATTTGAAGAAAGAGCTCTCGCTATATTAAATGAATTGCAAAAAAATACCAATATTATTATTTTTATTGATGAAATTCATACATTAGTAGGTGCAGGAGGTACTACAGGGTCTTTAGACGCTTCAAATATATTCAAACCAGCTTTAGCTAGAGGAGAAATTAAATGTATTGGTGCAACTACTTTAAATGAATATAAACAATATATAGAAAAAGATGGTGCATTAGCACGTAGATTTCAAAAAGTATTAATAGAACCTACTACTGAAGAAGAAACTATTGAAATACTTAATGAAATAAAAGACAAATATCAAAAACATCATAATGTTATATATACTGATGAAGCTATAAAAGCATGTGTCTCTCTTAGTTCTCGATATATAAATGATCGTTATTTACCAGATAAAGCTATTGATGCAATGGATGAAGCTGGTTCACGTGTACATATTAAAAATTTTAAAGTTTCATCAGAAATTATTGATTTAGAAAAAAAACTTAATGATATCCGTGATAAAAAATATAAAGTAGTAAAAACCCAAAATTATGAAGATGCAGCACGTTTACGTGATAATGAAAAATGCATAGAACAAGAATTATGCAAAGCTCAAGATTTATGGTATAAAGTTTCTTTAGAAACTAAAGAAATTGTTGTAAAACAAGATATAGCTGAAGTAGTATCAATAATAAGTGGTGTTCCAATTGGACGGATAAATGAAAATAAAAAAATTTTAAATTTAACTAAAAAAATAAAAAAACAAATTATTGGACAAGATAAAGCTATTGAAAAAATAGTTAAAGCTCTTAAAAGAAATATAGTGGGATTAAGAGATCCTAATCGTCCTATAGGTTCTTTTCTTTTTATAGGTGATACTGGGGTAGGAAAAACTCAATTAGCTAAAATAATTGCTAATGAATTTTTTAATACATATGATGCTTTTGTCCGTATTGATATGAGTGAATATATGGAAAAATTTTCTGTTTCTAGACTATTAGGAGCTCCCCCTGGTTATATAGGTTATGATGATGGTGGACAATTAACTGAAATTATACGTCGTAAACCTTATGCTATTATATTATTAGATGAAATAGATAAAGCTCATCCAGAGATTTGTAATTTACTATTACAAATATTTGATGATGGTTTTATTACTGATAGCTCTGGTCATAAAGTATTTTTTCATAATACAATATTTATATTAACTTCTAATATAGGTATTAGAGAATACAAAGAATTTGGAATAGGATTTAAAAAAAATAATATTAATTCTATTATAATAGAAAATACATTAAAACGTACTTTTTCACCTGAATTTTTAAATCGTTTAGATGATATAATCATATTTAATTCTTTAGAAGAAAAACACATTTATGAAATAATTAATATAGAATTAGAAAAATTAATTAATCGTATGCATAAATTAGGATACGAATTAAATTTATCTTCTAATATTAAAGAATATATCCTTAAAAAAGGTTATAATAAAAATTATGGAGCACGTCAATTGAAAAGGGTTATATATAATTATATAGAAAATATTATAGCAGAAAAAATTATTTGTGACGAAATTAAAACTGGAGATAAATTATCGTTTAAAATTAATAAAGATAAATTAGAATTAATAATAAATAAATAATTTTATTCTGTTTTTTCAGATTCTATTTTTTTAGATTCTGTTTTGTCAGAAGATTCTGTTTTTTTAGATTCTGTTTTTTTAGATTCTGTTTTTTTAGATTCTGTTTCAGACTCTACTTGCTCTACTTGCTCTACTTGATCATCAGAAGATTGTTGAGTAGCTTTTCTAAATTCTTTTAATCCTAAACCTAATCCTTTCATTAATTCAGGAATTTTTTTTCCTCCAAAAAGTAAAAGAGCCAAAATAATAATAACAATAATTTCTGTAGTTCCAAAAGTTCCTAATATCATGATTTTAATTTTTTAAAAAAAAATAATATGTTTTTATATTCAATTAATAATATACTTAAAAAGTATATAATTTGACCAATTAATCTTAAATTTTTTTTATTATATAATATATATACAATAAATATTGCTAATATAAAATGAATTATTATTTTTTTTTTATTAAAAGGAATATTAAAATACATTTTGTTAATACAAATATATGAACATAATAACATACTTCCATATGAAATTAAATTACCCCACACACAACTAATAAAATTTGATCCTGGCAATATTATTAAATTATATAATAATGTTATTAACATCCCTAAAATAGATATATATGTTGCTATAATTGGTTTATCAAATGCTTTATAGTAAATAGATAAATTATTATAAATACCAAAAAATAAATTAGACATAGTTGCCATTGGAACTATTAATAATGCTTGGTGATATTTAACATCTATCATTTTTTTAGCTATAAAATCAATGTTACTACATATAAATACATATATTATAATTCCAAACACAGTAAAAAAATAATTTATTTTTGCATAAATACTTTTAATATTACTATATTCAGCTATTTTTAATAGAAAAGGTTCTAGACCTAAACGAAAAATTGCAGTATAAAGATGCATAAAAGTGGCAATACGATAACAAGCTGCATAAGCACTATTAATTTCATCAGAAAAATATCTTTTAATAATTATTTTATCAAAATTTTCATTAATAGCAAATGCTAAAGTACTTAACATTATAGGGAATCCATATCTTATCATTTTTAATGCTATTACTATATCAAATTTTTTGATTTTAACTTCTTTCAAAAAAATTGGAATCAAAAAAATAAAATTTGATAATGATGATATTACATTCGCATAAAATATATAAGATGTATTATTTTTATTTTTTATAAAATTTAACGGAAATAAAATAATGTTAAATACATAATTAATAATATAATTATTTGTTGGATATAAGATATACATTATAATTCCAGATTGTACAAATACATTTAATATGCGGATTAATAAATATTTGATAGCTATATTATGTATTCGTAACCAAGCAATAGGTAATATGCAAATAGTATCCAAAAATATTATAATTAAAAACATTATCAAATAGTCGTAATTATTTTTATAATTGATTAAACTAATTATTTTTTTGAATGATACTATTCCAATTAGTACAAATAATAATGACAATGTAAATAATACAATTATTCCACTTGAAAATATTTTTTTTTTATCATTAATTTGTCGTTTATATAAAAAACGAAAATAAGCACTTTCTAATCCCAAAGTTAAAAATACTATAATTATACATGACATAGCATACATGTCAGTATAACTTGAAAATTCCTGTGAATTTAAAGTTTTAGTAAAAGATTTTAACAAAAAATAATTTATTATTTTAGGGAATACAGTTCCTAATCCAAATATTATAATTTGATTCAATAATTGTTTATACAAAATAACATTCTATTTATTTTTTTAAATATATTATATATTATATAATAAACACAATGTATCAAGAATTAAAAAAATATAATAAAAGTATAAATGAGTTAATATTTGATAAATATATTACTGCTATTGCTGCTTCTATGACTCCATATATTATAGAAGAACGAAAGTTAAATGTTGCTCAAATGGATGTTTTTTCTCGATTAATGATGAATAGAATTATTTTTATAGGTACAGCTATAAATGATCATATAGCTAATATAGTACAAGCACAATTATTATATTTAGAATCAGTTGATAATAGAGATATTAATATTTATATTAACTCTCCTGGAGGTAGTGTTTATGGAGGTTTAGGTATATATGATACAATGCAAATGATTAAACCTAATGTTGCTACAATATGTACTGGTGTAGCTGCTTCTATGGCTGCTGTTTTATTATGTTCTGGTACTAAAGGAAAACGGTCAGCATTAAAACATTCAAGAGTTATGATTCATCAACCTTTAGGAGGAGTACAAGGACAAGCTTCAGATATTGAAATAACAGCACGAGAAATTATAAAAATAAAAAAAGAATTATGTAATATAATTAGCTATCATACTGGACAATCAGTTAAAAAAATTGAAAAAGATTCTGATAGAGATCGTTGGATGTCTTCAAACGAAGCTTTATCATATGGTATGATTGATGAAGTTTTAAATCCAAAAAAATAAATTTTATGGAAAAAATGTGTTCCTTTTGTGGTAGAAAAAATAATGAAATATTAATAGGAATGTATATATGTGATATATGTATTACCGATAAATCAATAATAGAAAAAACAATAATAGAAAAAAAAAACAACACACAAAAAAATATTTTAAAAAAACCAAAAGATATAAAATGTTTTTTAGATCAATATGTAATAGATCAAGAAGAAGCTAAAAAAACACTTTCTGTAGCTGTATATAATCATTATAAACGAATCAATTATAATAAATATGATAAAAATAATGTAGAATTAGAAAAATCTAATATTCTTCTTATAGGAACTACAGGTATTGGCAAAACTTTACTGGCTCGTAGTATTTCAAAATTTTTAGATATTCCATTTGTTATCGTAGATGCTACAGGACTAACTGAAGCAGGTTATGTAGGAGAAGATGTAGAAAGTATATTAACTCATTTATTGCAATCCGCTAATTATAATATATATAAAGCTGAACAAGGAATTGTTTTTATTGATGAAATCGATAAAATAGCCAGAAAAGGAGATAATCCTTCAATTACTAGAGATGTTTCAGGAGAAGGTGTTCAACAAGCTTTACTTAAAATATTAGAAGGATCTATTGTTAATGTTCCTCCCCAAGGAGGAAGAAAACATCCAGAGCAAAAAATGATTCCAATAAATACTAAAAATATTTTATTTATAGCTGCAGGAGCATTTGAAGGTTTGGAACAAATTATTGCTAATAGATTAAATATGTCACCTATAGGGTATAAACAAAATTTTTTAAAAAAAATTAAACAAGAAAATATTTTAAATATGGTTATATCACATGATCTTCGTTCTTTCGGTTTAATTCCTGAATTAATAGGAAGATTACCAATAATTACTTATTTATATCCTTTAAATAAGATTTCTCTTAAAAAAATTCTTATTGAACCTAAAAATTCTTTGATTAAACAATATCAAAATTTGTTTAAAATGGATGGTATTACTTTAGAAATTACAGATGACGGTATTGAAGAAATTGTAAATAAAGCTTTAATACTTGGCTTAGGAGCAAGAGGTTTACGTACACTTTGTGAATATATATTTAAAGATTTTATGTTTGAAATAGACTCATTAAATAATGTTTTAAAATTAGATAAACATATAATATCTAATAAAATTAATAAAATATATTAATTAATACTAATATTAGTATAAGTATATATATAAATATTATTATTTTTTAATTGCAATAATAAATTTTTATTATCATTATATATTTGATAATAATTATTATTTTTAAATATATTAAATAATAATTTTTTAATAAATGATTCTTTTTTTATAGTAAAATTTACAATTGAATAATTTTTTAGATTTACTTGTTTGGCAGCAATTTTTATTGCATCATTTAAATTACCTAAAGAATCAATTAATCCAATTTTTAAAGCATCAATTCCAGACCATATTTTTCCTTGTGCTATTCTATTAATTTTATCTTTTGATATTTTTCTTTCTTTAGATATAGTTGTTATAAACTTATTATAAAAAAATGTCATGTTTTTTAACATGATATTTTTGTATTTATTTTTAATATTATTTATAGAAAATGGTCTACTATTTTTATTAGTCGATACATAATCTTGGGTAATACCTAATTTATTAGTCAATTCTTTAATTGTCATAATAATTCCAAATACTCCTATAGATCCTGTTATACTTAAAGGAGAAGCTAAAATTTTATTACCTGCAACAGCTATATAATATCCACCTGATGTTGCGTAATCTCCCATTGAAACAATTAATGGTTTTTTTCTTTTTAAAAGAACTAATTTATGATAAATATTTTCTGAAGCTATAGCATCTCCACCTTTAGAATTTATTTGTAAAACCACAGATTTTATTGATGGGTCATTTATTATTTTATTTATAATCAATTCATAATTTTTATCTTGAATATCATTAAGACCTTCACCTTGTTTTATTAAACCCTCAGCGTAAATAATAGCAATTTTATTTTTATAATTATCTTTTTTTGAATATAAATATTCTATATAATCATTTATTGATAAAAAATTTATTTTATATTTATTTTTATTTTTAATAGCATTTATGAATTCATCATAATACGCAATTTTATCTATAAAATTATATTTATATGATAAAGTTGAATTTTCTCCATAAAGTTCATTAGTAAAATGATTTATAAATTTAATATCTAAATTACGTGATTTACTAATATCATTAATTATATAATTCCAAATAGATGATAATAAATTTTTATATTGTTCACGACTTTCATGACTAATTTTATCATATAAAAATGGTTCTACAGCCGATTTATATTTTCCATGTCTAAATATGTTAAATTTTATTCCTATTTTTTTTGCCAATTTTTTATAAAACGTTTGTGATATACTAATACCTTTAATATCTAATTTTCCTGATGGATGTAAATATATTAAATCAGCTACTGAACATAAATAATATGCTAATTGAGAAATATATTGTCCATATGCATATATAAATTTTTTTGATTTTTTAAATTCTTTTAGAGCATCTCTTATATTTTTTACTTTAGAAAAGCCATTTAGGTTATGGTTATTTACTTCAATAATAATTCCTTTAATATTTTTATCGTTTTTAGCATTTATTATAGCATTTACATAATCATAATCATTATTATGAAAATTATTAATATATAATACATTATTATTAAATAATTTTATTTTTTTATTCTTATAAGAAGTATTATCAGTATAATTAGTATAATAATAAGGAATTATTAATATAATCATTAAACATAATATTCCTAATATTGTTCCTAATGCATATTTAAATATATTTTTCATATATATTATTTATATTATTTTATTATTATTTTATAATATAATAAAATTTATTGAATTGATTAATGAAGTTTACACCATTAATGAAGCAATATTATAATATTAAAGAAAAATATAAAGATGCTATATTATTATTTAGAGTAGGTGATTTTTATGAAACCTTTGGAGAAGATGCTATTAAATGTTCACAATTACTTGATATTGCTTTAACAAAACGTTATCCTGGATCAAGATATGATATTCATTTAGCAGGATTTCCATATCATGCTTTAGACAATTATTTATATAAATTGATTAAAGCAGGTATGCGAGTAGCTATTTGTGATCAACTAGAAGATTCTAATAATAAAACTGAAAATTTAGTAAAAAGAGGAGTTACTGAATTGATAACTCCTGGTGTTAATCTTAATGATAAGGTATTACATGTTAGATATAATAATTTTTTAACTGCTATACATATAGAAGAAAATAAAAACATAGGTTTAGCATTTTTAGATATTTCTACTGGAGAATTTTTTATAACAGAATGCAATATTGATAATACTATTAATATTATTAAACGTATTAATCCTAGTGAAATAATTTATCCAAAAAAACAACAAAAAATAGTTGACAAACTTTTTAAAAAAGATTTTTATCTATATGCTATAGATGATTGGTATTTTGAATACGATTCTTCATATGAAAAATTAATTAATCATTTTCAAATAAATTCACTTAAATGTTTTAAAATAGAAAATTTAAAATTAGGAATTATTGCATCTGGTGTAATATTACATTATTTATATAATACTTGTCATAATAATATTAAACATATTACATCTATTCGTAAGATTAATGAATCTAAATATATGTGGATAGATGATTTTACAATACGTAATCTTGAAATAAATAAATCTATAAGAAATCAAGGTGTATCTTTAATATCTATTTTAGATAAAACTATATCCCCAATGGGATCTAGATTATTAAAACGTTGGATAAATTTTCCTATAAAAGAAATATCATCAATTATTAATAGACAAAATATTGTAACCGAATTATTAAATAATTCTGATATATCTATTTTTTTATCAAAAAATTTAAAACAAATATCAGATATAGAACGTTTAATTTCTAAAGTAGCTACGGAAAAAATAAATCCCCGTGAAGTAATAACATTATCAAATTCATTAGAAATAATAAACAAAATAAAAAATTTTTTAGATTCTAAATCTAATTTATTAAAATTATTTAGTAACAAACTAAAAAATTGTGATAATTTACGAAATCATATAATTAATACATTAAATTCTGATCCTTCTTATCAAATAAATAAGGGCAATATTATTGCTAGTGGAGTATCAAAAGAATTAGATGAATTACGTAATATTGTATCTTCTAATAAAGACTATTTAATAAAATTATGTAATAAAGAACAAATACGTACAGGTATAAATAATATTAAAATATATTATAATAATATATTAGGATATTTTCTTGAAATAAGAAATACTTATAAAAATAAAGTTCCTTCAAACTGGATACGAAAACAAACTTTAGTAGGTTCTGAACGTTATGTAACTGAAGAATTAAAAAATTATGAATTAAAAATTTTAGGTTCAGAAAAAAAAATTATAACATTAGAAATACAATTATTTAAAGAATTAATACAATTCATTTCAAATGATATAAAATCTTTACAATTAAATGCCAAATTAATTGCAATTATAGATGTTTTGCACTCTTTTTCTATTTGTGCAAAACAAAATAATTACATTAAACCGATTTTAGATAAATCTTTTGATATATGTATAAAAGAAGGTCGACATCCTGTTATAGAAAAACAAATTGATACATATATTCCCAATAATATTATTCTTAATACAAAAGATCAACAAATAATTATAATAACTGGACCCAATATGTCAGGAAAATCAGCAATTTTACGTCAAACTGCTATAATAGCATTAATGGCACATATAGGTAGTTATGTTCCAGCAACATATGCAAAAATTGGGTTAATAGATAGAATATTTAGTAGAGTAGGAGCTTCAGATAATATTTCTATTGGAGAATCAACTTTTATGGTAGAAATGACTGAAACTGCTGGTATTTTGAATAATATTTCTAACAGAAGTTTAATAATTTTAGATGAAATAGGTAGAGGCACTAGTACTTATGATGGTATTTCAATTGCTTGGGCTATTGTTGAATATTTACATCAACATATAAATAGACCTAGAACATTATTTTCCACTCATTATCATGAACTAAATAAAATGATGTTATTATTTAATAGAATTAAAAACTATAATGTTTCTGTTAAAGAAATAAATGGTAATATTCTTTTTTTAAGAAAATTAATTCCTGGTGGCAGCACACATAGTTTTGGTATTCATGTTGCTAAAATAGCTGGAATACCATCTGAAGTAATAAAAAGATCTATAGAAATATTAAAAAATATTGAAAAGAAAAAAAAATAATATAATTTATTTTATATTATAATAATATGCGAGAATAGCTCAGATTGGTAGAGCACGACTTTGCCAAAGTCGGGGTCGCGGGTTCGAATCCCGTTTCTCGCTCATAATAAATACCCGAGTGATGGAATTGGTAGACATGCAAGACTCAAAATCTTGTGGCCTTTATTGGGCCATGCGGGTTCAATTCCCGCCTCGGGTACGTTACTACAACAAAAATGAATGACAAATCAAAATATTTATTAAAGTGGTTTAATACTTTAAGTAATAAAACTTTAATAAAAAATATTACTTATATTGAACTAGGAAGTCAATTTTTAATTGCTAAAATGCCTATACAGGACAATTTACGTCAACCTATGGGTTTTTTACATGGAGGTGTTATAGTTTACATAGCTGAAAGTATTGGTAGTATGCTTTCTATTAGCCAAATAGATTATAATAAATTTTATGTATTTACTTTAGAAATATCTGCTAATTATATACGTAACAAAAAAGATGGAGAAATATATGCAAAAGCTTATTTAATCCATAAAGGAAAAACTACTCATTTTATTCAAATAAAAGTATTAGATGAATATAATAATATTATAAGTCAATGTAAAATGACAAATATTATAATATCTAAAAATACATAATTATTATTTTTTATTATTATTAATTTTTAACATTATACTTTTATTATAATTATTGTATTGTATAATACAATTTGCTAAAGCAATTATTTTATTACGAAATCCAACCAAATTAATTATATGTATTATAATCCATATAAACCAAGCTATAAATCCTTTTAACCTAATAAACCTCAAATCACATACTGCTTTATTTCTTCCAATAATTGCCATATATCCCATATTTACATAATTAAAAGGCTGCATTTTTTTTCCCAACATCATATTATTTAAATTTTTTGCTAATCTAATCCCTTGTTGTATAGCTGGTTGTACTGTCATAGGATGACCTTTAGGGAATTTTTCATTTTTAATCATAGCTACGTCACCTATAGCAAAAATATTTTCGTATTTTTTAATCTTATTAAAATTATCTACTAAAAATCTTCCATGTTCTATAACTAATTTATCCAATCCATCTATTATTGCACCTTTTACTCCTGCTGCCCATATTACAGTGGAAGATTCTATTGAAATAGAATTATTAATAATATTTTTATTAATAATATTTACAATTTTACCATTATAATCAGTTACAACTGAATTTAACAAAATATTAACACCTAATTCTTTTAAATCTTTAAAAGCTTGTGAAGAAGATTTTTCAGACATATACTCTAATATTTTATTAGAAGCTTGAATTAAATGTATATTCATATGATTAATATCAATATCTGGATAATCACGTGGTAATACTACTTTTTTCATTTCAGCTAAAGATCCCGCTAATTCTACACCTGTAGGACCACCTCCAACAATTACAAAAGTCATTAGTAGTTTCCGTTTATTTACATCATTTGTTAATATAGCAGTTTCAAACTTTTGTAATATTATACTCCGTATATCTAAAGCGTCATGTATAGATGTTAATGATAATGATTCAATATTTTTTTTACCAAAAAAATTAGTTACAGAACCTGTAGCTATAATTAAATAATCATAATTAATATCACCAATATTTGAATATATTTTGTTTTGATTAGTATCAATACGATTAACTTGAGCTAATCTAAAGAAAAAATTTTTTTTATTTTTAATAATAGTTCTTATAGAACAAGCAATAGAATCCGGTTCTAATCCATATGTAGCAACTTGATACAAAAGTGGTTTAAAAGTATGATAATTGTTTTTATCTAAAAGTACAACTTGAAAATAATTTCTATTAAGTCTTTTAGCTATTTCTAAGCCAGCAAATCCAGCCCCAATTATAACAACTCTTTTTAAATTAGTATATGGAATATTCATAGCCATAATTTATTAATTAATTAATTAATAAATTAAAAAAAAAGGACATCTTAAATGTCCTTTTTTTTAAAATTTTTTTTACATCATACCTCCTACTCCACCACCTCCTGATGGCATTGGATGGGGACTTGGTTCATCTTTTTTAATATCTGTTATTACACATTCAGTAGTTAATAACATACCACCTACAGAAGTAGCGTTTTCTAATGCTGCACGAGCTACTTTAGTAGGATCTATAATTCCTTCATCTATCATATTTTTATATTTACCTTCTTTAGCATCATAACCAAAATCTCCTTCTTCACTGGCTACTTTAGCAACTATTACTGCTCCTTCTTCACCAGCATTATCAACAATTTGACGTAAAGGCTCTTCAAGAGCTCTTTTTATTATTTTAATTCCAGTATCTTGATCTACATTATCTCCTTTCAAATTGTCAAGAGCTTTTATAGCACGAACTAACGCAACCCCTCCACCTCCTACAATACCTTCTTCCACAGCTGCACGAGTAGCATTAAGAGCATCATCTACACGTTCTTTTTTTTCTTTCATTTCAACTTCAGATGCAGCTCCTACATATAGAACAGCAACACCACCAGCTAATTTTGCTAAACGTTCTTGAAGTTTTTCTTTATCATAATCAGAAGTACTATTTTTTATTTGAGATTTGATT
This sequence comes from Candidatus Bostrichicola ureolyticus, assembly GCA_029851125.1. Taxonomy (NCBI): domain Bacteria; kingdom Pseudomonadati; phylum Bacteroidota; class Flavobacteriia; genus Candidatus Bostrichicola; species Candidatus Bostrichicola ureolyticus. The sequence continues at coordinate 200,886 of CP100319.1, read as the reverse complement.
TCATCAATTCTAGATTTAATTCTTTTTTTATCTCCTAATCCGTTGACAATAGTTGTATTATCTTTATCAATTGTAACTCTTTCAGCACGACCAAGCATATCTAACTTAGTATTTTCAAGTTTTACTCCTGTTTCTTCAGATATTACAATACCTCCTGTAAGAATTGCTATATCTTCTAACATAGCTTTTCTTCTATCTCCAAATCCGGGAGCTTTTACTGCGGCCACTTTTAATGTACCACGTATTTTGTTAACTACTATTGTAGCTAATGCTTCGCCTTCTACTTCTTCAGAAATAATTAATAAAGGTTTACCAGATTGTGCAACAGGTTCTAATATAGGAAGCAAATCTTTCATAGAAGAAATTTTTTTATCATAAAGCAATATATATGGATCATCTAAACCAGTAGTCATTTTTTCTGTATTAGTTACAAAATAAGGAGATTGATATCCACGATCAAATTGCATTCCTTCTACAACATCAACAGTAGTTTCTATACCTTTTGCTTCTTCAACAGTAATAACACCTTCTTTACCTACTTTTTCAAAAGCTTTTGCTATAAGATCTCCTATAGTTTCATCATTATTAGCTGATATAGAAGCTACTTGTTTTATTTTTTCATTACTTCCACCCACAGTTTTTGATTGTCTTCTTAAATCTGATACAACTACTTCTACAGCTTTATCAATACCACGTTTTAAATCCATTGGATTAGCTCCAGCCGCTACATTTTTTAATCCTTCACGAACAATAGCTTGAGCTAAAACAGTTGCTGTAGTAGTTCCGTCACCTGCAACTTCATTAGTTTTAGAAGCGACTTCTTTAACCATTTGTGCACCTAAATTTTCTATAGGATCTTCTAATTCTATTTCTTTAGCTACAGTTACCCCATCTTTTGTCACTTGAGGGCCTCCAAAAGATTTTTGAATAACAACATTTCTACCTTTAGGACCTAAAGTTTTTTTAACTGCATTAGCTAGTGTATCTACACCTTTTATTAATTTATTTCGTGCCTCTACACCAAATTTAATATCCTTTGCTGCCATAATATAATTTTTATATAATTTTTAAAGTTTATAATTATTAAATAATTGCAATAATATCAGACTCACGCATAATTAGATAGTCTTTTCCTTCCCATTTTAATTCAGTTCCTGAATATTTTCCATATAATACCTCATTACCTACTTTAACAGTCATAGGTTCATCTTTTTTTCCATTTCCAACAGCTATTACTTTACCTCTTTGAGGTTTTTCTTTAGCTGTATCAGGTATATAAATGCCTGCAGCAGTTTTAGTTTCTGCAGGAGCAGGTTCTATTACTACACGATCTGCTAAAGGTCTAATATTTAATTCTGTCATAATAATATAATTGTTTTATTCGCATATTATGTATGATCCAAAAATATGCCATTTTATTAAAAATTATTAAAAAATGACATAATGTCATTTTTTAATAATTAAATTAAATATTATAATAAATGTTATAATTAAAAAAACTAATATCCATGTTATTTTTTCAATAAAAGAACTAGTGTTAGATATACCAAAAATATTTTGTGTATTTTTTTGAAAAAATGATTTATAAAATCCTCCTTCTTTAGTATTTTGAATTAAAATGATTATAAGTAAAAGTATACATAAAATCATAATTATGATATATAAAAATAATCCCATTATTTCAATAATTTATAATCCATATTCTTTTATTTTTCTATATAAAGTCCGTTCAGAAATACCTAATTCTTGAGCAGCTATTTTTCGGTTACCGTTATTTTTTGTTAGTGCTTTACGAATAAATTCTAATTCTTTTTCTTTAATAAAAAGAGATTCATTTGAATTTAAATCATTGTTCTTTGTAATATGTTCTAATTGATATATTTTTTCAATTGAAAAATTTTTTTCATTATTTAAAAATGAAAATATTTTATTACCAAATATTTTTTCTATTAATTTAGAATTTTTTTTTAAAAAAATAGTAGCATTATTGTTATTTCGTATTAATTGTAAAATTAATATTTTTAGATTATTTAAATCTTTACGCATATTAAATAATGCTTTATATAAAAATTTTTTTTCTTCTATATAATCTTTTTTTATAATTAAAGAACTATTAGTAGGAATATATTCTTTTATTTTTTCTAATGAAATTGTATTTTTTTCTAAAATTGATAATTGTTCAACAACGTTGCGTAATTGTCTAATATTTCCATTCCAATGATATTGTTCAATATAATTAACAGCTTCTTCAGTAAGTTTTATTGGAGTTATATTATATTTTTCAGAAAAATCATTAGCAAATTTGTTAAATAATATATTTATGTCTCCTTTTCTATATCTTAAAGGTGGAATATCTATCTGAATAGTATTAATACGATAATATAAATCTTCACGAAATTTTTTATTATTAATAGCTTCTATAAGATTAATATTAGTGGCAGATACTATACGTACATTAGTTTTTTGTACTTTAGAAGATCCTACTTTAATAAATTCACCTGATTCCAATATACGTAAAAGACGAATTTGTGTAGATAATGGTAATTCTCCTATTTCATCTAAAAAAATTGTTCCACCATTTGCTACTTCAAAATATCCTTTTCTAGAATTATTTGCACCAGTAAAAGCACCTTTTTCATGACCAAATAGTTCACTATTAATAGTACCTTCTGGTATAGCTCCACAATTAATTGCTATATATACATTATGTTTTCTGTATGAAAGTTGATGAATAATCTTTGGAATGAATTCTTTTCCTACTCCACTTTCTCCAACTACCATTACTGAAATATCAGTAGGTGCTATTAATATTGTTTTTTCCAATGATTTATATAACAGATAATCATTTCCAATAATTCCATATCTATGTTTTATATTTTGAATCAAATTATGCATAATCAAATAATTTTGCCAATTAAAGTAGATGAAATAATATTATTAACTTTAACATTAACAAATGTACCTATTTTATAATTTTTTTGTTTAGGAAAAACTATTGTAAGATTTTGAGAATTTCTTCCTGACCAATAATCTTTACTTTTTTTAGATTCTTTTTCTATTAAAACTTCTTGTATATTACCTATATATTGTTGCATTCTAAAATATGAGTGTTGTTTTTGTAAATTAATAATTTCTTTTAGCCTACGTTTTTTTATATACATAGGGATATCATCTTTAAAATGTTTTTCTGCAATAGTTCCAGGACGTACTGAATATATAAACATATATCCATAATGATATTTTACATATTCCATTAAACTTAATGTATCTTTATGATCTTGTTCAGTTTCTCCACAAAAACCAGTAATTATATCATGAGAAATTGAGCATTCAGGAATAATATTACGAATTTTATCTATTAAATAAATATATTCTTCACGAGAATATTTACGATTCATTTTTTTTAAAATACTATTACTTCCTGACTGAAATGGTAAATGAATATTATTGCAAATATTCGGATATTTTTTTATTATTGTTATTACTTTTTCTGACATATCATGTGGATTAGATGTAGAAAAACGTATCCGCATATTAGGAACTGATAAAGCAATTAATTCCAATAATTTAGAAAAATCTATAATATTATTATAATTAATATTAGGCATTTTATAAATATCTCTTTTTATTCCACTACCATTATACCATATATATGAATCAACATTTTGTCCTAAAAGAGTAATTTCTTTATATCCTTTATTATATAATAGTTTGCACTCTTTTATAATAGAATCAGGATCACGACTTCGTTCACGACCTCTTGTAAAAGGTACTATGCAAAAGCTACACATATTATCACATCCCCTAGTTATAGTAATAAAAGCAGTTATTTTATTTTCAAAATGAACTGGATTGATATCTGCATATGTTTCATACTTAGAAAGTATAGTATTTACAGCACTTTTTCCATCTTCAACTCCATCTTCAACTGAAGAAATAAGATTGGGAATATCTCTATAAGAATCAGGTCCAATAACTAAGTTAACAAGTTTTTCTTCTTCTAAAAATTTATACTTAAGTCGTTTAGCCATACAACCTAAAATTCCAATTATTAGATTAGGTTTTTTTTTTTTTAATAAATTAAATTTTTCTAAACGTTTTTTTATTGTTTGTTCAGCTTTTTCACGTATAGAGCAAGTATTTATAAAAATCAAATCTGCTTCTTCAAGATTAAAAGTAATTTTAAAATTTTCTTTTATTAAAATAGATGTTACTATTTCACTATCAGAAACATTCATTTGACAACCATAACTTTCTATATAAAATTTTCTATAATTATTCATACATAAAAATTAATTAAAAAAAAAGCTATTCTATATAGAATAGCTTTTTTTAATTAAATTAGCTAATTATAAAAATTTTATTGATAATCCTATTTGAAATACTGAATTAGAATTAAATTTTTTAGCTTCAAAAACCTTTGTCAATCCTATTTTATAACGTCCTGTAAGAGATAATATAGGCAAATTAATATATTTTCCTACAGCAAATTCAGTACCTACTATAAAACTAATACCTATATTATTAATATCAATTATTTCTTCTTTTATTTCTTTTTTTAAATCTGTTATATTTTTATTACTTTTAATTGCAAAATTAAATTCAGGACCAATTTCTAATGAAATATCATTTAATGAATATCCAATTAATAAAGGAAGATTTATATATTCATTGCATAATCTATTTAATCTTACTTCTTTTACTTTAGATACTTCAGATTTTGGTTTTCCTTTAGATACTTCAGATTCTTGTTTAAAATTAGATCCTTCATTGGAATAAATAAATTCTTGTTTTATGAAAAGATTTTTATTTATATTAAATTTTAAATAAAAACCACTATTAAAATCAAATATTGGAATATTATTTAATCCTATTATTGTAGCAATATTTAATCCTTTTTTTGAACCTATTTCAAATCTATTTAATTTATATTTATCATAATTAATAAAATCTTTTACTAATGCAACAATTTTAATTACATCAGTTTGTGAAAGAGGTTTTATAGTTTGTTTTAAAGGAGATTTTTGTTGAGATTTTTTATTTATAGGTTGTTTTAAAGTAGGTTTTTGTAAATTTTTACAATTACCTATATCAGATGCTATTGCTATTGAAAAAAATAATGTCAATAATATTGTGTAAATTCTAACGATATTTTTTTTCATATTTTCATTTTTATTCATTTTTATTATTAATATATTAATATTAAATAAATTTAATAATTTTTTTAAATTTATTAATAAATAAATAAATCATTTTTTAAATGACATATAATATAATAATTGGAATATTATTTTTATTAGGATTAATAGTAAATTATTATTTACTTTTTAAAGTTAAAAAATATTCACAACATAAATTTCATTTAAATGGAAAAGAAATTGCTGAACAAATGCTCAATTATTATGGTATAATAGATATACAAATTAATTATATAGATGGACAATTAACTGATCATTATAATCCTTTATCTAAAACAATTAATCTTAGCTATGATACTTATCATAATAGAAATATTTCTTCTGTAGCTATAGCATCTCATGAATGTGCACATGCTATACAACATAAAATTTGTTATAATATGTTCATATTACGATCAAAATTAATTCCTATTATTAATTTTTGTTCTCAATATACTAATTTAGTTATTCTAACAGGATTATATTATCCAATTGATAATAATTTACTATTGAATATTGGAATAGGATTATTATTTTTAATTGTTATCTTTTCATTAATAACATTACCAATTGAATTTGATGCAAGTACACGTGCTTTAAATTGGTTAAATAAATCCCATTTAGTTTCAAAAAATGAATATTTTAAAATAAAAGATTCATTAAAATGGGCTGCTTTTACGTATATAATTACGGCTTTAGGATCATTATATGAATTTATATATTTTTTTTCAAAATTTAAAAACAAATTGAATAATTATTTTAAATAAATTCTTGCTAATTTAACAGCTTCTACCATATTTTTTAGAGATTGGATTGTTTCATTCCATTTACGTGTTTTTAGACCACAATCAGGATTTATCCAAATATTTTCTATAGGTAAAAATTTACTTAATTCTTGAATTAAAGAATATATTTCTTCTATGCTAGGTATTCTAGGAGAATGAATATCATATACTCCAGGACCTATTCCATTAGGATATTTAAATTCTTTAAAAGCTTTTAAAAGTTTTAGTTTAGAACGTGATGTTTCTATAGTAATTACATCCACATCCATCTTAACTATATAATCTATAATATCATTAAATTCACTATAACACATGTGAGTATGAATTTGAGTTTCATCTTTTACACAACAAGATGAAATTTTGAATGCTTTAATAGCCCAATTTAAATAATAATTCCAATCTTTTTTCTTTAAAGGTAATCCTTCTCGAATAGCTGGTTCATCAATTTGAATAATTTTAATTCCAGCTTTTTCTAAAGCTTCTACTTCATCTCTAATAGCTAATGCTATTTGTTGGGCTGTAATCTCACGTTTTTGATCATCACGTACAAACGACCATTGCAATATGGTAATTGGTCCTGTAAGCATTCCTTTAATAGGTTTTTTTGTATGAGATTGAGCCAATTGACTCCAATCAACGGTTATATTTTGTTTACGAAAGACATCACCATAAATAATAGGAGGTTTTACATAACGACTACCATAACTTTGTACCCAACCATTTTTAGTAGAAATAAAACCATTTAAATATTCACTAAAATATTCAACCATATCATTACGTTCAAATTCTCCATGTACTAATACATCTAATCCAATCTCTTCTTGACATTTAATAACATTTATTATATTCTTTTCTATATAATTATTATATTCTTCTTTAGTTAAAAGACCCTTTTTAAATTTTAATCTAATTTGTCGTAGTTCTAAAGTTTGAGGAAATGATCCTATAGTAGTAGTTGGAAATAATGGTAATTTTAAATTTTTATTTTGTAATATTTTCCTAATATTAAACGGATTTTTACGATTCATATCTTCATCTTTAACTGAATCAACACGTTTTTTAACTTCTAAATTATTTATAAAATTATAATGTTTCCATAATTTTTTATTATTTTCTAATAAATTATTATTTCCATTAATTATTTGATATAAATGATCAATTTCCTCTAATTTTTGTTTTGCAAATGCAATAATTTCTTTAATTTCAATAGGAATATCATTTTCAATATTTATATCAAAAGGTATATGCATTAGAGAACAGTTAGGTGCTATCATAATACGATCATCTCCTAATATATCTATAGATTTTTTAATCTTTTCTACAGATTTAATATAATTATTTTTCCAAATATTACGTCCATCAATTATACCTAATGATAACATATATTTTTCAGGAAATTTTTTAATAAAAAAATTTAATTGATCAGGAGATTTGATTAAATCAATATGCAAAGCTTTAATAGGAAGATCAAATATTAAAGACATATTATGGGAGATATCTTCAAAATAAGTAGTCAATAAAATATTTAATCCTTCACATTGTTTAGAAATTTCTTCATAAGCATATATAAAAGCTTTTTTTTCTTTTTCAGAAAGATCAAAAATTAAAAAAGGTTCATCTAATTGTATCCATTTTGCTCCATCATTCTTAAGCTTAATAAGTATATCAACATAAATAGGAATTAGATTTTTAATTAAATCTATTCTATGAAAATTAGATTCTTTTTCTTTTCCTAATAAAAGATAAGATATTGGGCCTATTAATACAGGTTTTGGTTCTTTTGATAAATATTGTTTAGCTTCAGCAAATTCATCAAAAATTTTTGTAGAAAAAATATTAAATTTTTGATTATAAGTAAATTCTGGTACCATATAATGGTAATTAGTATCAAACCATTTAGTCATTTCCATTGCAGTAATATCTAAATTATCTTTTTGATATCCTCTTGCCATTGCAAAATAAAGATCAATATTATTATTTGAAGCATTCCATAATGGATCATAACGTTCAGGTATTACTCCTAATAAAAAAGACATATCTAAAACATGATCATAAAAACTAAAATCATTACAAGGAATTAAATCTAATCCATAAAATTCTTGAATTTTCCAATGTTCATATCTTAATTCTTTTGCTACTTTAAAAAGTACTTCTTTTTCTATTTTACCTTCCCAATATTTTTCAGAATATTTTTTCAATTGTCGTTTAATTCCAAAACGAGGATAACCTAAATTATGTTTTAACATAATAATATTATTTTATTATTGTAATAATAAGTTTTTTATATTGTAAATACAAAAAATATTTATTATTCTTTTATTATATATTGAGCAGTATCTAAAGTTATTTTAGATAAAATAATTAATTTATTTTTTACAAATTCTTTAATACAATCATTATTATAATGATATACTGTATATAATGATACTTTGTCAAGTATTTTTATTTTATACTTTACACTAAGTTTTTTAATTATATCATTTATATGATATGTATCATTAATACAAATATTTAAATCAAATGCTGAATTAATAAGTAATCCTATATTTATAAAATATTTAGCAATATATATCAATATATTATTAATATCTTGTTCTGAAACAAATGAATAATATTTTTTAAAAAAAGTAAGTAATATTTGATTTTTTTTTACCATATAACATGGTATATCAGGATTAATTTTAAAATTTTTACTTACTAAAGTACCATTTTCTTTAGGATTAATAAATGAACGTACATAAAGAGGTATATTTTTTTTTAATAATGGTTCTAAAGTTTTGGTATGAATTACTGTTGCACCATAATAAGCTAATTTTATTGCTTCTTCATAAGAAAGATTATTTAATAATGATACATTTTTAAAATAACGTGGATCTGCATTTAATATACCAGGGACATCTTTCCAAATAGTTTGACTATCAGCATTTAAACAATAAGAAAATACTGAAGCAGTATAATCTGATCCTTCTCTACCTAAAGTTGTAGTATAATTAGAATCATAACCTATAAAACCTTGAGTTATATATAATATTTTTTTTTTTGAATTGAAAAAATTCATATATTCCAATGTTTTTTTCCAATTTATTTTTGCATAACTATATGAACTATCTGTTATAATATATTGACGGACATCTATCCATATATTTTTAATACCTATTAAATTAAAATATTCACTAATAATTTTTGTAGAAATTAATTCTCCACAACTTACTATTTGATCATATACAAAATTATAATTTTTAGATTTATTTTGTTTAAAAAAATTTTTAATTTTATCAAATTTATTATTTATAAATAAAAAAATATAATGTCCATTAGGAAATAAATCATTACTTATGTCAAAATGTTTTTTTTTGATATTGTTAATATCGTCTTCTATATTTTTATTTAAAAAATATTTTTTAACTATTTGTTCTAACGCATTAGTTGTTTTATCAATTGCTGATATTATCACTATAAATAAATTATTATTATTGCAATTTGAATATAAAATATTACTTATATTTTTTATATTTTTAGCATCTTTTACAGATGCACCTCCAAATTTATAAACTTTTATTTTCAAATTATTTTATATATAAAAATATTATTTTAATAAATATTAATAATATTTATATAATATATATTATATATATTTTATATATATTATATTTTTTTTTTTAAAATATTTAAATAAAATATTATTTTAATAAATATTAATAATATTTATATAATATATATTATATATATTTTATATATATTATATTTTTTTTTTTAAAATATTTAAATAAATAAATTAAAATATTTAAATAATTAATGTATTGTTACATTAAAAAAAAATTAGAGTTTAATATAAAAAATTTTAAATATAAATATATTATAAAATACCAATTTATAAACTCAATAAATAATAAAAAAAATTATAATAAACTTATAACAATATCTGTTTCAAAACTAAATTTAAAAAAAGCAGTCTCTAGAAATAGAATTAAAAGATTAATAAAAGCATCATTATTAAATAATACATTAATTAAAAATTTAATATATAAATATAATAACATTATAATTATTTACATAGATAATAAAATTCCACCATTTAATATAATTAATCAATGTATAACAGATATTATATATTTATTATTATATATTAATTAATTATTTACATAGATAATCCACCATATAATTAATCAATGTATATTAATTAATTATATTTTATGTTTTATTAATTCACCAATATTATCTCCAAAAAGTTTTAAAGAAAATGCTAATAAAATTATTCCAAATATTCTTTTTAATAAATCTAATCCACTGTCACCTATTTTTTTTGCTATAAAATCAGATTGTTCCAATACATAATAAACTATTATTATATTTAATAATAAAGAAATTATTATAATTTTTATATCAAAAATATTTCGTAATGAAATTAAAGTTGTTATAGATCCTGGTCCAGCTATTAATGGAAATGCAATAGGTACTATTGATATTTGAGAACTTTGTTTAATTTTATGTAATTCAATACCTAAAATCATTTCTACAGCAATAAAAAATAATACAATAGATCCAGCTACTGAAAAAGAATAAACATCAATACCTATAATTGTTAATATATTATTTCCAAATAATAAAAAAGATAAAAAAATACAAAAAGAAACCCATATTACTTTTTTAGTATTTATAATCTTTCCTGAAGATTTAAAACTCATTATAATTGGAGCATTACCTATAATATCTATTATGCTAAATAATATCATGAAACAAGCAATAAATGATTTTATTACTTCCATAAAAGTTTTTTTTTAAAAAAATTAATAAAAAAATGTACATATTTTTGTACACTGTTACAAATATATAATATATATATTATAAATATATATAATTAATATTATATATTTTATATATTTATTATTAATTTATTAAAATAAATTTATAAATGAATTAATAGTGGATGGTGGATGTAAAAAAAAATATCATTTCTTTATTTCTTTATTAACATTTATTATATTTTTTTTATCATATAATATTTACTATGCAGAAAAACCTATAGAAAAACCTATAGAAAAACCTATAGAAAAACCTATAGAAAAACCTATAGAAAAACCTATAGAAAAACCTATAGAAAAACCTATAGAAAAACCTATAGAAAAACCTATAGAAAAACCTATAGAAGGAAATTATGAAAATGGTGAAAAACTTTTTAAAAAACATTGTACTGCTTGTCATTCTTTAAATCAAGAATTAATAGGACCTGCTCTAGCTGGAGTTACTAAAAGGAGAAATATAAATTGGTTAAAAAAATGGATTAAAGATAATAAATCTCTTATAAAAAGTGGTGATAAAGATGCTATAGCTATTTATGAAAAATATAATAAAATAGAAATGAGTGCATTTCCACAACTATCTAATCAAGATATTAATGATATTATTTTTTTTATAGAAAAAAATTCTTCTACTCCTTCTACTACTTCTACTACTTCTACTACTACTACTACTACTTCTACTCCTTCTACTTCTACTCCTTATACTACTCCTTCTACCCAAAGAACTAATAATGTTTTAACAATCGAATTATTTATATTAATAATAATTATATTTTTTATCTTTCTAAGAATACGGACAATTTATTATTTAATAAATGTATCAAAAGAACCAAAAAAAAATGTAATTAAAAAAATATATACATATTTCTTTTTCTTAAAAAGAAATGCATATTTTTTTGGATATGTTTCTATATGCATAATAATTCTATTATCTCTTTATTTTATATTAAATTTTTCAATGAATATTGATGTTAATAAAGGTTATCAACCTATACAACCTATTCATTTTTCTCATAAAATTCATACTGGAATTAATAAAATTGATTGTAAATATTGTCATTCTAGTTCCCAATATGGAAAAGTTGCAGGAATTCCTTCTGTCAATTTATGTATGAATTGTCATAATACAATTACTGAATATAATGGCAATTATATTGCTAAAAATAAAAACAAAGAATTTTATACTAAAGAAATTCAAAAAATATATAAAGCAATAGGTTGGAATCCAAAAACTAGAGAATATTATGATAATATTGAACCTATACAATGGATTCGTATTCATAATATGCCCGATTTTGTTTATTTTGATCATTCTCAACATGTTATTATAGCAGAAGAAATTATTAAAAAACATAAATCTGTAGATATAGTCTGTAAAGCTTGTCATGGTGAAGTAGAAAAAATGGATGAAATTTTTATGGCTAATGATTTTACTATGAAATGGTGCATTTCATGTCATCGGACTATAGAAATAGTTAATAATACATATAATATTAATTATTTTAAAGAATTAATTAACAAACAAATACAAAATAAAAAACCTAATGTTAGCAATATAGGTGGTATTGATTGTGGAAAATGTCATTATTAATGTAATTAAATAAATAAAAAAATGAATAAACAATCAAAAGATAATTCAAAATCTTTTTTTAATCAAAAAATATCACGTCGTGATTTTCTTAAAATTATGGGATTTACAACAGCTGCAGCTACTTTAAGTGCATGTAAAGGACCTGTAATTCGTTCTATTCCATATGTCATAAAACCTGAAAGAATTATTCCAGGTATTCCTACATATTATGCTTCTACTATGTTTGATGGATTTGATTTATGTAGTGTTTTAGTTAAAACCCGTGAAGGTAGACCCATTAAAATAGAATCAAATATGATGTCAAAATATTTCAATACTACTTCAGCAAGAATACAAGCTTCTTTACTTTCACTTTATGACGACGAACGATTAAAAGAACCTTATATTAATAATAAAAAAGTATCATGGAATGATATAGATGAATATGTAATGAAACGTCTTAAATATAATTCCAAAAATGGTAAACAAATAATAATTTTATCTTCATCATTACCTAGTCCATCAACTAAAAAATTAATTAATGACTTTTCAAAAGTTTATAAAACTACTAAACTTGTTATATACGATGCATTTTCTTATTCGTATATATTAGATGCTACTAAAGAAATTATGGGTGTTCGTGCAATCCCTTATTATGATATAAATAAAATTAAATTAATTGTATCTTTTGATGCTGATTTTTTAGGAGATTTTAGTCCTCAAAATATGCAAAAAGATTATGCAAAAAACAGAATACCGGGGATTAACATGATGCGTCATATACAAATTGAAAGTAATATGAGTTTATCTGGAGCTAATGCAGATACACGTATTTCTATGAAACCATCAGAAATAAAAAAAATATTAATAGAAGTATTTCATATACTTAATGGTAAAAAATCAAAAAATAAAATTGCTAATGATATTGCTTTAGAAATTAAAAATAAAGGATCTAATACTGTAATATTAGCTGATGGTAGTCAAGAAATTTATGCTTTATCATTAATTATTAATTTAAAAATTAAAAGCAAAGCTTTATCATATAAAAAATTTATTCTAACCAAAGAAAGTGATAATATTCTATTTAATCAATTTATTAATGATCTTAAAAAAGGAAATATTGGAGCTTTATTACTTTATAATGTAAATCCTGTATACAGTTTTCCAAGTATTTTAAAATTAGAAAATTATTTAAAAAAAATTGATCTAAGTATTTCTTTTGCTATGAAAGAAGATGAAACTTCTAAATTGATGAAAGTTTGGGCACCTACACATCATTGGTTAGAAAGTTGGGGAGATACTAATCCTATGACAGGAATATATACACTTATACAACCTACAATACAATCTTTATTTAATACTAGACAATTTCAAGATTCTTTGATTATATGGAAAAATAATAAATCTTATAATCCATCTAAAGATAATAAAAATAATCCAGCTGATATATCAATAGGATATAAAAAATATAATAATAAATATATCAACAATTATTATGATTATTTAAGAAATTTTTGGGAACAAAATATTTTATCTAAATCAGATATAAAATCATTTAATAGAGCTCTTTTTAATGGTGTAATTCATACTAATGAAACTTCTAATAAATATCATAATAAATATAATAAGTTAAATTTTAAAAATTATAATAAAGAAAATAATAATAATTCTTTTGAATTAAGATTATATACTAAAACTAGTATAGGAGATGGTATAACACAAGCTAATAATCCTTTTTTACAAGAATTACCCGATCCTATTACACGTATATCTTGGGATAATTATTTAACAATCTCATTAAAAGATGCTCAAAAATTAGGTATAAAAAATTGGCATATTGGTAATGGTGGGGCAATAAATAGTAATTATGTTAATATTATTGTTAATGGATTAAAAATAAAAAATATTCCAATATTTATTCAACCTGGACAAGCTTCAGGATCTGTTGGTCTATCTTTAGGATATGGACATACAAAAGGTAAAGTGGCAACACATAGTAGTGGAATTAATGCATATTTAATTTACAATAATTTTAATTTGATACAAAATAATATTATTATAGAAAAAACTGAAGGAATTCATGAATTTGCTAGTATACAATTGCAAAATACTATGGTTGGAAGAGATGATATAATAGCAAAAGAAATTGATTTAAATACTTTTTTAAATTTTCCTAAAGAAATATGGAATAAAGAAGAAAAAATTGATTCTTTTAAAGGTAAAATACCTATTGACGAAATTTCTTTATGGAAAGAAAATGATAATAAAAATGGTCATCATTTTAATATTTCTGTAGATTTAAATGCATGTATTGGTTGTGGAACTTGTGTAATAGCTTGTAATATTGAAAATAACGTACCTGTAGTAGGTAAAAATGAAATTAGAAATTCTCGTGATATGTATTGGTTACGTATTGATAGATATTATTCGACTACAGATAAATATTTACTAGAACCTGAAAATAATCCTAAAGTTCGTTTTCAACCAATTATGTGTCAACATTGTAATCATGCACCTTGTGAAACTGTTTGTCCTGTATCAGCTACATCACATGGACAACAAGGACAAAATATGATGACATATAATCGATGTGTAGGTACTCGTTACTGTGCCAATAATTGTCCATATAAAGTAAGACGTTTTAACTGGTTTAATTATGTAGAAAATAAACAATTTGATTTTTATATGAATAATGATTTAGGTAGGATGGTTTTAAATCCAGATGTAGTAGTCCGTACAAAAGGAGTAATGGAAAAATGTTCTATGTGTATACAAATGACACAAGAAACAATATTAAAAGCAAAAAAAGAAAATAGAATAATTAAAGATGGAGAATTTAATACAGCTTGTTCTAAAGCATGTCCTACTGGTGCTATATATTTTGGAGATATTAATGATGATAAAAGTGAAATAAAAAAACAATTAAAAAATAATAGAACATATAAATTATTAGATTTTTTAGGTACACGACCTAATGTTACTTATCAAGTAAAAATTAGAAATAAATAAATTATGTCCTCTAATCATAGAAATGAATTAATTATAGGTTCAAAAACATACAGTAATCTTACAAAAGATATTTTATATCCTCTAGAAACTAAATCAGGTAAATTATGGTGGATAGCTTTTATTATAGCCAGTTTAGCTACCTTATTAGGTCTAGCATGTATAACATATACTATTATTACAGGAATTGGTGTATGGGGATTAAATCGTACAATAAATTGGGCTTGGGATATTACTAATTTTGTATGGTGGATAGGTATAGGTCATGCTGGAACATTAATTTCTGCAGTATTATTATTATTCCGTCAAAAATGGAGATTATCTATTAATCGTTCAGCAGAAGCTATGACAATTTTTGCAGTTATTCAAGCTGGATTATTTCCTCTAATTCATATGGGTAGACCTTTTGAGGCATATTGGGTCTTTCCAATTCCTAATCAATTAGGTTCACTTTGGCCTAATTTTAATTCTCCATTATTATGGGATGTATTTGCAATAAGTACATATTTTTCAGTATCTTTTATTTTTTGGTTTATAGGACTTATACCCGATTTTGCTATGATTAGAGATCGTACACAAAATATTATAAAAAAAAAAATATATGGTATATTAAGTTTTGGTTGGAGTGGAACAGCTAAACAGTGGTGTATGTTTGAAGAAATTTCTTTAATACTCGCAGGATTATGTACACCATTAGTATTTTCTGTACATACTATTGTATCTTTTGATTTTGCAACTTCAATTATCAAAGGATGGCATAGTACAATATTTCCTCCTTATTTTGTAGCTGGAGCTATTTTTTCAGGTTTTGCTATGGTACAAACGCTTTTAGGTGTAGCACGTAAAGTTTTACATCTTGAATCTTATATAACAATAAAACATATAGAAAATATGAATATTATTATTATGGTAACGGGAGGCATTGTTTCTTTAGCTTATATATCAGAATTTATTATGTCTTGGTATTCTGGAAGTATTTTTGAAGATTTTACTTATTTGTCTCCTGGAGCAGCTACAGGACCATTTTTTTGGGCTTTTTGGTCTCTTATTATATGTAATATATTAATCCCTCAACTTTTATGGTTCAAAAAAATAAGAAGAAGTTTTTTATGGTCATATGTTATTTCTATATTTATAAATATAGGTATGTGGTTTGAACGTTTTGATATTATTGTTTTAAATTTAAGTCATGATTATCTTCCATCTTCTTGGACTGGTTTTTTACCTTCTTTTGTTGATATTGGAATATTTATTGGTACTATAGGATTATTTTTTGTATTATATCTTTTATATACACGTACATTTCCAATAATAGCACAATCTGAATTAAAAACAATTTTAAAATCTCAAACAGATAATGAATAATATTATTTATGGATTATATGACGATGATAATATGTTATTAAAAGGAATTAATTTTTTAATTAAAAAAAATATATCAATATATGAAGTCTATACTCCTTTTCCAATACATGGATTAAATGAAATTTTATCATTTAAAACAAAAAATTTATCAATTTTAACATTTATTTATGGTTTAATAGGCACTATTATTGGAAGTTTAATAACATGGTATACTATGAATTATGATTGGCCTCAAAACATTGGAGGAAAACCTGAATTATGGTTACTTAATTTACCTTCTTATATACCTATAATATTTGAAATTACTATATTTTGTGCAGCTAATTTTATATGTATTACATATTTTATATTTTGTAAAATTTTTCCAGGTGCTAATAATACAAATCCTGATCCACGTACAACTGATGATAAATTTATGATAGAAATACGTACCAATAAAAATATTGAAGAATATATAACTGTTTTAAAAAACAGTGGTGCTATAGAAATTAGTGTAAAATGAAACATAATTTATTATTAATAGTATTACTATTTTTTATTATTTCATGTAATAGAGATCCTAAAATTGTATATATGCCTGATATGTATTATTCTTCAGCTTATGAACCATATTCTGATGCTATAAGACCTTATAAAAAAAGTAATAATGTTTTTAAAAAAAGAATAACATCACTTATTCCTGTGCCTGGTACAGTCCCTAGAAATGAAAATGGATTTTTACCTTATATGTTACCCAATACTAAGGAAGGTTATGAAGCATCAAAAAAAATTACTACTTCTCCTATTGATCCTAATATAGTAAATTTAAAAAGAGGTCAAGAAATGTATATAATACATTGTGCTATATGTCATGGTAATGATGGTAATGGAGAAGGATTTTTAGTAAAAAAAGAAAAAATTCTAGGTGTACCTAGTTATAAGTATATTGATATAACTATAGGTAGTATATATCATGTTATTATGTATGGAAAAAATAATATGGGATCATATGCATCTCAATTAAATACAGAAGATCGTTGGAAAATAGCTATCTATGTAATAGAATTAAAAAAAAATTTAAATAAATAATGTTAAAATATATAAAATATTATATATTTCTAAT
The DNA here is from genome assembly GCA_029851125.1 of Candidatus Bostrichicola ureolyticus. Taxonomy (NCBI): domain Bacteria; kingdom Pseudomonadati; phylum Bacteroidota; class Flavobacteriia; genus Candidatus Bostrichicola; species Candidatus Bostrichicola ureolyticus. The sequence goes on along the minus strand of CP100319.1, from coordinate 183,082 downwards.
TATAGGATTTATACTGTTTAGTATAGGATTTTATCAAAATTTATCAATAACAAATTCTTTAGTAGATTATAAAGAATTAAATTTTAGACCTTGGTCAGCTTTATACATATCCGCATTTTATTTTACTAGTCTTTCATTAGGAGTTCTATTTTTTTTAGTAATACAATATGTTTCCCATGCAGGATGGGTAATAGTAATTATTAGAGTAATGGAAGGAATAGCTTCTTTTATACCTTATGGAGGTATAATCATTATGCTAATTTTAGTATTAAATAGTATAGGAATTATTCATATATTTCATTGGATGGATTTAGATAATTTATCTAATAATAAAAAATTTTATTTAAATAAAAGTTTTTTTCTTATCAGAAGTATTATCTATTTAGTAGGATGGACTATATTCATGAAATATATAAAATATTTTTCTAAAAAATTAGATGAAACACATAATAGAAAATATTTTAATAAACTTTATAAGGTTAATGTATTATTTTTAATATTTTTTGCTATTACATCTATGACTATGGGTTGGGATTGGATTATGTCTTTAGACATCAATTGGATTAGTACTTTATTTAGTTGGTATATATTAAGTAGTTATTTAGTAACAGGTATTACTACTATAACTTTAATTTCTATTTATTTGAAATGGAAAGGTTATATTCCATTATTTAATAATAATCATTTACATGATTTAGCTAAATATATATTTGCTACTAGTTTACTATGGTCATATTTATGGTTTTCACAATATATATTATATTGGTATGGCAATATACCTGAAGAAGTTGTATATTATTTTAATAGATCAGAACAATATAATAATATTCATTTATGGATGCTTATTCCTAATTTTTTAATTCCTTTCTTAGGATTATTAAGTAGTAAGATAAAAAGAAACTATAAAGCAATAACTATAATAGGATTTATTATTATAATAGGACATTATATTGATATATATAATATGATTATGCCTAGTTGTGTACATAAATTTTATGGATTTGGATTATTGGAAATTGGTTCATTTTTATTTATGATGGGATTTTTTATTTGTATAATACAAAAAACATTAATAAAAATGGAATTGGAGCCAAAAGGAAATCCATTTTTTTATAAAAGTAAATATTATAAATATCCTCATTAATGACATTACAAAAAATAGAAATAGAAATTATTAAAGAATTTGAACAATTAAATAATTGGGAACAAAAATATGAACACCTAATAGAATTAGGTAAACAACTTCCAAAAATGTCAAACCAATATAAAAATGTAAATACATTAATTAAAAATTGTCAATCTAAAGTATGGATAAATGCTCAATTATTTAATAATATTATTATTTATAAAGCTGATAGTGATGCACTTATCCCAAAAGGTATAGCGGCTTTAATGTTACGTTTATATTCTGGTAGACATCCTAAAGAAATTATTAATTCAAATAATTTTATTTTTTCTAAAATAGGTTTTGATACATTTTTATCTACTATACGTGCTAATGGTATGTTAGCAATGTATAAAACTATAAAATTATATGCAATTGCTTTTAATATTAAATTAAATAATATTTCTACTAAAGTATAATAATTATGATTAAAAAAGAAACAGATATTAAAATTAATATAAGTTTAGATGAAAATAACATACCTGAAATTATTAATTGGACTGCACAAGATGGAAATATTATAAAAGAACCTTGTCATGCTTTTGTTCTTTCTCTATGGAATTTTAAAAAAAAAGATTCATATAGAATAGATTTATGGACTAAAGAAATGCTTTTAAAAGATATGAATATATTTTTTTATCAAATTTTTGTTTCTATGGCAGATACATATAAACGTGCTACTTCAAATGATAATATTGCTATTGAAATATATAATTTTGGACAAAAATTTGCCAAATTATCTAGTTTAATTACAAATAAATAATGGCCATTATTCTTAATATAGAAACTTCTACTACAAATTGTTCAGTAAGTATTTCTAATAATGGCAAATTACTATCTTTAATAGAAGAAAATCCTCAAAATTATATTCACTCAGAAAAACTACATTTATTTATAAATAAGGCTTTAGAAATTGCTAATTTAAAAATTAAAAATTTAAATGCTGTTTGTGTTAGTAAGGGACCAGGTTCTTATACTAGTCTTAGAATAGGAGTTTCAACTGCTAAAGGTATTTGTTATTGTTTAAGTATTCCATTATTATCTATAGATAGTTTATCTATTTTGATGAAATCAATTGATTTAAATATAGTAGAAAATGAACTTATAATTCCAATGATTAATGCTTGTAATAATGAAGTTTATACTACAATATTTAATCATAAAAATGAAATGTTAATACCAATTACAACAAAATTTTTAAATAAAGAATTTATTAAAGAATATTATCTTTATAACAAAATTTGTATTTCAAATGAAATACAAAATGAAAATAAATGTAAAATGTTTTTAACAAATTTTAAACATTTTATATATGCTTATCCTTCTGCTAAGAATATGGTATTTTTTTCTTCAAAACTTTTTAAAAGAAAAGACTTTAAAGATATAACATATTTTGAACCTTTTTATTTAAAAAATTTTTATAAAATAAATCCATCAAAATAATTATTATTTATATTATTATTTTTATGTTTTTGTTCAAAAATGTTATCATAACATGGTCTTATTTCATCATATAATACACCAAATGGATATGGAAAACCATTTTTATCAGAAAATTGTGCTAAAATATTAGCTTTAGTACGATCTTTTTCATCATGTATCCATAGATCTTCAATAGTATATAAACCTTCTTCTAAAGAAATTATCTTAGGTTCTAATCCATCAAGTAATATTCCTTTATTATTTTTTTTACCAAAAATTAATGGTTTATTATGTTCTAAAAATATTGTTGTATCATACTTTGTAGTTTTTTCGGTAAAATGGTTAAAAACACCATCATTAAAAATATTACAATTTTGATATATTTCTAAAAATGAAGTTCCTATATGTTCATAACATCTTATCAACATTTTTTTAATATGTATAGTCTCTATATCTATAGATCTAGCTACAAAAGATGCTCCAGCACCTAAAACTAGAGTTAATGTATTAAATGGTTGATTACAATTTTTTTTTGTAGTAGGAGAATGTTGTCCTTTAGTAAGACCATAAATTTCATTATTAATAAGTAATAATTGCATATTTATATTACGTCTAAGTAAATGTATTAGATGATTTACACCAATAGCTAAACTATCACCATCTCCTGTAATAATCCAAATATTTAATTTTGGATTAGCTAATTTTACTCCTGTAGCTATTGCTGGTGCACGACCATGAATTCCATGAAAACCAAAAGTATTCATATAATATGGAAAACGAGAAGAACAACCTATACCAGATATAAAAACAATATTTTCTTTACTTACACCAAGTTTAGGTAAAATTTCTTGTACTTGTTTTAAAATTGAATAATTACCACATCCAATACACCAGTTAACTTTTTGAGATGATACTAAATCTTCAGTATTAAAATTATTCATAAATTTTTTTTCCTAAATGTTTATATGCTAATGCTGTTACTTCTCTACCACGAGGTGTTCGTATTAAATATCCTTCTTGAATAAGAAAAGGTTCATATACTTCTTCAATTGTTACAGCATTTTCACTTATAATTGTAGCAATAGTATTAAGTCCTACAGGTCCACCTTTAAATTTTTCAATAATAATATTAAGAATTTTATTATCTATTTCGTTTAATCCTTTAATATCAACATTTAGTGATTTAAGTCCCATTTCTGATATATATAAATCTATTTTACCATTACCTTTTACTTGAGCAAAATCACGAACGCGTCTAAGCAATATATTGGCAATTCTAGGAGTACCTCTACTACGATTAGCAATTTCTAATGCTGCCTCATCTTCAATAGAAATATTAAGAATATTAGCATTACGTATAATAATATTATTTAAATAATATTTAGAATATAATTGTAAATTACAATTAATACCAAACCTAGAACGCATAGGGGATGTTAATAATCCTGAACGAGTTGTAGAACCTAGAAGAGTAAATGGATGTATTTTTATTTGCACAGAACGTGCATTAGGTCCAGATTCAATCATTACATCAATTTTGTAATCTTCCATAGCTGAATATAAATATTCTTCTACAATAGGTGAAATCCGATGAATTTCATCTATAAAAAGTACATCATTTTTTTCTAAATTAGTTAATATACCAGCTAAATCACCTGGTTTTTCTAAAACAGGACCAGAAGTAATTTTCATATTAACACCTAATTCATTAGCTATAATATGAGCTAATGTAGTTTTTCCTAAACCTGGTAACCCATATAAAAGAACATGATCTAAAGCTTCTTTTCTTTGTTTAGCTGCTTTAACAAAAATTTTTAAATTTTCTATAATTTTATTTTGACCAATAAATTCACAGAATTTTATAGGACGTAATTTTTTGTTATAATTCATTCTAATATTTCAACATTTTTTAATTGTTATTACCCTAGTACGTTTACCTATAACTTCATAAAGTTGTATTAAGCTTAAATAATAATTCAAATTCTTTGCATTTTTACTTATAACGACTAAACTTTCTTGGAATACACAATAAAAAATATACAATTACACCAATTATTTTTCATTATGTAACATTTTTTTCTTTTTCAGTAATTCATCTTTTGATTCAATATTATTTATATCTAAAATACAACAATCAACTGGACATACAGACGCACATTGAGGTTCATTATTAAAGCCTATACATTCAGTACATTTTTCTGTTACTATAAAGTATACTTTATTACTTTTAGGAACTTGAACAGCATCAGCATCTATTAATAATGATTTAAATTGTACCATTCCTTTTAACGATGTTCCATCAGATAATTTCCATACAGTTCCTACTTCATAAATAGCTTTATTAGGACATTCAGGTTCGCAAGCACCACAATTAATGCATTCGGTTGTTATTTTTAACGCCATTTTATTTAAATTTAATTTTTTATTTCTTCATAATTAATAGTTTCTGCATCAGAATAATCATCATATATTTTTATCTTTTTTTATAAATAATAATTGTAATCATTATATTTTTTTTTATAAAACAAATAAAATCTTTTTAAAGATTCTTTAATTAAAAAAATAATAATGGTAAATATTAAAAAATACATATTTAAATATTAAAAAAAAATATTTATTTAAATATATTTATAACTTCCAAATCAAATTCTTTAGCTATTATTATAATATAATAAAATATATCATCCATTATTTTTTGATAATTATTATATTCCATTATAAAACAAGATATTTCAATAGGTAATCCAAATCCATTATATTCATTTTGTCTAACAATAATTTTTTCTGATTTAGAAATCAATGGATGTTGTTTAAGATAAAAAATAATATATTCGTTATATATACTAATATTAGTAATTATTTTTTTATTATTAATATTAAATATTGTTTTATTATTTTCAATTTCTAATTCTTTTTTTTTAATAAAATCATTTATTAAAGTAGATTTTTTATACTTACTTAAAGTATTACAAACTTGTAAAGATTTTAAATTAAAAATTAAGTATTTTTTTATTAAACGTATATTACGAATACGTATTAATTCATAATTTGTTATTGCTGTAGATAGAAAATCATAAACTGGTACAGTAGTTATTGTTTTATCAAAATTTTCTAGTTTTATTAAACTAAGATTTATTTCTAATATAATACCTTTTATATTATATTTAGGAATAGCAATATAGTCACCAACTTTTACCATTTTTGTTGAGTAAATTTGCATACCAGAAACAAAACCTAAAATAATATCTCTAAAAATTAATATAATAATAGCGGTTAAAGCACTTAAACTTGTTAAAATAGTTCCAGGTTGATTATTTGTTAATATTGATATTATAATTAATAAACAATAAATAACCGAAATTATTTTAAATAATTGTGAAAAAGAACGTACAGCAACTGTTTCATAATTATTTTTTATAGTAATAATTGGTATGATCCAGTTAATAATTCTAAATAAAAATTGTAAAAATATTAATATTAAAAGTATATAAGATATTTTTTTTAAAATAAAAATTAATAATGAATATGATTTAAAAAAATTAACAATTATTAAAACAGTTATTAAAAATAATATTATTATAATATTTAATATTTTTTTATTAAAAAAAATTTTTTGTTTTAAACAAAAATCTAAAAATCTGTTAAAAAATCTGTTCAATGTTGTAGACATAGACATACGTAATAATATTAATAAATTTATTATTAAATTATTATAATTATTATATATTTAATTTTTAATTAAATTAAATTAATTAATGGATAACATAGCTTTAATAGATTCTTTTATAGATTTAATTAAAAAAAAAAAAAATATTGATAAAGCAAATCTTATTCTAATATTAAAAGAATCTCTAAGAAGTGTTTTACAACGAAAATATGGTAATTCATACAATTATAATATAATCGTAAATACAGATAAAGGAGATATAGAAATTTGGAGAAATCGTATTGTTGTGGATGATAAAAATTTAAATAAAGAAATAGCACTTTCAATGGAACGAAAACAAGAATTTGAAATTGGAGAAGAAGTTACTGAAAAAGTTGAATTAAAAAATCTGGGAAGAAGAGCTATTTTTTTTTTAAAAAAAAATTTTTTATTTAAAATAAATGAATTCTATCATACAAATAGATTTAATATTTTAAAAAAAAAAATTGGAGAAATAGTTAATGTTGAGGTATATCATATTCTATCTCAACATATTATAATGAAAGATGAGGAACAAAATGAAATGATTTTGCCTAAAAACGAACAAATATATAGTGATTCTTTTAAAAAAGGTGATACTGTTATTGCATTGGTAAAAAATATATCGTTGAAAGATGGTAAACCTATAATTATTTTATCTAGAACTAATATAAAATTTATAGAAAAACTTTTTGAATTAGAAATACCTGAAATAACTGATAAAATAATTAAAATTAAAAAAGTTGTACGTGTTCCTGGAGAAAAAGCTAAAATAGCTGTTGAATCTTATGATGATCGTATAGATCCAGTAGGTGCTTGTGTAGGTATTAAAGGATCCAGAATACATTCTATAATAAGAGAATTAAAAAATGAAAATATTGATATAATTAATTATACTTCTAATATTCAACTTTATATTACTAGAGCATTAAATCCAGCTAAAATTTCTATGATTAAAATAGACGAAAAAAATAAATTAGCTAATGTTTATTTAAAAATGGAAGAAATATCTAAAGCGATTGGACGAGGAGGATTAAATATTCGTTTAGCAATACAATTAACAGGATATAAAATAAATCTTTTAAAAGATTTTATCATTAATTAAATAATTATTTTTAATTATTTAAAATCAGATTTATTTCTCAATAGAATTATATAATATTTGTTATAAACAATTTAAATTTATGCCCAATAACGAAAATAACGATAATATCAAAAATAAACCTGATATAATCCGTAATAAACTGATTAATATAAAAACATTAGGAAATATTAATCTTGATAAAATTAAAAATATTGAAAATAGAAATAGATATAAAAAAATATTAAAAACATTAAATACTACAAATAAAACTCAAAAATTTAATTATACTCAATCAAGTAAAAAAGAAAATTTTTTAAATAAAAAAAATAATATTAAAAAAAATAATATTAGTAAAAATAATAATATTAAAAAAAATAATATTAGTAAATATAATAATATTAATAATATTAGTAAAAATAATAATATTAAAAAATATAATAAAAAAAATAATATTAAAAAATATAATACTAATAAAATAATTAGTACTAATAAAAAAATAGTAAAAATAACAGAATTTGCAACAGTCAATGAATTATCTGCTATAATAAATATTTCTGAAACCGAAATTATAAAAACATGTCTTTCATTAGGTATTATGGTTACAATGAATCAACGTTTAAATGCTGAAACAATTACATTAGTTGCACATGAATTTGGATATTTAGTAGAATTTATAGGGTTAGAATATGCAATTCAAGATGAAAAAGATTTTGAAACTAATCTTAAAAATCGTTCACCTATAGTAACAATAATGGGACATGTAGATCATGGTAAAACTTCATTAATTGATTACATTAGAAAATCTAATATAATCGTTGGAGAGGTTGGTGGAATTACTCAACATATAGGAGCATATAGTGTTGATTTTGAAGGAAAAAACATAACTTTTATTGATACACCTGGACATGAAGCATTTACAGCTATGCGTGCAAGAGGTGCTCAAATTACCGATATTGCTGTAATTGTTATTGCAGCAGATGATAAAATTATGCCTCAAACAAAAGAAGCAATAAGTCATGCTCAAATATCTGGTGTATCAATGATATTTGCTATAAATAAAATTGATAAACCTATGTCTCAACCTGAAAAAATACGTGAACAATTAGCAGGAATGAATCTTTTAGTAGAAGAATGGGGAGGTAAATATCAATCTCAAGAAATATCTGCTAAAACAGGGATTGGGATAAATAAATTATTGGAAAAAATAATAATTGAATCTGAAATTTTACAACTTAAAGCTAATCCTAATAAATTGGCAACCGGAACTGTTATAGAAGCCAGTTTAGATAAAGGTAGAGGTTTTTTAACTAATGTTATTATACAAAATGGTACACTTAAAAAAGGTGATTATGTATTAGCAGGTAATTATCACGGAAAAATAAAAGTTATATTAGACGAACGTGGACAATCTATTAAAGAAGCTGGTCCTTCTAAACCAGTAATAATTTTAGGGTTAAATGGAGCTCCTGTAGCAGGAGATAAATTTAAAGTTTTTAAATATGAGAAAAAAGCTAAAGAAATTGCTTATAAACGAATGCAATTACAACGTGAACAAAATATTCGTACTCAAAAATATCTAACATTAGATGAAATTGGTAGAAGAATTGCCTTAGGTAATTTTAAAGAAATTAAAATTATAATAAAAGGAGATAAAGATGGTTCTATAGAAGCTATAGCCAATTCTTTGCAAAAAGAATCTACAGATAAAATTATGATTAATATTATTTACAAAAATGTAGGAGCTATTACTGAATCTGATGTATTATTAGCTAGTGCTTCAAATGCTATAATTATAGGTTTTAATGTGCGTACAGCTAATAATAATATTATTAATATTGCATACAAAGAAAATATTGAGATACGTACATATTCAATCATATATGATATAATAAATGATATTAAAAAAGCTATAGATGGATTAAATAAAAATAATAAAAACAAAAAAGAAAAAATTATAGGTAATGCACAAGTACAAGAAATATTTAAAATACCAAAAATAGGTATTATTGCTGGATGCATAATAACTAAAGGAAAAATAGTTTTTAATTCTAAAATTAGACTTATTAGAGAAGGTATAGTTATACAATCTAATTGTGATATTCTTTCTTTAAAAAGATTTAAAGAAGATATTAAAGAAGTACAAAAAGGTTATGAATGTGGTATAAGTCTAAAAAATTATTCCAATATTAAAACTGGAGATATAATAGAAAATTATGATTATGAATAATTTATTTTTTTAACATTTTATTTGCTTTTAAAATTGCTTTATAAAGATAATCTATTTCTTCAAATGTATTATATATAGATATACTAATACGTACTGTACCTAAAATTTTAAAAAAATCAATTATGGGTTGGGCACAATGATGTCCTGTACGAACTGCAATACCTAAACGATCTAAAATAAGACCTATATCAAAAGGATGAATATCAGATATATTAAATGAAATAATACCAATACGAGGTATATATTGTGAATATATAATAATTCCATTAATTTTACTTAACATATAAGTTATATAATCCAATAATTTTTTTTCATATAAAATTATATTATTCATACCTATATTTTCTATGAAATCTATTGCATAAGACCATGCTACAATACCTTCTATATTGGGTGTTCCTGCTTCAAATTTATACGGTATATCAGCATATATAGTTTTTTCAAAAGTTACATTTTTAATCATTTCTCCTCCACCTTGATAAGGTAATAATTTTTCTAAACTATTTTTTTTACCATATAATACTCCTACTCCTGTAGGACCATACATTTTATGTGCAGAAAATACGTAAAAGTCAGCATCCAAATTTTGTACATCAATCACTAAGTGAGATAAAGCCTGTGCACCATCAATTAATACTTTGGCACCATAAGTATGAGCTTTTTTTATAAATTTTTTAACAGGTGGATTTATACCTAAAACATTAGATAAGTGGGTAATTGCAACAATTTTAGTATTAACTGAAATAAGTTGTTCAAAAACTTCCCATTTTAATGTACCTTCTTTATCAATTGGAATAACTTTTAAACAAGTTTTTGTACGTTCACAAAGCATTTGCCATGGAACAATATTAGAATGATGTTCTAAATATGAAATTAGAATTTCATCTCCTGGTTTTATAAAATTTGAAATTCCTAATGCTACTAAATTAATTGCTTCTGTAGTATTACGTGTAAAAATAATTTCTTCTGAATATCTTGCATTAATAAAATTTTTAATTTTTAATCTACTATTTTCAATAGCATTCGTTGCTATTTGACTAAGATAATGAGCTCCTCTATGAACATTAGCATTAATAGTAGTATAATATTTTTTAATAGCATTAATAACTTGTATTGGTTTTTGAGTGGTAGCAGCATTATCTAGATAAATTAAAGGATTTTTATAAATTTTTTTTTTTAAAATAGGAAATTGTTTACGAATATATAAAATATCTTTGTCTGATAACATATTTAATCTATAATACTATTAATTAATTCATGTATTATATTAATAATATATAATTTTAAATCATATATTATAATATATTTTATGTTTTCTTCAAAAAAAGTATTTAACAATAATAATTGAGCATCTTTTTCAGAAATTCCCCTTGAACGAATATAAAATAAAATTGATAGATTTAAAGGTCCTATTGTACATCCATGTGAACATTTAACATCATTGGCAAAAATTTCTAATTTAGGAATAGCTTTAATACGTGCTTTATCAGACAGAATAATATTATTATTTTGCTGAAAAGCATTAACTTTTTGAGCATATTTATGAATTAATATTTTTCCATTAAAAATACCATTAGATTCACCTGAAAATATATTATTATATAATTCATAACTATTACATAATGGATATTTATGATTTATTAAAGTATTATGAGATATTGATTCTTTAGATTTACCTATTGTAAGACCTCTTAAATAAGATGAAATACCTGGTCCCTCTTGATAAATGTTAAGATTATTTTTTACCAACTTTCCTTTAAAAGAAAAAGTATTAATTGAACATTTACTATTTTTTTTTTGTAAAAAAAAAGTATTATCAATTAATGAAGAATTCATTCTATCATTTTGTATTTTAAAATATTCTATTTTACTATTAGATAGTGCATAAATTTCTGTTAATGAATTATTTATAATTAAATTATTATTTAATGATTGATATTGTTCTATTATATTAACATTAGAATTTTCACCTACAATAATTAAATTTCTAGTATTAAATATTATATTATTATCATAATATGAAAAATATATTATATGTATAGGTTCATTTATAATAATATTATTTGGAATATTAAGGTATATACCTTCTTGTATAAAAGCAGTATTAAGGACATTAAAAATATTATTTTTTAATACTATTTTATTATAAAAATCATAAAATTGTTTATTATATTCAGATTTTAAAGAAAAGAAATTAGATAATTTCTTTAAATATTTATTATTATATGTAGAATATTTATGGTTATAAATTCCGTTGATAAAAATAATACGAAAACCATTTATTTTTAAGTTTTTTAATATTTTTTCAGTAGTAGTATCCGTTAAAAAAAATTTTTTATTATTAAACTTGTAATTATTAAATAAATCTTTGCATTCTTCTTCATTCAACAAATGATTATTTATAATCATATTTATTGATTCATTACGTATATTTTGGATATATTCATTTTCTGAATGAAAAATATTTTTTTTTGCATTTAAAAATTCAGAAATAATTTTATTTTTCATTATTAATTAACCAATTAAATCCTTTTTTTTCAATTTCTAAAGCTAAATTTTTATTTCCAGATTTTATAATTTTACCTTTATATAAAATATGAACATAATTAGGTGTTATATACTCTAATAATCTTTGATAATGAGTAATAATTAATACTGAATTATTTTTAGATTTTAAACTATTAACTCCTTTATAAATAATATTAATTGCATCAATATCTAAACCTGAATCAGTTTCATCAAGTATAGCTAATTTAGGATTAAGCATAGTCATTTGAAATATTTCATTTCGTTTTTTTTCACCTCCAGAAAAACCTTCATTAACAGAACGTTTAAGAAGATCTTTGTCTAAACCTAAATACTCAGCTGTTTTATGTATATTTTTTAATATTTCAGATGTAGAAATTGGATTTAAATTACGGGCTTTATTTAATGAATTAATAGCTGTTTTAATAAAATTATAAAGTGATACCCCTGGAATTTCCACAGGATATTGAAACGAAAGAAAAATACCTAAATATGCACGTTCTTCAGTAGACATATTTAATATATTTTGTTCTTCAAAATACATTGTACCTTTAGTAATTTTATAATCATTTTTTCCTGCTATTACATAAGCAAGTGTACTTTTTCCTGATCCATTGGGACCCATAATAATATGTATTTCCCCATGATTAATAATTAAATCAATTCCTTGTAATATATGTTTTCCTCCTATAAAAACATGTAAATCCTTTATTGTTAACACTTTATTTAAAAAATTTTTTATCCTACAGAATTATCTAAAGATATTTCTAATAATTTTCTTGCTTCTATAGAAAATTCCATAGGAAGTTTATTTAAAACTTCATTACTAAAACCATTTACTATAAGTGATATAGCTTTTTCTATACTAATACCACGTTGATTACAATAAAATATTTGATCTTTCTCAATTTTAGAAGTAGTTGCTTCATGTTCTACTAATGCTGAAGAATTATTAACATCAATATATGGAAAAGTATGTGCACCACATTCATTACTAAGAAGTAATGAATCACATTGAGAAAAATTCCGTGCATTATACGCATTAGAATTTATTTTAACTAAACCCCTATAACTATTTTGAGATCTATCAGCAGATATTCCTTTAGAAATAATAGTACTTTTGCTATGTTTCCCTATATGAATCATTTTTGTACCAGTATCTGCTTGTTGAAAATTTTTAGTAAATGCTACAGAATAAAATTCTCCTACTGAATAATCTCCTTTTAATATGCATGAAGGATATTTCCAAGTAATAGATGATCCAGTTTCTACTTGTGTCCAAGATATTTTAGCATTTTTTTCACATAAACCACGTTTAGTAACAAAATTATATATTCCTCCTTTACCATCTTTATTACCTGGAAACCAATTCTGAATTGTAGAATATTTTATTTCAGAATTTTCTAAAGCAATAAGTTCAACTACAGCGGCATGTAATTGATTTTCATCCCTACTAGGGGCTGTACAACCTTCTAAATAACTAACATAAGAATCTTCGTCTGCAATAATTAATGTTCTTTCAAATTGACCTGTTCCACTTTCATTAATACGAAAGTAAGTAGAAAGTTCAATAGGACAACGTATACCTTTTGGTATATAACAAAAAGATCCATCTGAGAAAACGGCAGAATTTAATGCGGCATAAAAATTATCATTTCTAGGAACTACTGTACCTAAATATTTTTTTATTAAATCAGAATATTTTTGTATAGCTTCACTAATAGGACAAAAAATAATACCCATTTCATATAACGTTTTTTTAAACGTAGTAGTTATTGATACTGAATCCATTACAACATCTATAGCTACTTTTTGTTCTTCTAATGAAATTCCTAATTTGTTAAAAGTATCAAGTAATATAGGATCAATATTTTTTTTTTTAGGAGCTGAGTAATAAATTATATTATTAAAATCTGGTTCTATATATTTTATATTAGCCCATTTAGGACAATGCATTTTTTTCCAAAAATCAAAAGATTCTAAACGCCAATTTAATAACCAATTTGGTTCATTATTTTTTTTAGATATAGCTGAAATAATTTCTTCATTTAGTCCTTTTGGAAACTTATATGATTCAATATCAGTATAAAAACCATATTTATATTCAGAATTAGCAATTTTTTTAATTAAATCATTGTGGCTATTATCCCCATTCATATATTTTTTATTTTGTTATATGGAAAAACTTTTTCCACATCCACAAGTATGTTTTGCATTAGGATTTTTAAAATAAAATCCTTTTCCCTGTAATCCACCATTATATTCTAATATAATGTTATTTAAATAAGATTCATATTTTTTTTTAATTAAAATTTTTATTCCATTTAAATCATAAATATTATCGTCTTTTTTTTGTGTTTTATCAAAAGATAAATCATAATAAAAACCTGAACAACCTTTATTTGAAATAGCTAATCTAACAAAAGCATTATTAGGAGATAAACCTTCTTCTTTCATAATAAGAATTAATTTTTTTTTAGCTGAATCAGATATATTTACCATATTTTTAATAAATAAGTAGCGGGGACAGGATTCGAACCTGCGACCTTCGGGTTATGAGCCCGATGAGCTACCACTGCTCTACCCCGCGTTATAATTTTTATAATAAAATAAATTTTTATAATAATATAATATAAAAAAATACGTTCAAATATAATAATTCAATTATTTATTAATAAATAATTAAATTTTTATATATATAATATTTATATTATAATAATATATATAAAGATTATATAAAATCTTTATTATTTTTTAATTTTTATTAAATTTTTAATAAAATGTTTAAAACAAATAATATAATATATATAATATATATATAAAATATGTTTAAAACAAACATTAAATATTTTTTATTAAAATTAATAATATTATTATTAATTTTAATATTCTTATTAAATATAATTTATTATTATTAAATATATTTTATTTATTATTAAATAATAATAAATTATAATAATTATAATAATATAAAATATATATATATATATTTTTTATTATTTAATAATAAAAATAAATATATATATTTTTGTTTTAACAAAAATATATATATTTATTTTTATTTTTTTTTTATAAAAAATATATATATATATATTTTATATATATATTATATATATAATATATAAAAAATATATATAAAAAAAAAAAAAAAATAAAAAAATAATAATAAAATAAATAATAAATATATTTTTTAAATAAAAAAATAAAATTAATAATATTTAATATATTATTAATATAAATAATATTATAATAATATAATATAAATAATATTGTTTATTTTTAAATAAATAAATAATAATAAAATAAATAATAAATATATTTTTTAAATAAAAAAATAAAATTAATAATATTTAATATATTATTAATATAAATAATATTATAATAATATAATATAAATAATAATATATATTTTTTAATAAAATTTTATATAAAACAAATATGCATTTAACTTTTTATGAAAAAGAAAAACTTTTTATTTTTTTAGCAGGAGAATTAGCACAAAAACGTTTAAATAGAGGTATAAAACTTAATTATCCTGAATGTGTAGCATTAATAACATGTTATATATTAGAATGTGCAAGAGAAGGAAAAACTATTGAAAATATTATTAATAATGTTAAAAATCTTATTACTTATAATCAAGTAATTTCTGGTGTT
This sequence comes from Candidatus Bostrichicola ureolyticus, assembly GCA_029851125.1. Lineage (NCBI taxonomy): Bacteria > Pseudomonadati > Bacteroidota > Flavobacteriia > Candidatus Bostrichicola > Candidatus Bostrichicola ureolyticus. The sequence continues at coordinate 167,316 of CP100319.1, read as the reverse complement.
CCAGAAATGATTGATAAAGTACAAGTAGAAGCAACATTTCCAGATGGAACTAAATTAGTGACTATACGTAATCCTATACCTATACAAAGTAATAATGAAAAAATTATAGCTGGAGAATATTTATTATCTGAAAATGATATTACTTATCTATCAACTAGAAAAAAAATTATAAGAAAAGTTACAAATACTGGAACAAAACCTATTCAAATAGGATCACATTTTAATTTTTATAAAGTTAATTCATATTTAAAATTTAATCGTGAAGGAACAAAGAATTATCGTTTATACATTCCTTCTGGAACATCTATACGTATAGAACCTGGTGAAACAAAAGAAGTAACATTAATAGAATATTATAATAAATTATAAAAAATAATGAAAAAAATTAATAGAAAAATATATACTAGTATGTATGGGCCTACAGTAGGAGATAAAATACGTTTAGGAGATACTTCTTTATGGATAAAAATTGAAAAAGATCATACTATATATGGAGAGGAATGTATGTTTGGTAGTGGAAAAGTTATTAGAAGTGGAATGGGACAACATCCTATTGCCAGTAGGAATGATGGAGTAGCTGATTTAGTAATAACAAATGCTATAATTATTGATACTTGGGGAATAATTAAAGCTGATATTAGTATTAAAGATGGATTTATTACTGGAATAGGTAAAGCTGGTAATCCTATTACAATGGAAGGAGTAAAACATGGAATGTATATTGGAGTAGGGACAGAAATTATATCTGCTGAAAATAAAATAGTTACTGCTGGATGTATAGATAGTCATGTCCATAATATATGTCCCCAAATTTTTAAGGTTGCTATTGAAAATGGCACAACTACTATTATTGGTGGTGGATCAGGTCCTACTACTGGAACTTTAGCAACTAATTGTACAAGAGGTATATGGAATATACAATCAATGATAAAAGCTACAGATAATATACCAATTAATTTTTTATTTCTTGGTAGTGGAAATAGTTCTGGAACAAAATCTTTAATAGAACAAATAGAATCAGGAGCAGGAGCATTAAAAATTCATGAAGATTGGGGAAGTACACCTGATGTAATTAATAATTGTTTAAACATTGCTGAAAAATATGATGTACAAGTTAATATTCATACAGATACTTTGAATGAATCTGGATATATAGAAGATACAATTAAATCTATTAATAATCGTACAATTCATGCATATCATGTAGAAGGAGCTGGTGGAGGACATTCTCCAGATGTAATTAAAATTATTACTAATAGTAATGTTTTACCATCATCTACTACTCCAACTATGCCTTATACTATAAATACTATAGATGAGCATTTTGATATGTTAATGATGTGTCATCATTTAGATAATAAAATAGATGAAGATATTGCATTTGCAAAATCTCGTATTAGAAAGAATACTATAATGGCTGAAGGTATATTACATGATTTAGGTGCTATTAGTATTATTAATTCAGATTCTCAAGCTATGGGTAGAATTGGAGAAGTTATACGGAGAACATGGCAAACAGCAGATAAAATGAAAGAAGAATATGGTATATTATTAAATAACTATAATGATGATAATGATAATTTTAGGGTAAAACGTTATATAGCTAAATATACTATTAATCCTGCAATTACACATGGTATATCTGATTATGTAGGATCAATTGAAGTTGGGAAAATGGCTGATTTAGTTATATGGAAGCCATCATTTTTTGGTACTAAACCGGATTTAGTATTAAAGAGTGGAATGATAATAGATGCTATTATAGGAGATCCTAATGCAGCAATTTCTACTACTCAACCATTTATGTATCGTACTATGTTTGGATATAATAATCCTGAGTTAAGTGCTATTTTTGTATCAAAAATTTCTATAGAAACTGGAAATATTTATAATTTAAATATAAAAAAACAAATTAAATCAGTAAATAATTGTAGAAATATTTCTAAAAAAGATCTAATATTAAATAATGAAATACCAATAATAGAAGTAGATCCTAAAACACATGTTGTATATATAAATAATGAAAAAATTGTATCTAATCCATCAAATAAATTACCATTAACACAAAGATATTATTTATTTTAATTTATAAATAATTAACAATATTTTCTAAACTCATTTTACGAGAACCTTTTATTAAAAGTATTCCTATGGAAATATTATTTTTTAAATAAACAAGTAATTTTTTTTTATTTTCAAATTTTTTAATTTTTTTACTATAAATATTAATCTTATTAAACCAATGTCCTATTAAAAATATAAAATCTATATTGCTTTCAATAGCTATATTGGCAATATATTCATGCATATAATGCATATTATTATTTCCTAATTCTAACATATCTCCTAGTATAGCTATTTTTTTAATGTTTAAATTTAAAAAATTAATATTGTTAATAGATTCTTTCATACTACTAGGATTAGCATTATAAGCATCAAGTATAATATATAGTTGTTTTTTTATTATAATTTGAGAACGATTATTTATTGTTTGAAATTTTTCTAGAGAATTAATAATATTATTTATAGAAATATTAAAATAATAAGCTATAGTAATAGCTGCAGATATATTAGTAATATTATATCTTCCCCAAAGATTGGGATAAATTAATTGTTTTTTAAAAAAAAAACTTATAGTATTATATTTATATATTGGTTTAATATATAAATTATAATTTTTATTTGTTGTAGAAAATTGATATGTATTTATTCCTAAACTTTTTTGTATTTGCAAAGGATCATCAGCATTAATAAAAACAATATTACCATAGCGTTTTATATATAAATATAATTCTGACTTTTCATTAATAACTCCTTCTAAATTATTAAAGCCTTCCAGATGAGCATACCCAAAATTAGTAATATATCCATAATTTGGTTGAACTAATTCACATAAAAATTTTATTTCTCCTTTATAATTACTAGCTATTTCTATGATAACGATTTGAGTATCTAAAGGAATAGAAAGTATAGTTAAAGGTACACCTATATGATTATTTAAATTATTTTTTGTGGCAAATGTTTTATACTGAGTAGATAATATAGTATATAGTAATTCTTTAGTAGTAGTTTTTCCATTACTTCCTGTAATGGCTATAAAAGGTATATTAAATTTTTTTCTGTGAAAAACAGCTAATTCTTGTAAAGCAATTAAACTATTATTTACTAAATACATTTTTTTTTTTGGTAAATAATATTTTTTATTATCAATTACTGCTGCTGAGGCTCCTTTTAAAATAGCATCATTTGCAAAACAATTTCCATCATAAACTTTTCCCTTTATTGCAAAAAATAACTTATTTTTTATAGATTGTCTAGTATCTATAGACACTCCTGAACTAATAAGATATTGTTTATATAAGTTTTTAATATTCATGAATTTTAGAAAAAATTTTAATTTAAAAGATTTTAATACATTTAAAATAAATGCAAAAACTAATTTTTTTATAAAAATTAATACTTTAAAAAGTTTAAAATTTATTTTTCAATGTAAAAAATTTAAATATTTACCTAAATTTATTTTAGGAAATGGAAGTAATACTTTATTTGTAAAAGATTTTAATGGTTTAATAATTAAATTAAATTTAAAAGGTAAATTTATTATTAAAGAATATTCATATCATGTTATTATAGCAAGTTTTGCAGGTGAATCTTGGACAAATTTTGTAATTTGGAATGTTAACCAAGGATTTAGTGGATTAGAGAATTTATCTTTAATTCCTGGTACTGTAGGTGCTGCATCTATACAAAATATAGGTGCTTATGGAGTAGAAATTAAAGATATATTAATAGGATTATATGCATATGAAATTAAAACTGGAAAAATAGTTTTTTTTTCTAAAAAAGAATGTGAATTAAATTATCGTAATTCTATATTTAAAAATAAATTAAAAAATAAATATGTTATATTATTTATATATTTTTTTTTAAGAAAAAAAAAGAAAAAATTCAATCTTTTATATAAAGAAGTAATAGAAGAATTAGAAAAAATGAAAATTATTAAACCTACACTTAAAAACATAACCCAAGCAATAATAAATATACGGACCAATAAAATTCCAAATCCAATTAAAATTGGAAATTGTGGAAGTTTTTTTAAAAATCCAATTATTAATAATAATTATTATAATTTTTTAATAGAAAAATATCCTAATATTATTGGATATTTTTTTTCTAAAAATTTAGTAAAATTATCTGCTGGTTGGTTAATAGAAAAATCAGGTTGGAAAGGAAAAAGAATTGGTAATGTAGGAATATATAATAAATCTTCTAATATAATAGTTAATTATGGAACAACTAATGGTATTGATATTTATACTTTCTCAAAAAGAATAATTGATGATGTTAATAAAAAATTTGGAATTATTCTTGATAGGGAAGTTATAATTGTTTAAATTAAAATAAATTATATTTTATATTGAATGAATTAACAATTAATTTATCTGGTTTTTCTATTAAAGATTTTTATGGAGAAAATAATAATAATTTGGAAATTATTATTTCTTATTTTCCACAAATAAAAATTATTGCAAAAGATTATGAATTAAAAGCTATAGGAAATAATAATATATTATTATTATTTAATAATAAAATAAATCTTTTAATTAAATATTTAAATAAATATGGTTATTTAAATAAAAATAATGTTGAAGAAATTATTTTATCTAAAAATGATTTTTTTTTAGAAAAAAATCCTAAATCTATTATTTATAGTACTATTGGTAATCCAATTATTCCTAAAACAAAAAATCAATTAGCTTTAGTAGAAGCTATTAAAAAAAATGATCTAGTTTTTGCTATTGGTCCATCAGGAACAGGAAAAACATATATTAGTGTTGCTTTAGCCGTTAAAGCTTTAAAAAATAAAAATGTAGAACGTATTATACTAACAAGACCTGCAATAGAAGTAGGAGAAAGTTTGGGTTTTCTTCCTGGAGATCTTAAAGAAAAATTTAACCCATATTTGCAACCTATTTATCAAGCTTTAAATAAAATGATTAAATATGAAAAATTAATTGAATTTTTTGATAAAAGAATTATTGAAATTGCCCCTTTAGCTTTTATGCGTGGACGTACATTAGATAATGCTTTTGTTATATTAGACGAAGCACAAAATACTACTAATGTTCAAATGAAAATGTTTTTAACTCGTATGGGAAAAAATGCTAAATTTATAATAAATGGAGATCCTGGTCAAATTGATTTACCTAATAATAATAGATCAGGATTATTAGAAGTAATGAATATACTAAATAATATAAATGGTATAAAATTTATATTTTTTAATGAAAATGATATTTTACGTCATTATTTAGTAAATAAAATTATTAATGCTTATTTAAAATTAAGTAGGTAACTTTATCGCGTCATATTATAATGATGAGGAAAGTCCGGACACCATAGAGCAACGTAACGGGTAACGCCCGTACACCGTAAGGTGATGACTAGTGCAACAGAAAGAAAGTACAGTTAGGCTGTAGTGAAATCAGGTAAACTCTACGTGGTGAAATGCCAAATATACCGATTATTATATTGCTCGTATATTATCGGAGGGTAGGCAGTTTGAGATAATAGGTAACTATTATCCTAGATAAATGATAAAGATTTATAATAAATACAGAATCCGGCTTATATACCTACTTAATTTTAATTATTTATTATGGAATTACCAATTAGATATAATCACAAATTGATAGAAGAAAAACGTTATAAACAATGGATAAATGCAAATTATTTTAATTCAAAACCAGATAATAGAAAACCATATGTTTTGATAGTGCCACCACCTAATATTACTGGTGTACTTCATATTGGTCATATATTAAATAATACAATACAAGATGTTTTAATACGATTTGCTAGAATGAAAGGATATAATGCTTGTTGGATTCCAGGTACAGATCATGCATCTATTGCTACTGAAGCAAAAATTATATCTGAATTAAAAAAAGAAAATTTATCTAAAGAAATTTTAGGAAGAAAATTATATTTAGATCGTGTATGGAATTGGTCATATAAATATACAAATATAATATTTGATCAATTAAAAAAATTGGGATGTTCTTGTGATTGGAAACGTAGTAAATTTACTATGGATAAAGAATTATATCAATCAGTTATTAAAGTTTTTATTGAATTATATAATAAAGGATTAATATATAGAAAATATGGTATGATTAATTGGGATCCAGTTGCAAAAACTACAATTTCAGATGAAGAAATTATTTATGAAAAAAGACATGATAAATTATTTTATATAAAATATAAAATTGAGGGTGAAAAAAATTATCTTGTAATAGCTACTACACGTCCTGAAACTATTTTAGGTGATACAGCTATTTGCATAAATCCTAATGATTCACGTTATACTAAATATAAAGGTAAAAGAGTTATAGTTCCTATTGTAAATCGTTATGTTCCTATTATTGAAGATAAATATGTCGATAAATCATTTGGAACTGGATGTTTAAAAGTAACTCCTGCTCATGATATTAATGATAAAGCACTTGCAGATGCACATAATTTACCAATTATAGATCTTTTTAATGAAGATGCAACTTTTAATAAAAATGGATTACATTTTTATAAAAAAGATAGGTTTGAAGTTCGTAAAGAAATTATTAAAGAACTTAAAGAAATTAATTGTTTATTAAAAGTAGAAAATTATGTACATACAATACGTGTTTCAGAACGTACTAAAGCTATTATTGAATCAAGACTTTTATTACAATGGTTTTTTAAAATTAAAAAACTTGCTAAACCAGCATTAGATGCAGTAAAATATGGAGAGATAAAATTTTATCCAAATAAATATAAAAAAAATTATATTAATTGGATAGAAAATTTATCAGATTGGAATATATCTAGACAACTTTGGTGGGGACATCGTATACCTGTTTATTATTATGGAAAAGGAAAAAATGATTTTGTTGTTGCAGAAAATTTTGAAGAAGCTTTATACAAAGCCAGTTTAATAACAAATGATCCTAATATAAAAAATAAACTTAAACAGGATTCAGATGTTTTAGATACTTGGTTTTCTTCTTGGTTATTGCCTATATCAGTATTTGATGGTATACGTAATCCTAATAATATAGATATTTCATATTATTATCCTATAAATGATTTAGTAACAGGACATGATATTTTATTTTTTTGGGTAGCTCGTATGATTATTGCAGGATATACTTTTAGAAAACAAAAACCATTTAATACTGTTTATTTTACTGGTATAATTAAAGATAATTTAGGTAGAAAAATGTCTAAATCATTGGGAAATTATCCTGATACTATTAAACTTATAAATAAATATGGAGCAGATGCTGTTCGTGTAGGATTATTATTAAATAATAATGCATGGAATGATCTATGTTTTAATGAATTAATTTTTATTCAAGGTAGAAATTTTTTAAATAAAATTTGGAATGTTTTTAGATTGATAAAATCATGGAAAATTGAAGATAAAATGTGTGATATTTATTCTAACATAGCTATCAAATGGTTTAAACATAAATTAAATTTTTCTTTAAAAAAAATAGATTCTTTATTAAAAGAATATAAAATTTATGATGCCTTAATGTTATTATATAAATTAATATGGAATGATTTTTGTTCATTATTTATTGAAATAATTAAACCTAATAATAGTATATCTATCAATATATATTATTTTACTATAAAATATTTTGAATTTTTATTAAAAATTTTACATCCATATATGCCTTTTATAACTGAAGAAATATGGCATTTATTAAAAAAACGTTCAATTAATGAAGCTTTAATTATTACAAAATTTCCTAATGTTAAATCATATAATACTTTAATTTTGGATAAATTTGAAAATACATTAAAAATAATAGAACATTTACGTTCTATTAGAAATAAACAAAAAATAATAGATAAAAAACTTTCATTATTAATTTTAAAAAAAAATAATAATAATTATTATTATCCAATAATTAGAAAATTAGCTGATATATATCATATAATTTTTATTAAAGAAAAACCATCAAAAAATAATTTTTTGTCATTTATTATAGATAATGATGAATTTTATATTACTTTAAATAAAAATATAATAATGGATAAAAAAAAATTACAACAAAAAATTAATTTTTATAAAAATTTTTTGATATTATTACGTAACAAATTATCTAATCCAAAATTTATATTATATGCTCCTAAAAATATAATTTCGTTAGAACGTAAAAAAGAATTTGATATTTCAAATAAAATTCTTTTTCTTGAAGAAGAATTAAAAAGAATTAAGAATTTATAAATATATTATATATATTTTATATGGTCTCATAGCTCAGTTGGTTAGAGCACCTGACTCATAATCAGGGGGTCGTTGGTTCAATTCCAACTGGGACCACTATTTTAAGTTTTTCTAATTACTTCTATACTTTTTATTCTTTTTTTATCAACTTCTTTGATTATAAATGTATAATTAAAAAAATTTATTTGTTGTTTTATTATTGGAAATTTTTTGTTTAGTTGCATTACAAAACCTCCTAAAGTATCTGCATTTCCTTTATATTTTTCAAATATATCTTCTTCTTCTTCTTTTATTTGCATAAAACGATAAAAATCTATTAATGATATTTTACCATCAAAAATATACTTATTATTGTATTCTTCTTTAAAATAAGAAATATTTTCTTCATCATATTCATCTTTTATATCACCTATAATTTCTTCAATTACATCTTCAAATGTGACTAATCCACAAGTACCTCCATATTCATCAACAACAATAGCTAAATGAATTTTTTTATCTTTAAAATCTTTTAATAGATCGTCTAATTTTTTATTTTCGGGTATAAAAAAAGGTAAATGTATCAGTTGATTCCAATTATAATTTATTTCATTAATAAATGGTAAAAGGTCTTTAACAAATAAAATACCAACAATATTGTCAATATTTTCTTTATAAACAGGAACACGAGAATATCCTTCTGATATAATTATTTTTAGTACATCAGCATAATAAGTATTATAATTTAAAGCAAAAATATCTATACGTGGAGTCATTATCTGACGTGTTTCAATATTTCCAAAATGAACTATTTTTCTAAGAAATAGTATATCTTTATCATATTTTTTATTTATAGTAATTTTTAAAGCTTGTGAAAGTTGATATAAAGAAAGTTTATTTTGTTTTTTACCTATCCATTTTTCTATATAATTTGATATTATCATCATAATATATATTAAAGGATTTAATAATATCATAATAATATGAATAGGTTTTGACATAAATACAGCTAATTTGAAATTATCAAGACTAGCATATATTTTAGGTATTATTTCTACAAATAAAAGTAATATAAAAGTTATTCCTACTACTTCAAATAAAAATTTTAAAGAAAAAAATATTTTATATTTAAATATATAAATATTTATATCTGGAAAAGTAAAATATTTATTTATTAAATAAGAAGAAAATATAACTATTCCAATATTTAAAAAATTATGTGATATAATAAGAGCAGCTAAAAGTTTTTTCCTATTATTAATAATATTTATTACAATATTAGCTTTAGTAAGATCTTTTTTTTTCTCTTTTTCAAGTTGTTTTTTATTAAGAGAAAAAAATGCTATTTCAGAAGCGGATATTATAGCCGATAATAATAATAATATTATAATGTAAATAAAATAATTAATCAATTAATTAAAAATTAAATATAATTTAAATTAAAAAATGCTATAATTGTAGATTATTATACAAATTATTTTTGTAGTACATAATTCAATTAAAAATAAATAATGCATAATTATGCCTAATGGAAAAAAAAGAAAAAAACATAAAATTGCTACCCATAAAAGAAAAAAAAGAAGTAGAAAAAATAGACATAAAAAAAAATAAATAAAAAGTTTTTGTGTTAGTTAAATAAAAATGAGCAAAGAGTTAATAATAAGCACTAAAAAAGGAGTTATAATAGCTATTATAGAAAATGGAAAATTAACAGAACTTCATCGTGAAAATATTAATAATAAATTTTCTGTAGGAGATCTTTATGTAGGAATAGTCAAAACTATAGCTATAGGTATAAATGCAGCATTTATTAATATTGGATCATCCAAAGATGCATTTTTACATTATCAAGATTTAGGGCCTCAATTTAAGTCATCAATAAATTTATTTAATAAGTCATCAATAAATTTAGAAAATAAAGGACTAATAACAGATTTATTACACACTGGACAAAAAATTTTAGTACAAATAACAAAAGAACCTATTTCTAATAAAGGTCATAGACTGACTGCTGAAATATCTATTGCTGGTAGATATTTAATACTTATGCCTTTTTTAGACAAAATTTTAATTTCAAAAAAAATTAAAGATAATAAAGAAAGACATCGATTAATATCAATTATTAAAAATATAAAACCTAAAAATTTTGGAATTATTATTAGAACAATTGCTGGTAAAAAAAAAATTGATTCTTTTAAAAAAGATATAAATTATTTAATAAATAAATGGAACAATGTAGTTAATATGATTGTTAAAAAATCAGAAACAGAAATACCATATAAACTATTAAGTGAAAAAGATAAAGCATCTTGTATATTAAGAGATACTTTTAATGATGATTATACTTCAATAATTTGTGATGATGAGTCTCTTTATAAAGATATTTATACTAATATTTCTATTATTGCACCCCATAAAACTAATATAATTAAATATTATAATGGTATAACTCCTATATTTGAAAAATATGGTATAGAAAAACAAATAAAAATTTTGTTTGGTAAAAATGTTCCTCTTACTAAAGGTGCCTATTTGGTAATTGAACATACTGAAGCACTTCATGTAATTGATATTAATAGTGGAATTCATATTAATGGTAGTAAAGAAAACACAGCATTAGAAATTAATATTATAGCTGCTACTGAAATAGCTAGACAAATTCGTTTGAGAGATATGGGAGGTATTATAGTAATTGATGCTATAGATATGTATTTATATGATCATAGAAAAAAACTTTATGAACATATAAAATATGAAATGAAAAATGATAAAGCTAAACATAAAATATTACCTCTTAGCAAATTTTGTTTAATACAAATAACACGTCAACGTGTACGGCAAGAATTAAATATAAATACTACTGAACCTAATCCTAATCAAGTAGTAGAATCTCCAATAGCGCATATTAATTATATAGAATCTCTAATAAATGTTATTAATCATAATAGAATCATTTTGCACATACATCCTTTTATAGCAGCTTATTTACAAAAAGGTTTGTTTTCTATTCAATTAAAATGGTTTTTTAAATATAAAAAATGGATTAAAATAATTCCTAGATATTCTTTTAAATATTTAGAATATAAATTTGTTGATTATAATAATAATATTTTCTTTGAATTTAAAAATTAAACTACGCAGGTGTGGTGAAATTTGGAAAACACGCCAGAATTAGAATCTGGTGCTTAATTAAGAAGCATGAGGGTTCAAATCCCTTCACCTGCACTAAAAAGCGTATAGAAAAAATAAGCGGAGAGAAAGGGATTCGAACCCTTGACATAATAAAATGAACACGCTTTCCAGACGTGCGCCTTAAACCACTCGGCCATCTCTCCAGAATTTTAATAAAATGATTTTCTTAATCTAGCAACTGGAATATTAAGTTGTTCTCTATATTTAGAGATAGTCCGTCTAGCAATAGGATATCCTTTATTTTTTAATATAAAACTTAAATTTTTATCAGTAAAAGGTTTATTTTTATCTTCTTCATTAATAGAATCAATTAATATTTTTTTTACTTCTATAGTTGATATTTCTTTGCCTTTTTCATTAATGAATTTGTCAGAAAAAAGATTTTTAATTAAAAATGTACCATATTCTGTATATACATATTTGCTATTAACTACGCGAGATATAGTAGATATATCCATTCCAATTTTATTTGAAATATCTTTTAATATCATAGGTTTTATTTTTAATTTATCACCAGTAATAAAATATTCTTTTTGTAAATTTATAATTGCACTCATTGTTAACAATAATGTATTTTCACGTTGTTTTATAGCATTTATAAAAAATTTAGCTGTTTCAATTTTTTTTTTAATAAAAAAAAAAGTATTATTTTTTTTATTTTTGTAATGTTTTAACATTTTAATATATGAAGATGATATTTTTAATTTAGGAGTATTTATATTATTTAATGATAATTCTATTTTTCCATTAATATTATTAACAATAAAATCAGGAATTATATAATTTGTATTATTTAATTCAGAATAAATTATTCCTGGTTTTGGATTTAATTTTTTAATTTCATAAATAGCTTCCTTAAGTTGATATTTAGAAATAGAAAATTTTTGCATTATTTGTTCATAATGATTTTTATAAAATTCTTTAAAAGAATTTTTAATAATTTTTGTTGCTAAATCAATTGAATGGGTTTTATATTTATTATTTAATTGTAAAATTAAACATTCTTGTAAATTTCTAGCTCCTATTCCATAAGGCTCTAATTTGTGAATATAATCACAAATTAATTGTTCTATTTTATAAATATTAATTTTTATATTAAATAATAATGTTAAATCATTTGCTAGACTTTCAACAGATCTTCGTAAATAACCATCTTTATCTAAAGATCCTATAATAAACTTAGTTATAATATAATCTTCTTTTTTTAAAAAGAATATTTGTAATTGATTTTTTAAATGTTCATATAAACTTATATTAGGTAAAGTTCTTACAGATTCTAAATAGTTTATCTTATTAATCTTATTTGATTGATAATCTTTATTTTGTTCTTCTTCTTGTTCTATTTCTTCTTGTTCTATTTCTTCTTGTTCTATTTCTTCTTGTTCTATTGCTGGGTTTTCTTCCAATTCTTGAATTATTCTTTCTTCAAAAGCTAATGTAGGTAACTGAACTAATTTCATTAATTGAATTTGTTGTGGAGAAAGTTTTGTTTCTAATTTTTGATATGATATTTCTTTTAACATAAAAAAAAAATTTTAAAATTCTGCATTGCCAGGTATTCTAGGAAAAGGAATAACATCACGTATATTACTCATACATGTAACAAATTGAACTAATCTATCAAAACCTAAACCAAATCCACTATGGGGAACAGATCCAAATCGTCTAGTGTCTAAATACCATTTAATATTATTAATATCAATATTCATTTTATGAATACGTTTATATAAAATATCATAACGTTCTTCACGTTGAGATCCTCCTATTATTTCACCTACATTAGGTAAAAGTATATCCATAGCACTAACAGTTTTTTCATCTTTATTTATACGCATATAAAAAGCTTTTATTTTTTCGGGATAATCAAATATTATAACTGGTGATTTAAAATATTTTTCTACTAAGTATTTTTCATGTTCAGATTGTAAATCAATACCCCAAACTATATTAGAATATTTTTTTTGTAATATATTTATAGCTTTAGTATAACTAATTATTTCAAAAGGTTTGTTTAAAATTGATTCTAAATAATTAATTGTATTTTGTTTTTTTATTTTTTGATTAAAATCATTTAAAAAAATTAAATCTTCTGAACAGTATTTTGTTACAAACAAAATAATAAATTTCAAAAATTTTATTGCTAACTGAATAGTTTCATTCAATTCATAAAAAGCTATTTCAGGTTCTATCATCCAGAATTCAGATAAATGTCTATATGTATTAGAATTTTCTGCCCTAAAAGTTGGACCAAAAGTATACACTTTTCCTAAAGCTAAAGCAGCAGCTTCTGCTTCTAATTGTCCAGAAACTGTTAAATATGTAGTTTTTCCAAAAAAATCAATTTTTTTATCAAAATTATCTAATGTTGTTACACGAAACATTTTTCCAGCACCTTCAGCATCTATAGAAGTAATAATTGGAGTGTGAATATAATAAAATCCTTTATCATTAAAAAACTTGTGAATAGCAAAAGCTAAATTATGACGTATTCGCATAATAGCACTAAAAATATTAGTCCTAAAACGTAAATGTGCTTGTTCACGAAGTTTTTTAAGACTATGATTTTTAGGTTGTAAAATAGTTTTTTGTAATTCTTTTATATCAGATGAACAAAAAATATGAATTGATTTAGCATAGATTTCTATATCTTGTTTTTTTCCTTTACTATTTACAATTATTCCATTTACTTCAATTGAAGCGTTAATATTAATTTTTTTTAAAAATGATTTATCAAAATTATTATCAATAAAAATTTGTATATTTTTCCATGTAGACCCATCATTAACTTCAATAAATCTAAAACTACGAAAAGCACGTACCCACCCTTTTATAACTATATCTTTGGATATCATTTTATCTTTATTAGATAAAATATTTTTAATATTCATTATTTTTTTCTTCTTTTAAACTGTTAATATTTCTTTTTCTTTTAATTTTGATAAATTATCAATAATATTTATATATTCGTTAGTAAGTTCTTGTATTTTATTTTCTATATTTTTTAATATATCTTCAGATATTCCTTGGGTTTTTTTTAAATATTTATTAGCATTTTTACGAACATTACGAATATCTATTTTAGATTTTTCAGACTCGTATTTAACTTTTTTTACTAATTCTTTTCTTCCTTCTTCAGTAAGAAAAGGTAATCTAATATGTAATAATTCTCCATTATTAGATGGCATTAAACCTATATTTGCATTTATAATGGCTTTATTAATATTAGATAATGTAGAAATTTCCCAAGGTTGTATAACTAAAGTCATTGCATCTAAAACACTTATATTAGCTATTTTATTCAAAGGAATAATGTTACCATAATATTCAACTTTTATTCCTTCAAGCATTGATGGATGAGCTTTTCCAGCTCTTATATGAGAAAATTTTTTTTTCAAAACTAATAAATATTTTTGCATTTCTATTTTGCTATTATTTATTATTGAATTTAATTCTTCCATATTTTATATTATTGATAATTATTTTAAATAAATTTAATTTAATAATTAAATTTAATATCATTTTACCCATACATGAAAAATTCAAAAGGAAAAATAGTACAAATTATGGGACCAGTAGTTGACGTAATTTTTGAAAATGTTAAATATCTACCTAAAATATATGATTCAATTGAAACTTTCAATTATATGGGAGATAAAATTGTATTGGAAGTACAACAACATATTGGAGACAATATAGTACGTTGTATTTCAATGGATATTACTGATGGTCTAAAACGTGATCAAGAAGTTATATCAAATGGTAAACCTATTCTTATGCCAATTGGTAATGAAATTAATGGCCGCATATTTAACGTAATTGGAAATGATATTGATGGTTTGGGAGAAATTAGTAGTAAAAAAAAATTACCAATTCATAGAAAAGCCCCTGAATTAAAAGATATTTCAACTGATGTAGAAATTTTATATACAGGAATTAAGGTAATTGATCTTATAGCACCTTATGTAAAGGGTGGAAAAATTGGCCTTTTTGGTGGTGCAGGAGTAGGAAAAACTGTATTAATACAAGAATTAATTAATAATATTGCAAAAAAACATGGAGGATTTTCTGTATTTGTAGGTGTAGGAGAACGTACTCGTGAAGGTAATGATTTATTGAGAGAAATGCTTTTATCAGGCATAATTAAATATGGTGAAAATTTTATGAAATCAATGAAAGAAGGAAATTGGGATCTTTCTAAAGTAGATAAAAATGAATTAAAAAATTCTAAAGCTACTTTTGTATTTGGACAAATGAATGAACCTCCTGGAGTAAGGTATAGAGTTGCTTTATCAGGTTTAACATTAGCTGAATATTATCGTGATAGTAGTGTAAAAGGTCGTGATGTACTATTTTTTATTGATAATATATTTCGTTTTATTCAAGCTGGATCAGAAGTGTCAGCATTATTAGGAAGAATACCTTCTGCAGTAGGTTATCAACCAACTTTAGCATCAGAAATGGGAATGATGCAAGAAAGAATTGTTTCAACAAAAAAAGGATCTATAACTTCTGTACAAGCGATATATGTTCCTGCAGATGATTTAACTGATCCAGCACCAGCTACTACATTTTCACATATTGATGCAACTACTGTATTATCAAGAAAAATAAGTTCTTTAGGTATTTATCCAGCAATAGATCCCCTTGAATCAAGTTCAAATATTTTAGATTATGATATTGTAGGAAAAGAACATTATATGTGTGCAAAACGTGTAAAAGAAATTCTTCAACGTTATAAAGTAATTCAAGATATTATAGCCATTTTGGGATTGGAAGAATTAAGTGAAGAAGATAAAATTATAGTTCATCGTGCTAGACGTATACAAAAATTTTTATCTCAACCATTTCATGTAGCAGAACAATTTACTGGAATTGCTGGTAAATTTGTTGATATTAAAGATACTATTGAAGGATTTAATATGATAATAAATGGAAATTTAGATAAAATTCCAGAATCAGCTTTTAATTTTAAAGGAACAATTGAAGAAGTAATAAATAATGAACTATGAAAGTATATATTATTACTCCAGAAAAGATAGTATATAATAATGTAAATGCTTATTGTGTTAGTGTTCCAGGAGCTATTGGATATTTTCAAATTTTGAATAATCATGATTCTATTTTATCTATTTTAAATTCTGGAATAATAAAAATTAAATTAAAAAATAATATTATAAATATATTTAAAATAAATTTGGGTGGTTTAGTTGAAGTTAATAATAATATTATAAATATAATGGTATATGATATTGAGAAATTGTAGTATTTCTTTATTACATTTGTATATAATAATACTAAATATAAATATATGTCAGATATTTCCTCAATAGTAAAAGCTATTATTGTAGAAAAACTAGGAGTTGATGAAAATGAAATTACTACATCCTCTAATTTTGCTAATGATTTAGGTGCAGATTCGTTAGATCAAGTTGAAATTATTATGGAATTTGAAAAAGAATTTAATATTGAAATTTCTGATGAAGATGCAGAAAAAATTTCTACTGTAGGTGATGCTATTTCTTATATAGTAGAAAAACATAAAAGTGAAAAATGTCAAAAATGAAGTTAAAAAGAGTAGTAATTACAGGATTAGGAGCATTTACTCCTATTGGAAATAATGTTAATGATTATTGGAATTCATTAATTAACGGAAAAAATGGTTGTAATTTAATTAGATCTTTTGATACTACAAATTTTAAAACAAAATTTGCTTGTGAAATAAAAAATTATGATAAAGATGTTTTTTTTGATAAAAAAAATCAACGTAAATTAGATTTATGTACCCAATATGGTATAATAGCTTCTAATGAAGCTATTATTGATAGTGGTTTAAATAAAAAAAATAAAGATCGTATAGGTGTTATATGGGGTTCAGGTCTGGGAGGTATTATCACTTTTGAACAAGAAACGTATAATTTTTTTAAAAAAAAAAACACAGATATAATCCATTTTTTATTCCTAAAATAATAATTGATATTACTCCTGGAATTATTTCTATAAATAATGGATTTAGTGGACCTAATTACGCAACTGTATCAGCATGTGCTTCATCGGCTAATGCTATTGTTGATGCATATCACTTAATATGTTTAGGAAAAGCTGATATAATAATTTCTGGTGGTTCAGAATCTGCTATAACCTATAGTGGTGTTGGTGGATTTAATGCATTAAATGCTTTATCTACGCGAAATAATGATTATAAAACAGCTTCTCGTCCTTTTGATAGAGATAGAGATGGTTTTGTTTTAGGTGAAGGTGCTGGATGTATTGTCATTGAAGAATATGAACATGCTAAAGCAAGAGGAAGTAAAATGTATGCTGAAATAAAGGGAGTAGGATTATCAAGTGACGCATATCATATAACAACTCCTAATCCTTCAGGTATAGGAATAATAAATGCAATGAAAAATGCATTAGAAGATGCTAATATTCTTACTTCAGAAGTTGATCACATAAATACTCATGGTACGTCTACTATATTAGGAGATAGAACAGAAATAAAAGCTATTGAACATCTATTTTCAGAAAATGTTTATAACATAAATATAAATTCAACAAAATCAATGACAGGTCATTTATTAGGTGCAGCTGGAGCTATAGAAACTATAGCAGCTATATTGCCATTTACTAAAGGTATTATACCTCCTACAATTAATATTTTTAATATTGATATAAATACTAAGTTAAATTTAACTAAAAATAAAGCTCAAAAAAGAAATATAAATATAAGTATGTCTAATACTTTGGGATTTGGTGGACATAATGTTAGTATTTTATTTAAAAAAATATAAAAAATACAAATTATTTAAATAAATTAATTTGTTTAAAATAAATAAATAATGAAAAAATATACAGTTTTATTTATATTTTTATTACTTACATCTTTTTTTATACATGCTGAATCAGCCAAATCAAAATATTCAATAAATGTTGAAAAAAAATCAATAGATATATTTAATAATAACAATAATTTTATTATAAAAGATATTATATTTAATATAGGAAATAAAAAAGATTTATTAAAATTTTTTAAATTAAAAATTGGAGATAATATATCTAAATATAAAATAAATACTATTATAACTAAATATAATTCTGCATTTAAAGAAATGCATTTATATATTTTTAATATAAAAAATAATAAAATTATTTTATTTTTTAAATTAAAAAATTGGCCTTTAATTGAAAATATAAATATAAAAGGTATAAATATATCTTATTTTAAAAAAAATTTTAATACATTAATTAAAAAATATAATAAATATTATTATATAAAAAATGGAATATTATTAAATGATAATTTAATTATAGATATTAAAAATAATATTAAAAATTTTTTCATAAAAAAAGGAATATATAATATATATATAATATTTACTATTATTAAAAATGATTTGCATATTTCTATATTAAATAGAAATAATATAAAAAATAAGATAACAAATATAATATTTGAAGGAAATAAAAATATTTCTTATAATAAATTAATTTCTTTTTTATATAAAAAAAATCTAGAAATTAATAAAGTAATTTATTACTTAAATAAATATAATATAATTAATTATTATAAATCTTTAGGTTTTATAAATGCCAAAATTATAAAAGAAAAATTTTTTAAAACTAAAAATAATAATTATATATTATATATTAAACTTTATGAAGGGGAGAAATTCTTTTTAAGAAATATTTTTTTTAAAGGTAATAAAATATTTGATTCAAATTTTTTAAATAATAAATTTTCTTTTTTAAAAAGAAAAAATAATTTAATTGATATTAATAAGATTATTATAGATAATATTAGTTCTTTTTATTTAGATAAAGGTTATTTATTTTTTAAAATTAAAATAAATGAAAAAGTTATAAAAAAAAATAATCAAATTGATTTATATGTATATATATATGAAGGTCCAATAATTATTTTAAATAAAGTAAAATTTTCAGGAAATTTAAAAACTAAAGATAATATTATTATTAATGAAATAACTACATATCCAGGAAAAGTTTTTTCTAAAAAAGAAATTGAAAATACTATAATTAGACTTTCTAATTTAGGTTATCTTAAAGCTAAGAATGAGTTAAAATTAAATAGTAATAATACTGTAGATTTAGAATGGAAAATATCAGAATTAAATAATAATAAAATTTTTTTAAATTCGTCAATAATTGATGATAAATTGGTATTTAATATAGTTTATAACATTTATAATTTTTCTATTTTAGATAAATTTCGAAATCCTATAAATCCTATTGGAAGTGGAGAATATTTATCATTAAATACAAAATTAGGATTAAATATTCAAAATATAGGAATTTTATTTATTAAACCATTAATAAATAATACTTCATTATTAATAAATATTGATTTGAAAAATCAAAAAATTATTTCAAATAATTTAAAATATGATGATTCTTATAAAGATAATATTTTTAATAAATTTATATATAATCAGATAAATAATATTTATAATATTAAAAATAATATAAAAAAATATTTATCTTTGGATGATAATAAAGAAAATAAAGAAAATAAATATAATATAGGATTTTCTATAGGAATAAATAAAATAATTAATAATTTTAATATTAAATCATTTATTAACTATTATATATATAATAATGGAGTTGATATAAATTATAATTTTATATATAATGCTAATTCTTTACCACAAAAACATTTTTTTTATCCTAAAACTGGTTCAGTATTTAATATAAATACAATATTTACTTTACCTTATTTTAAAAAAACTTTAGAATTATTTGAATATTATAAAATAGAATTATCAGGATTTTTGTATAAAGAAATATTTAATAATTTGATTGCAAAAATTGGAATAGAATTTGGAATTTTAGGAAACTATACAAATAAAAATTATAGATTTCCTATTAATATTAATAATTTTATTTTAAATATTAGAGGTTATGATTCTAATTCTGATTTTATTAAAAATAAAATTTTTATTGAAATTATTTATCCATTTTTTATTAAAAATCCATTTTTTAATCAACCAATTAAAATGGGTATATTAGGATTTTTAGAAGCTGGAAATATATATTCTAATATTAAAAATTATAATCCTTTAGATTTAAAAAAATCTATTGGTACTGGTTTTAGGATATTTATTCCTTATATTGGTATTTTAGGAATTGATATAGGATATGGATTTGATAATTCAAATTATAAACTACATTTTATGATAGATAGATAAAATATTATATTATATATAAAATTATATGATTATGAAAAAATATAAAATATTAATGTTTATATTGATAACATCTATAGGGACTATAGTATTATCTAATAAAGTATTATCTAATAATAATAATAAGATATATAATACTGCTAATATCACTCCTTATAAAATTGTTTGTGTAAATAGTATTGAGGTTTTAGAAAAAATACCTGAATATATTAAAGCTAAAAAAGAATTAGAAAAAATAATAGCAAATCATCAAAATTCATTAAAAGAAATTAATAATGAAATAGAAATGTTATTATTTAATAATAAAAAATCATATTCAGATTTTAAATCAAATTTGATGGATTTATATAAAAAAAGAGAAAAACTTCAACAAATGATTACTAATGATTTATCAAATAAAGAAAAAGAATTATTATTTCCTGTTTTTCAAAAATTTGATTTAGCATTGAAAAATATAATGAATAAAGATAAAACAATTATGCGTATAGATGATAGTAGTCCTGGAAAAGGAATATTAATTAATATTGGTCCTGATATTACAAATCAAGTAAAAAAAGAATTAAAAATTAATTAATATATGGGGCTGAATTTGGATTTGACAAGAAGATAAATATAACAATTAAGCATATCGTGTCAAATATAAGATATACACGTTAATCTTGTCTTATAATTAATTAAATGGCAATAATAATTTTGCTCTCGCTGCTTGATAAATAAACATTTATCATAGCTTTATTTGTTAATATACAAAAGTGAGATATCCCTCCATAATGTTTGCCTTACTGCATTGGATACAGGGATACTAATAAGTAAGGTATAAAAGTCGATGTCTCTAAGACTTTTGTAAAAAAAAAGAGACTGATATGTAGTTTAGGATGCTGATAATACTAAATTACAAAAAACTAACTATCAGCTAAATATGTAGAAATATTGTTATGTTTCTTCTATGGACGCGGGTTCAAATCCCGCCAGCTCCACAAAAAAAACCCTTATTTAAGGATTTTATTATATATAGATGATATATCTTCTATTTTAGAAGAAAATAATTTTATTTTATTTTTTTTTCTTTGAATAAAATTTTCAATTTCGGGTAGTAAGATTTCATCTTCTTTTATTATATAATCAGAAAAATATATGCATAATTTGGTTAAATTAATGTAATTAGGATTTTTTTTAATATATTTGAAAAAATTAATACCATCGTTTTTTATCTTTTTAATAAGATTATTATTAAGATTTCCTTTAAAATAATTATTAAAAATAGATGCTAAAATTTTTACTTTTTTGTATATTACATGATTTTTATAATATAATTTTACATATAATGGAATTAATGAACTTATCCATCCATAAATATGAATAACATCTGGTATCCAATTTAATTTTTTTACAGTTTCTAACACACCTTTTGTAAAAAATAATGTTCTTTCATCATTATCTTTGAATAGATTGCCTTTTTCATCTTCATATATAGCTTTTCTTTTGAAATATTCTTCATTGTCTATAAAATAGACTTGTAAACGTTCTGATGGTATAGTAGCTACTTTTATTAATAAAGGTTGTTCTATGTTATCTATAACTAAAGTTGACCCTGATAATCTAATTACTTCATGTAATTGATGACGTCGTTCATTAATAATGCCAAAACGAGGAATAAATATACGTACATCATTTCCACATGAATGCATTAATTTAGATACTTTTAAAGTAGTTTTAGAAATAGAATTATGGTTAGAATATGGAAATATATCAGATGATATATACAATATACTTTTTCCTTTCATGTAGCATTTATGTTAATAAACACAAAGTTATGTAATTAATAAACAACAAATGGTTATAATAAACAACTTGGTAATAGTTGAATCTCCTATTAAAGCTAAAACAATTCAAAAATATTTAGGAAAGAATTTTTTAGTAGTATCTAGTTTTGGTCATATTGTAGATTTACCTAAAAAAAATTTAGGAATCGATATAGAAAATAATTTCAAACCTAAATATGAAATTAATAATCTAGAAATAGTTGTTAAACTAAAAAATATGGTTAAAATTGCTAATATTGTATGGTTAGCTACTGATGAAGATCGTGAAGGTGAAGCTATTTCTTGGAATCTGTATAAAATATTAGAAATTAAATCTGAAAAAATGAAACGTATTGTTTTTAATGAGATTACAAAAAAATCTATATTATATGCTATTAAAAATCCTAGATCAATTAATTTAAATTTAGTTAATGCCCAACAAGCTAGACGAATATTAGATCGTTTAGTAGGATTTACTCTATCACCTATACTTTGGGCTAAAATAAAAAATGGATTGTCTGCTGGACGTGTTCAATCAGTAGCTTTACGTTTAATAGTTGAACGCGAAAAAGTTATTAATAATTTCTTAAAAACTACATATTATATAGTATTTGGTTTTTTTCTTACAAAAGATGGACAATTAGTAAAAGCAAAATTAAATAAAAAAATAAATAATAAAGAAAATGTAAAAGAATTTTTTAATTCTTGTATTAATTATAATTTTGTTGTTTCTAATATAGAAACTTTTTTAACAAAAAAAAGTCCAGAACCACCATTTACAACTTCTACTTTGCAACAAGAAGCATCAAAAAAATTTGGATATTCAGTATCATTAACTATGAATATAGCACAAATTTTATATGAAACAGGTTATATTACATATATACGTACAGATAGTACTCATATTTCTGAAGAGGCACTGATTGATTTACAATCTTTTATTATTTCAAATTATGGAAAAAATTATTTTTTTTATAGAAAAAATAATAATAAAAATAAATATGCACAGGAAGCACATGAAGCAATAAGGCCTACAGTAATAACTAAAAAAACTTTATCTACAAATAATAAATATATTTTACGTATTTATGAATTAATATGGAAACGTACGGTATCTTGGCAAATGTCTTACGTTGATTTAGAAAAAACTAATATCTATATTAGCACACCTACTAAATATAAATTTATCATTCAAAATGAAAGGATTATTTTTGATGGTTTTTTAAAAGTCTTTAATGAAAATTTTGAAAAAAAAAATATAAACTTAAATGAAGGAGAAATATTAAATAATATTAAATTATCAGCATTACAACAATTTACTGAACATCCACCAAGGTATAATGAAGCTTCATTAGTCAGGACTATGGAAAAATTAGGTATAGGAAGACCATCTACATATGCATATATTATTTCAATAATTCAAAAAAAAAAATATGTGAATATTATTCATAATAATATTGAAAAATTCAATGAAATTATAGTCCTTTATAAAGGAAAAATTATTTCTACTTTAAATAAAAAAAAGAATAAAAAAACCAATAAGTTTTTAGTTCCTACAAATATAGGAATTATAGTAACTGATTTTTTAAAAAAACATTTTAAACAAATATTAGATTATAATTTTACATCAAAAATAGAAAATAAATTTGATAATATTGCAAAAGGTAATCAATCTAAAATTGAACTTATTAAAGAATTCTATGAAAATTTTTACAAAAAAGTAAAATATGTTAAAGAACATGTTGATAAATTACATTAATCTTTAAATTTAAATACTTCCATAAAAGTATATTTTGGAATTTTTACTTGTCCTATTTTACGCATCTTTTTTTTTCCTTTTTTTTGTTTTTCTAGCAATTTACGTTTACGTGAAATATCTCCTCCATAACATTTAGATGTAACATCTTTGCGAAGAGCTTTTATGGTTTCTCTAGAAATAATTTTACTACCAATAGCTGCTTGAATAGGAATATCAAATTGTTGTCTTGGAATTAAATTATGTAGTTTTTCACAAATTTTTTTTCCAAATTTAAAAGCATTATTTTTATGTACTAAAGCTGAAAGAGCATCAATATTTTGATAATTTATCAATATATCAATTTTAACTAAATCAGAAATTCTATGTTCTAAATAAGTATAATCAAATGAAGCATACCCTTTAGATATAGTTTTTAATTTATCGTAAAAATCAAAAATTACTTCAGATAGTGGCATTTCAAAAATTAATTCTACTTTTTGGTTAGTTATATAATTTTGTTTTTTAATATGTCCACGTTTTTCTATACATAAAGATATAATTTTACCAATATAATCTGTAATAGTTATAATTGAAGCTATTATATAAGGTTCTTCTATTTTTTCCCAATTAGGAAATTTAACTAAATCTGAAGGACTATTTAATATATAGTTTTTTTTTTTAAAAAAAACTTTATATGAAACATTAGGGACAGTAGTTATAACTGTAATACCATATTCACGTTTAAGACGTTCTTGTATAATTTCCATATGAAGCATTCCAAGAAATCCACATCTAAAACCCATTCCTAATGCTATTGAATGTTCAGGTGTCAAAGTAATAGAAGCATCATTTAAACGTAATTTATCTATTGATAAACGAAGTTCTTCATATTCATTAGCATTTTCAGGATAAATACCAGCAAATACCATAGATTTTACCTCTTTAAATCCTTTTATAGAGTATAATGAAGGATTTTCAAATGTAGTTAATGTATCACCTACTTTTATTTCATTAGTATTCTTTATACCAGTTATCACATAACCTATATCTCCAGTGTGTATAATTTCTTTAGGAAAATAATTTAATTTAAAATTACCTATTTCATAAGCATATGATATTTTATTGGTGGCCATAAATTTAAGTTTTTGTCCTTTGCAAATAACACCATTTTTAACCCTAAAAAAAACTTCTATTCCTCTAAAAGGATTATAGATAGAATCAAATATTAACGCTTGCAAAGGAGCATTAGGATCTCCAGAAGGATTGGGAATACGTTTAATAATATTTTCAATAATATTTTTTATACCATATCCTTTTTTAGCACTAGCATAAATTATATCATTAGGATTACATCCTATTATATTAATAATATCATTAGTAATTTTATCAATATTTATATTAGGCAAATCTATTTTATTTATTATAGGAATAATAGTTAAACTATTTTCTAATGCTAAATACAGATTAGAAATAGTTTGTGCTTGCATTCCTTTAGTAGCATCTACTACAAGAAGAGCACCTTCACAAGCATAAATAGAACGTGATACTTCATATGAAAAATCTACATGTCCCGGAGTATCAATTAAATTTAATATATAAGTTTTTTCTTTGTATTTATGTTTCATTTGTATTGCCTTACTTTTTATTGTAATTCCTCTATCACGTTCTAAAGGCATATCATCTAACATTTGATCCCTTTTATCTTTATCCATTACAGTGTTTGTATATTCTAATAAACGATCAGCTAAAGTACTTTTACCATGATCTATATGAGCAATAATGCAAAAATTACGAATGTACTCCATAAAATTTTTATTATAAAAAATTTTTTATAAATGAATTTACAAATTGATATTTATCAAATATGATTAAATCTTTAATATCTTCACCTATTCCAATATAATTAACAGGAATTTTGAATTGATCTGATAGACTAATAATTATCCCCCCTTTTGATGTGCCATCTAATTTAGTAACAATTAATGATGATACATTTGTAGATGATATAAATTCTTTAGTTTGTTCAACTGAATTTTGTCCTATAGATCCATCTAAAACCAGTATAATTTCATTTGGTCCTGAAGGTAGAAGTTTTTGTATAGTACGTTTAATCTTTGATAGTTCATTCATTAAATTTATTCTATTGTGTAATCTACCAGCAGTATCTATCAATACAATATCTATATTTTTCTGTTTAGCTAATTGTATAGTTTCAAAAACTACGGAAGAAGGATCACAATTATATTTATAATAAATAATTGCCCCAGCTTTTTTAGCAAAAAAACTTAATTGATCTGAAGCAGCAGCTCTAAATGTATCTGCTGCACTTATTATAACACTAAATCCTTTTTGTTTAAATAAATAGGATAATTTTCCTACTGTGGTAGTTTTTCCTACCCCATTTACTCCCACAATCATAATAATATAAGGATTTTGTGAGTGTTTTATATTAACCTTTGGAGTTTCATGTAATAATGTTAAAAGTTCTTCTTTAAGAAGAGATACAGTGATTAAATTATTTTTAATTAATTTTTTTTTTATATTCTCAATAATTTTAAAACTAGTTTGACTACCTATATCAGAAGATATTAATATTTCTTCAAGTTCTTCAAGTTTAAGAATTTTATTTGTTTGTTTTTCATTGGTTTTAAACAAAAAATTTTTAAACCAATTAAATATGTTTTTCATTAAAAAAATTATCTACATTTTCAATAGAAATTATTTTTTCAGTAAATTTATATCCATTAGGAGATTTTACCATACGTATAGTTTTGACCATTTTTTTATTTTTTATTTTGTTTTCAGTATTTTTTTTTGACATTATTTAATTTCTTTATGTATAGTATTTTTTTTTAAAATGGGATTATATTTTTTTAATTCTAATCTATTTGGGGTATTTTTTTTATTTTTTGTTGTAATATAACGAGATATTCCAGAAATACCATGTTTTTTGTGTTCAGTACATTCAAGTATTACTTGTATTCTATTTCCTTTTTTTGCCATATTATTTTATTTAAATTTTTTTAATGCTTTTTCAATACCCAATTTATCTATTAATTTTAAACCTGCTGCAGAAACCTTCAATTTTATCCATTTATTTTGTAATAAAAATTTTTTTTTTTTTAAATTTATAGAAAAAATTCGTTTACTTTTATTATTAGCATGAGAAATTTTATTACCTATAATTGGTTTTTTTCCTGTTACAACACATATTTTTGACATGATTATAATATAATTTAATTTATTTATAATATAGTAAATTTCTTTTTTCATATACATATCGTAACTACGTTTTAAAATTGTATTATATATTTATATAAAAAAAAATATGTTGCAGGTATCCTTTATTAGGAATAATACAGAAAAAGTTTTATCAGGACTTGATAAACGTAATTTTTTAAAAAAAAATTTAATTAATGAAATTTTATGTTTAGATAAAAAAAAAAAAAAAACACAAATACAATTAAATAATTTGTTAGAACAATCTAATAATTTTTCAAAAGAAATAGGAAAAAATCTGAATAAAAAAAAAGATGTTAATTTATTATATAATGAATCTGTTATTCTTAAAAAGAAAATAAAAGAAATTAAAAATAAACTTAATGATATTACTAATATCTTAATAGATAAATTGATTCAAATCCCTAATATTCCTAGTGAATATGTCAGTAAATCATCAAGTGAAATTATATATCAAGAAATAGATTTTAAATATGAAGATATAATGCTTCCACATTGGGAATTATCTAAAAAATTTGAATTATTTGAATTAAGTAATAAAATTACTACTACTGGTTTTCCCGTTTATATTGGGTTATGTGCAAAATTACAACGTAGTTTAATTCAATTTTTTTTAGATAAAAATATTCAATCAGGTTATTTTGAATATTATCTTCCATATCTTGTTAATAGTATATCGGCTTATTCAACTGGACAACTTCCAGATAAAGAAAATCAAATGTATCAAATTAAAGAAGATAATTTATATTTAATTCCTACTGGTGAAGTACCATTATTGAATTTTTATAGAGATAAAATTTTTTTATATAATGAACTACCTATTAAAGCTACTACTCATACTTCTTGTTTTAGACGTGAAGCAGGTTCTTATGGTTCTAATGTTAAAGGATTAAATCGGGTTCATCAATTTGAAAAAGTAGAAATAATTCAAATCACTACATATGAAAATTCTTATGTAGCTTTAGATGATATGGTTTTGCATATTAAAAATATATTAAAAATGTTAAAATTACCTTTCAGAATATTACGATTATGTGGTGGACAACTTGGATTTACTGCAGAAATAACATATGATTTTGAAGTTTATGCTGCAGGTCAAAAAAAATGGTTAGAAGTTAGTTCAGTATCTAATTGTAACACTTTTCAAAGTTATCGTTTAAAGTTACGTTATCGTACAAAAGATAATAATATAAAATATTGTCATACTTTAAATGGTAGTGCTTTAGCTTTACCACGTATTTTAGTAGCATTATTAGAAAATAATCAAATGATAAAATATATAAAAATTCCTGAAGTTCTAATTCCTTATACTGGATTTAATCAAATTAAATTAAAATAATATGAAAATTATTGAACATATTGCTAATGCCAAAAACAAAACATTAGTTTCTTTCGAAATTTTGCCTCCATTAAGAGGAGGGAGCCTTGATAGTATTTTTAATATGCTTAGTATTTTAAAAGAATTTAATCCAGCATTTATTAATGTTACTTATCATATAAATAAAGAATTTATATCTCGTAGACCAGGAACTATTGGTATTTGTGCATCCATTATGAATAAATATAATATTGATACTGTACCTCATTTACTTTGTTTAAATAAACAAATTATTGAAGATTTATTAATTGATTTATATTTTTTAGGAATTGAAAATATTTTTGCTTTAAGAGGAGATTCAACTAAATATAGTCATGCTATAAATTTAGTTAAACAAATAAATTATTTAAATAAAGGTAAATATATATATATTGAAGGTGGACATTCATCTAATTTCTGTATTGGTGTAGCTGGTTATCCAGAAAAACATTTTGAATCACCTAATCTAGAAACAGATATTTTATATTTAAAAGAAAAAGTTGAAGCTGGA
The DNA here is from genome assembly GCA_029851125.1 of Candidatus Bostrichicola ureolyticus. Lineage (NCBI taxonomy): Bacteria > Pseudomonadati > Bacteroidota > Flavobacteriia > Candidatus Bostrichicola > Candidatus Bostrichicola ureolyticus. Next base: position 138,016 of record CP100319.1, on the reverse strand, counting down.
GCAAACTATATTATTACTCAGATGTTTTTTGATAACAAAAAATATTTTAATTTTGTTGAAAAATGTAGAAAAGTAGGTATTAGAGTGCCCATAATTCCAGGGATAAAACCTATATCATCAAAATATCAATTAAATACTTTACCTGCTAACTTTTATATTAATATTCCTGAAGAATTAGTAAAAGAAATAAATAACTCTAAAAATGAACAATCAATTTATAAAATTGGTATTGAATGGGCAATTCAACAATCTAAAGAATTAATAAATTCTGGTGTTAAAATTATTCATTATTACACTATGGGAAAACATGATAATATTTATAGTATTCTTAAAGAGATATTTTAAAATTTTGTGTATATACAGATTTATTAATCTTTTTTACTAAAGATTGTAAAATATTTCTTGGTCCTATTTCTATAAAAATATTTGCACCATTTGATATCATATTTTCTACAGATTGTTTCCATTTTACAGGATTTGTTAATTGATTAATAATATTTTCTTTTATTTTGAAAGGATTTGTTGTTCCTAAAGCATTTATATTTTGATATATAGGACAAATAGGATTTTTAAAATCAAGTTTGCTAATGTAATCGGCTAATTTATCACGTGCTGGTTCCATAATAGGTGAATGAAAAGCCCCTTCTACTGGAAGTAGAATTATTTTTTTAGCTCCTTTTAATATTAATAATTCACAAGTTTTCTTTATTGCTGTTGTTTCACCCGAAATTACTAATTGACCATTACAATTATAATTAGCAGTTACTACAATACCAGAAACTTCTTTGCAAGTATTTTCAATTAAATTATCTTCCAATCCCAATATAGCGGCCATATTAGATTTAATATTTTTACAGGCTGTTTCCATAGCTAATGCTCTTTTATATACCAAATTTAAACATGTTTCAAAATCTAATACTCCACTTATTGTTATAGCAGTATATTCTCCTAACGAATGTCCAGCTATCATATCTGGTACCCAGTTTAATATTTTGTTTAATATTTTGTAAGCAATAAAAGAATATATATAAATTGCTGGTTGAGTAATTCTTGTATATTTTAAATAATGGCCATATTTTTTGTCCAATAGATATTTTGTAATATCAAATCCTAATATTTTGTTAGCTACATTAAATAATTTTATAGCCAAAGGATAATATTTATATAAATATATTCCCATACCAGGAAATTGAGAACCTTGTCCAGGAAATATGTATGCTTTCATATTTATTAATTTTATTAATTTTAAATAAAAATTTTTATGAATATTATAGATACTCATGTTCATCTTTATGATGAACAATTTAAGAATGATATAGATAATGTAATTAAACGTGGCTTAGAATTTGGTATTAAACATTTTTATCTTCCTTCTCTTAATAAGAATACTATTAAACCAATGTTAGAATTAGAAAAACGATATTACAATATATGTTATCCTATGATAGGATTACATCCAATATATGTACACCCTAAAACAATCAATTTAGAATTGGATATAATTAATAATTTGCTTAATAAACATTATTTTGTTGCAATTGGTGAAATTGGAATTGATCTTCATAAGAATAAACAATTTTTACATGAACAAAAATATGCATTTGCTACTCAAATATCTTGGGCTAAGAAAAAAAAACTACCTATAGTAATTCATTCTCGCAAAGCTTTTAATGAAATTTTCAATATTCTTGAAGAAGAATATTCGAATTCTACTATAAAAGGTATATTTCATTGTTTTTCTGGAACTTTAAAACAAGCTAATAAAATTATTAATTTGGGTCTTAAATTAGGAATAGGTGGTATTATTACATATAATAATAATAATATTGATAATTTTTTATCTAAAATTCCTTTAGAATCTATTGTAATGGAAACTGATGCACCTTATTTAACTCCAGAACCTTATAGAAATAAACGAAATGAACCATTTTACTTAAAGTTTATTTTAAATAAAATTTCTAAAATTTATGGACTTTCTTCAGAAGAAATAGCTATTATTACAACTAAAAATGTTGACGATATTTTTAAAACGATTTTATGAAAAAAATATTAAATGAACTTACTTGGAGAGGTTTAGTACAAAATTGTACACCAGGAATATATTCAGAATACAAAAAAATAACACTTTATACTGGATTTGACCCAACATCAGATTCATTGCATATTGGTAATCTTGTTCCTATTTCAATATTAGTTCATTTTCAAAATGCTGGTCATAACCCTTTAATTATTATTGGTGGAGCTACAGCTATGATTGGAGATCCTTCATATAAAAATACTGAAAGACAATTGTTGAATAATGATGTAATAGAAAATAATATTAATAGTATTAAAAGTCAGTTAGATCGTTTTTTAGATTTTGAATTACTTAATAATTATGAGTGGATAAAAGATATTTCGTTTTTAAACTTTGCACGTAATATTGGTAAATATATTACAATTAATTATATGATAGCTAAAGATTCTGTTAAAAAACGTTTATATAATAATGGAATGTCTTTTACTGAATTTACCTATCAATTAATTCAAGGATATGATTTTTTATATCTTTATAAAACAAAAAATTGTCTACTACAAATAGGTGGTTCTGATCAATGGGGAAACATTACTACTGGCATAGAGCTAATTAAAAAAAAATTTTCAGTAACAGCTTATGGATTAACTGTTCCATTAATTACTAAAAATGATGGTAGTAAAATAGGTAAAACTGAAAAAGGAACAAATATTTGGATTGATCCACAACGTACTTCACCTTATAAATTTTATCAATTTTGGTTAAATATATCAGATAATGAAGCTGAAAAATTTATTAAATTTTATACTTTTTTATCTCAATTTGAAATTGAAAATTTAATTATAAAACATAGACAATCACCTAATAAAAGATTATTACAAAAAAAAATAGCTTCTGAAATAACAAAATGGATACACGGAAATAAAGCTTATGAAAAAGCTGTTAATACTTCATACATACTATTTAGTAAAAATATAGATGAATTAAAAAAAATAAATAAAGATCTATCTATTTTTAACGGAGTTCCTAAAGTAGAAATAAGTAAAGAATATTTAGAAAAAGGAATTACAATTGTTGATATTTTAGTAAAATATAGCAATTTTTTATCATCAAAAAATGCAGTTTATCGTCTTATTAAGAGTAAAGCTATATTGGTTAATAAAACTATTGTATATGAAAATATGTGTTTAACCACAAAGGACTTAATTGCTGAACGTTATATTTTATTACAAATAAGTAAAAAAAATTTTTTTATTATTAAAGTAATTTAAAAATTTTTAATTCTATTAATTAATTGTTTTTTATAATTATCCCAATTAGTAATATTGTCTCTTGCTACTCCAGAATCAATTGCTGCTTTAGCTACAGCTAAAGATACATATATAATTAAACGTTTATCAAAAGGTTTAGGTAGAATGTATTCTTTATTAAATGATAATTTATCTACAGGTTCTTTTGTTAATTTAGCTATAGATTTTATAGCTGCTAATTTCATTTCTTCGTTAATTTTTTTTGCTTTAACATCTAATGCTCCTCTAAAAATATAAGGAAAACCCATGACATTGTTAACTTGATTAGGATAGTCACTTCTTCCTGTTGCTATAATTAAATCATTACGAGTTTTTATAGCTAAATTATATTCTATTTCTGGATCAGGATTTGCAAGAGCAAATACTATAGGATCTTTAGCCATACTTTTCAACATGTAGGGACTTAATACATTTTTAACTGATAAACCAATAAATATATCAGCACCTTTAATTGCATCTTCTAAAGATATCTTAGAAGTTTTTACAGAAAATTCTTTTTTTTCTTTATTTATATCTGTTCGTTTATTATGAATAATACCTTTACTATCACACATTATTATATTTTTTACTCCTAATTTTTTATAAATACGTGCACAAGAAATAGCAGCTGCACCAGCTCCATTAATAACCATTTTGATATTTTCAATTTTTTTATTAACTAACTCTAAAGCGTTAAGCAATGCAGCTCCTGAAATAATAGCAGTACCATGTTGATCATCATGCATTATAGGAATATCTAGTTCTTCTTTAAGAATATTCTCTATTTCAAATGCTTCTGGTGCTTTAATATCTTCTAAATTTATTCCTCCAAATGTAGGAGATATAGCTTTTATTATTTGAATAAATTTTTTTGGATTATCTTCATTAATCTCTATGTCGAATGCATCTATACCAGCCAAAATTTTAAATAAAATAGCTTTACCTTCCATAACAGGTTTAGAGGCTAATGCTCCTATTTTTCCAAGTCCTAATACAGCTGTACCATTAGTAATTACTCCTACCAAATTACCTTTTGATGTGTAATTATATACTGTTTTAGGGTCTTTGAAAATTTCATTGCAAGGTGCTGCTACACCAGGTGAATAAGCTAAAGATAAATTATTATAATCTTTAGTGGGATATATTTGTATTTTTCCAGCTGGAAATTTTCTATGATAATTTAGAGCTTCTAATTTTTTATTTACCATTTTATATATGTTTTTAAACAATATTTTTTTCCATTTGAATTCCAACGTAATATAAGTTGGTAAACTCCTTTTTTTAATTTATTTGCATATATAAAGGTTTCTCCTTGAGAATTTAATTTTAATATTTGATAACTATCCCATTTTTTATTTGATGGTCTTAATAAAATTATATAACCTTTAGTATTTTTATAATTAAAAAATTCAGGAAAACATATTTTAATACCATAATACATAATTTTTATATCAATTTTTTTAGATAAATTAGTTGTATTTTGACACTCATCAATAATTTCTTGATATTTCATTTCTTCTTCATAATAATTGTCTGAAACTAATTCACTTGTAATATTTGATTTAAAAAAGGCAATATACATTATAAATAATATAAAACTAATTAATATAATTATTCCAAAATAATATATATAATTTTTCATTTGTTCCAAATTATTTTTTTTCCTTCAGGAACTTTTGCATTTTTAGGTTTTTTAGTATTTTGATTTATAAAATAAACATAACTAGCAATTTTTTCCAAATCATTACCCTTAATTTCTCCATTAGCTCCAAAAGCTCGCATAGTAGGATTATTTTTACTGCCATACCATATAATATAAAATATATTTTTAAAAAGATCATCTTTTTCTTTATTGATCCAATAATCATCTGTAAGATTAGGACCTAAATTACCACTACCATCAGAATTATGACAAATAGCACAATTTTCATTAAATAATTTTTTTCCTTCATTTATTAATTCTTTTTTAAAAGTTGCAGTGTTTATAGTTGCTTGAGGACGTATTTTTTCATATAAAGTAACTTCTAATAATTGTTTTTTATAAGCCACTTCATAATCTTTATAAGGATTAGCAAAATCGGTAAAAAAATATGCATAAATATAAATTATTGAAACTATAATAGTAAAATTAAAAATATATATCCATAATTTAGGTATTTCATTATTCATTTCAATAATTCCATCAAATCCGTGATCAATTTTTTCTATTTTTTCTTCATTAGAAGGTGGTAAAAAACCTGTTTTATATAATCTTATTAAATAATTTTCACTGTTTTTCTTTATAAGTATAGATCTTTCTTCTTCTGAAAGAAATTTTAATTTGTAATTATATATTATACTGTTTAATGTTTCTACTATTAGTAATAGTATTATTATTATAATAAATATGCTAATAGTTAGAGTATTATAAACTAAATTACCATTTGTCAATATATAAATTGTAATAATAACTATTGATAGTGTAAAAGAAATATTTATAATAAAAGGTATTCTAGGTTTCATAATAAATTTAATTTAATTTTTATCTAATGGAATATTAGAAATACCTTTATAATAAATTTTAGGTTTTTTATATACTAAATAAATTATTAAACAAAATATCAAAAAGAATATTAATAAAATTATTGATTGAATTATAATAAATATATAATTTTTTGATAAATATTGTTTAAAAAAAACAATCATATTATTTATCAATTTTTATATCTCGTCCAAGACGTTGTAAATAAGCTATTAAAGCAATAATTTCTCTTTTTTCTAAAGGAATAAATTTATCACATTGTTTTATTTCTTTTTTTATCTCAGGAGATTCACTATATATTTCTAATACAATTTGTTTTGCTTGTTTATCCATATCTTTATATGCATTTTTTATTTCTTCTTGTGTATATGGTACACCCAATTTTGCCAATGTTTTCATTTTATTTTGTATGTTAGATCTATCTAATTCATTAAATATTAACCATGGATATTTAGGCATAATAGAATTAGGTTCCAATGAACGTGGATTAAACATATGTTTATAATGCCATGAACTGGATTTTTTTCCACCTTCTCGTGATAAATCAGGACCAGTACGTTTTGAACCCCATAAAAATGGATGATCATATATAAATTCTCCTGCTTTAGAATATTCTCCATAACGAACTACTTCATCTCTAAATGGACGGATTTGTTGACTATGGCAACTATTACAGTTTTCTCTTATATATAAATCTCTTCCTTCTAATTCAAGAGGAGTATAAGGTTTAACATTTTTTATAATAGGAATATTAGATTTGACTACAAAAGTAGGTATAATTTCTATTAATCCACCAATAGCTACTACAATTAGCGATAAAATTGTCATTGTGATAGGTTTACGTTCAAGCCAATTATGAAGATATTTAGATTTATTATTAGATTTTAATAAAGTAGGTGCTTGAGTTATTTCATTATTAATAAAATATCCTTTTTGTATAGTTTTATAGATATTATATATCATAATAAATGCTCCTATTATATAAAGACTTCCTCCAATAAATCTTACAATATAAAAAGGTTTTAGAGCAATAACAGAATCAATAAAATTTTTATGAAGAAGAGTACCGTCTATTTTAAATGCTTTTAATATTTCTGCTTGTTTTACAGATCCCAAATACATTGGCATAATATATAATACTATACCTAATGTTCCTATCCAAAAATGGTAATTAACTAATTTTAATGAATATAATTTAGTATTCCATAGTTTTTCTATTAACCAGTATATTATACCAAAAGCCATAAATCCATTCCATCCTAAAGTCCCTAAATGTGCATGAGCAACAATCCAATCAGTAAAATGTCCAATAGAATTTAATGTTTTAGTAGCTAAAATAGGACCTTCAAAAGTCGCCATACCATAACATATAACAGACACAACAAAAAATTTTAGTATTGGATTGTTTTTAACAGATCCTCTTAATGTTAATAAACCATTTAACATTCCACCCCATGAAGGAGCTAAAAGCATTATAGAAAATACTGTTCCTAATGCTTGTGACCAACCAGGCAAAGAAGTATAAATTAGATGATGGGGACCTGCCCATATGTAAATAAATATTAAAGACCAAAAATGTATTATAGAAAGTTTATAAGAAAATACTGGATTTCCTGATGCTTTAGGAATAAAATAATACATTAATCCTAAAATAGGTGTAGTTAAAATAAACGCTACTGCATTATGTCCATACCACCATTGTATTAATGCATCTTGTACGCCAGCATAAATTGAATAACTTTTAAATGAAGTTAAAGATATAGGTAATTCAAGATTATTTAAAATATGTAACATTACCATAGCTGTCCACGTACTTATGTAAAACCAAATAGATACATAAAGATGTTTAACTCGTCTATTCAAAATTGTTCCTATCATATTAATACCATATATTAGCCAAACCAAAGTTATCATTATGTCTAATGGCCATTCATGTTCTGCATATTCTTTACTTGTATTAATTCCCATTAAAAATGTAATCCAAGATAGTAGAATAAATAATTGCCATCCCCAAAAATGTATCCAACTAAAAAGATCACTATACATTCTTGTTTTTAATAATCGTTGTAATGAATAATATGATCCTGTAAAAATTATATTTCCAATAAAAGCAAAAATAGCTGTTGTAGTATGTACTGCTCGTAACCTACCAAATCCTAATATACCATTAGAAAATTTTAAATTATTACCTATAATTAATTCTGGTAGGTCAGGATGAAATAACAATAAAGCTATTATTAATCCAGCTATAAATCCTATTATACCCCAGAATATAGTAGCATATAAAAATGCTTTTACGATTTTATTATCGTAATAAAATTTTTGTATTTGCATTTAATCTTCTTTATCGTCAAGTAATATACGTACAGCCTGTGAATCAATATCATCAAATTGTCCAGTATATACACTAATTATAAACATTATAAGAAATAATATACCTAAAAATATACTAGATGGTATCATTAAAAGTAATACATCCATATTAAAATTATTAAATTATAAATATATAATTTATTAAATTATTTTTTTTTATTTATAAAATAAGATATTATATAAGTAGATAATGTAGTAAATATAATAACTGATATTGAACTTATAGGCATAAGTATAGCTACAATAATAGGTGTTAAATATCCGTAAATAGCAAAACTTAATCCTATTAAATTATAAATAATACTAATTAAAAAACTTAATAAAATTATACGTATTCCAAATTTTGATAATTTTAATATATAATTAATTTTAGTAATGTTTTTTCCATCTATTAAAACATCACAACTAGGATAAAAATTATTTGAATTTTCAAATATTGCAATACCTACTTCACTTTGTTTTAAAGCTCCAATATCGTTAATACCGTCACCTAACATCATTACTTGTTTTCCTTTCTTTTGAAGATTAATTATATAATTAAGTTTAGATTCGGGACTTTGAAAAAAGTAAATTTTGCTTTTTGGTAATAAAGAATTTATATACGATTGTTCAGAATTATTATCTCCTGATAATATATGAATTTCATAATTGTTTTTAATTAATTGATTAAATATTTCTTGTATTCCTTTACGATATTTATTACTAAATAAAAAATAACCTAATATTTTTGATCCTATAGAAACGAATACTTTTGTTTTTTTTTCTGTTTTTTTTGATTTTGATGGATTTATATAATTTATTGATCCAATTTTTATTATTATTCCATTAATTAAAGCTTTCAACCCTTTTCCAGGAATTTCTTCAAAATGTTTAATTGAATAATATTTTTTACCAGGAATATATAAATGTTTATAAAGCATTTGGCTTAAAGGATGCTTTGAATTTTTTAATAATGAAATTATATATATAATTTCATCCTCAGTTAGTTTTTTTCCTACAAAAAAAATTTTTGTTTTATCTGTTTCAGTTATTGTTCCTGTTTTATCAAATACTAATGTTGTTATTTTAGATATGCGTTCAATAGTATAAATATCTTTAACAAAAATTCCTTGTTTAGCAAAAATCCGCATAATGTTACCTAAAGTAAAAGGATATGAAATAGCTAATGCACAAGGACAGGCTACAATCAATACTGAACATATTGTTGAATATATTTTAGATTTATCTAAAAAAAACCAATATACACCAGTAATTAATGAAATAACTATAATAATTATTGTAAAATAACGAGACCATATATTAATAATATTATACATTAATATTTTTTTCTTATAAGATTTTTTAGTCCATAAACAGTTTAAATAACTTTGATTTACTTCTTTAATAACTTTTAATATTATTGATTCTCCTTTTTGTTTACCGCCTGCATAAATTTTATCTCCAATTTGTTTTGAAATTAATCTAGATTCTCCTGTAATAAAACTATTATCAATCATTGCTGACCCATCAATTAAAATAGTATCAGATGGAATAATTTCTTCGTTACGTATTATAATTTTATCTCCTATTTTAATATTTGATATTAAAATATTTTCTTCTATACCATTATTATTAATACGAGTAACAGATATTGGGTAATAATATTTATAATCTCTGTCAAAATAAATAACTTGATAAGTTTTTTGTTGAAAAAATTTTCCTAAAAGAAGAAAAAAAATAAATCCAGTTAAACTATCTAAATAGCCTGATCCTATATTATATATAATTTCATAAATACTGCGAAAAAAAAGTATTAAAATTCCTAAAGTAATAGGAACATTAATATTAATGTTACGTTTTTTTATGCTTAAAAAAGCAGATTTTAAATAATCTATTGCAGAAAAAAATATTGATGGTAATGATAATATTATTATAATATAATGAAAATAATATTTATGAGTTAAAAACCAAGAATCATCATTATGACTTAAATATTCTGGAAATGTTAAAAGCATAATATTTCCAAAACAAAAAAAAGCTATTGCTATTTTATATAAAAGTTTTCTATAGATTAATAGATCTTTATTTTTATATTCATTATTATTATTAAATAATGGTTTATATCCTAATTGAGTAAGTAAATTAGCTATTTTACTTAAAGTGTAAGGTTTTTTTATATAAAGAAAAATTTCTCTTTGAGAAAAATTTACTATTGAGTGAATAATACTGGAATTAATTTGGGGTAAATTTTCGAGTAGCCATATACAAGAACTACAATGAATAGATGGAATAACAAATTTTATTATTGATATATTTTCATCATCAAATGATAGAAATTTTTCTATTATATCATTTTTATCTAAAAAATCAAAATAATAATTTTTATTATTAGGAATAATTCCTGGATTATTATTTAATTCATAAAATTTTTTTAAATTATATGTATTAATAATTTGATATACATTTTTGCATCCATTACAACAAAAAATTTTATCATCAAATGATTCTTGTTTAAGACAAGATTTTCCACAATGATAACAAATATTATTCAACTTAATTATTTTTTATATTTTTAGCATTTAAAAATAAAATATTTTTTAATAATGTTATGTTTTCTTTAGTATATGCAGATATAAACACTGATGGATAAAATTTTTTAGCAATATATGTTTCTTCCCATTTTTTTTCAAAAAATGAATTATTCAATTTAATTTTATTATTAAATATGCATTTATCTATTTTATTAAATACTATAATTTTTGGTTTATTTGCAGCTTGTATTTCAAATAATGTTTTATCAACTACTTTAATATGCTCTTCAAAATTATTATTAGATATATCTACTACATGCATAAGAATATCTGCTTCTCTAACTTCATCTAATGTTGACTTAAATGATTTAATTAATTGTTGTGGTAATTTTCTAATAAATCCTACTGTATCAGTTAATAAAAATGAATAATTATATATTACAATTTTTCGTACTGTAGTATCTACAGTAGCAAACAATTTATTTTCTGCAAATATATTAGATTTTGTTAAAACATTCATTAATGTAGATTTTCCTACATTAGTATATCCTACTATAGCAACACGTATCATATTTTTTCTATTATTTCTTTGAGTAGATCTTTGTTTATCTATTAATTTCAATTTCTTTTTAAGAATATTAATTCTATTACGTATTATTCTTCTATCTGTTTCAATTTCAGCTTCTCCAGGTCCACGTAAACCTATTCCTCCTTTTTGTCTTTCTAGATGTGTCCACATGTGAGTTAAATGTGGTAGCAAATATTGGTATTTAGCTAATTCAACTTGAGTTCTAGCATATGAAGTTTTTGCTCTTTGAGAAAAAATATCTAGAATTAATTTAGTTCTAGATATTATTTGACATTGAAAAATTATTTCAAGATTTTTAACCTGAGTTGGTGAAAGTTCATTATAAAATATAACAGTATTTATATTAGATATATTAATATAATTTTTAATATCTTCAATTTTTCCTGAACGTATAAAAGTTCGTGGATTAGGATAATATAATTTTTGTATAAATGTTTTATCAACTATAATGTTAGCAGTTTTTGCTAAAGATTCTAATTCTTCAAAATATTCTGGTAATATAGTTTCTGAGTTATTTATTATATAAATAATAATACTTTTTTTATATTTTTTTTCAATCATAATTAATTCATAATTAATTAATTTATGATAACTTTTTTAAAGTTTCTTTTATTAAGTCTTCAGTTGAAAGTTCAGGTGTTTTTTCAATAATGTCATCAAGTATTTGTTTTGTATTTTTTGTTGAAAATCCCAAAACTTTTAAAGCACTTAAAACATCTTCTTTTTCATTTTGTTTTAATAAATCTTTTTTATTATAAATGTCTGTTGGTATTTTATCTTTTAATTCTATAATTATTCTTTTTGCATTTTTTAGACCTATACCTTTTATTTTTAAAAAAGTATCAATTTTATTATTTAATATTGAATATACTACTTCTTTAGGAGTTAAAGATGATAATATTAAAATAGCATAATTAGGACCTATACCATTTATAGTTATTAAATAACGAAATATTTTTCGTTCAATTTTATCAAAAAAACCATATAATATATGGTTGTTTTCTTTAATAAAGAAATGTGTATATAAAATAATTTCTTTATTAGTATTAGATAATTTATGATAAGTATTAAGTGATATTCTAATAAGATAACCTATACCATTAATTTCTATAATTGTATAATTATGGTGTTTTTCTATTAATTTTCCTTTTATATATGTTATCATCTATGTAATCATTTTATCATATTTATTTTTTTCGAAAATGAATTCCTATAGGTATTCCTTTTAATTTAAAAAAAATACGCATTTTATTTTCTATAAATTTTTTATAAGAATATTTAATATAATTAGGAAAATTAGTAAAAAACACAAATTGTGGAGTATATGTTGGCAATTGAGTACAATATTTAATTTTAATAAATTTTCCTTTAACAGAAGGTGGTGGTGTATTTTGTAGAATAGGTAATAAAGTTTTGTTTAAAACACTAGTTTTTATTTTTAATTTTCTATTTTCAGCTAATTGCATAGCTGCTTCCATCATTGGAAGTATACCTTTTTTATTTATTGAAGAAATAAAAAAAATTGGAACATCTTTGAAATTGCTAATTTTATTTTTAATTATATTTTTAAATAAATTATTTGTATCAGTTTTTTTTTCAACTAAATCCCACTTATTAATTATTATTAATATTCCTTTATTATTATTTTTAATAATATTAAATATATTAGTATCTGTAGATTCCCATCCTCTTGTAGCATCAATCATCAATAAACAAACATCTGCATCTTCAATAGATTTTATAGTTCGTATTACTGCATAAAATTCTATATTAGAATTAAATAATTTAGATTTTTTCCGAATTCCAGCAGTATCTATAAGAATACATTTAAATCCAAATAGATTATAATTTATATTTATAGGATCTCTAGTAGTACCTGGAATATTAGTTACAATATTTCTATTTTCCATAAGTAATGTATTAATAAGTGTAGACTTACCTACATTTGGCCTACCAACTATAGCTAGTTTAGGTAAACTAGGTAAACTTTCGTTTTTTTGAGTATCTTTACCTTTAGGAAAAGTTTTTAATAATTCATCTAAAAGATCTCCTGTACCACTACCATTTATAGATGAAATACAAAAATATTTATCAAATCCTAATTTATAAAAATATGTAGCGTCATATATATTTTTAGTGCTATCAATTTTATTAACTGCTAAAATAATTTTTTTATGTTCTTTTCTAAGAATTTTTGCTATTTCAATATCAATATCTATTAGCCCTGTTGTTACATCTACCATAAAAATTATTGAATTCGCTTCTTTTATAGCAATAAATATCTGTTTCCGCATTTCTTCTTCAATTATATTATTACTATATAATGTATATCCTCCTGTATCAATAATAAAAAATTTTACACCATTCCAATAAGATTCTCCATAATGTCTATCTCTAGTAACTCCACTAACTATGTCAACAATAGCTTTTCGACGTCTTAAAAGACGATTAAATAATGTTGATTTTCCTACATTAGGACGTCCTATTATAGCAGCTACATTCACAAATTTTATTTTTATTATTAATTATAATATATTAATAATTAATTAAAATAAAATATAAAAATATTTTATAAAAAATTTATCATTTTATGTTAAAATTTTGGGATTATTTTAAATATTTATTTAATCCTGAATGGATTTTTTTCCATTTTGGTAATACCACTTTACTTATTATTTTTATTATTATTTTTGCTGAAACAGGTTTATTTATTGGATTTTTTTTACCTGGTGATTCTTTACTTTTTACTGCTGGTATTTTTGGAAAAAAATTATCTGAAAGTTTTTATAATGTATCTTTTTTTGTAATTATTTTGTTAATTGCGTTAGCAGCTATTATGGGAAATATTGTGGGATATTATATAGGATATAAATCTGGTAATATTCTTTATAAAAAAAAAGATTCTTTTTTTTTTAAAAAAAAATATCTTATAATTGCTGATTTATTTTATAATAAATATAAAATAATATCTCTTACTTTAAGTAGATTTTTACCTATATTTAGGACTTTTGCTCCAATTATTGCAGGAATTGTTAAGGTAAATTTTAAGCAATTTATGATTTATAATATTATCGGAGCATTAATATGGACATTTTCTTTAATGATGGCTGGTAATTTATTAGGTAATAAATTTCCTATATTAAAAGATAATTTAGGAATTATTATTATAATTTTTATATTATTAACAACAATCCCTACCTTTAAAAGATTTAGAAGATTTTTAATAAAAAAAATACAAAAATAAATTATTTATATATTTTTTTAAAAGCTTTTCCTAAATTTTCTGCTATATCTCCTGCTATTAATCCTTCAAAACTTGTTTTTTTTACTACAATATCTGCAGATAATCCATGTAAGTATACTCCTAAAATACAAGCTTCTTTATGTAAATATCCTTGACATAATAAACTTAAAATTACTCCTGTAAGAACATCTCCGCTTCCAGCTGTCGCCATACCTGGATTTCCTGTACTATTAAAATAAAGTATACCATTAGGAGTAACTGTTATAGTATAAGCTCCTTTTAATATAATATAAAATCCATTTTTATTAGCAAAATGTTTTAACATTTCTAATTTATCATAATCATTTTTCCAACCACCAAAACCTAATAAACGATTAAATTCTTTTGGATGTGGAGTAAAAATAGTATTTTTTGGTACTATTGAAATTAATTCCGGATTTACAGCCAGTATGTTAATTGCATCTGCATCTATAACTAACGGAGTTTTTATTTTTAATAAATAATTTTTTAAAAGATTAACATTTTGTGAATTTTTTCCTAATCCAGGACCTATTGCTATTGAATTAGCAATATTAGGATTTGGAAAATTTTCCCAATTATTATTTAATATAATTGCTTCAGGAATTGCAATTTGTATTATTTTATGTCCGAATAAAGGTGTATGTATACTTAATTTTCCAATACCACTACGTAAAGATCCTTTTGCACTTAGAATAATAGATCCTATCATTCCATAATCACCTCCTATTATAAGTCCATGTCCAAAAGTTCCTTTATGTGAAAATTTTTTACGTTTTTTGTAAATTGATTTAATTAAAGAATTATCTACGTAATAATTTGTAGTTTTAAACAAATTAAAAATTTCTTCTAAATAGTTTTTTGGTAAAAATTCTAATATATGCCATCTACCTACATATTTATATAAATCTGGTAATAAGAAAGATAATTTAGGTGCATAAAAACTAAGGGTATGATTAGCTTGAATAATTCCTTTATTATTTTGTATTGGTTTTTCTGAAAAAAGACCAGATGGCATATCTATAGATATAATATTATCTATATTTATATTTATATATTCAATTAAATTTTCCCAAAATCCTTCTATTGGTTTATTAATACCAATTCCAAAAAGTGAATCAATAAGTATGTATGTATTGTTAAAACAATATGTATCTCCTTCAGATAATTCATTAATTATAACGTTCATTTCCTTAAGTCTATTCAAGTTTAAATAAAATTCTTGTGAATAAGAATGTGTTATATTAGCTATGTATATTTTTACTTTTTTTGCTTTATTATTTAATAGCATTCTTCCTATAGCTAAACCATCGCCTCCATTATTACCTTTTCCAGCTAATATTAGAAATTTTTTTTCTTTTATGTTATAATTTGAATTAATCCAATTAAAACAAGATTTTGCAGCTTTTTCCATTAAATTAATAGGAGTAATAGGTAAATTTTTAATTATGTATTTATCTATATTTTTAATATTTTCTGAAGAAAATATTTTCATATATTATATTTATTACAATTATAAATTAAAAATAGCTAAAAAAAATTAAGTTTTA
This sequence comes from Candidatus Bostrichicola ureolyticus, assembly GCA_029851125.1. NCBI lineage: Bacteria > Pseudomonadati > Bacteroidota > Flavobacteriia > Candidatus Bostrichicola > Candidatus Bostrichicola ureolyticus. The sequence continues at coordinate 121,908 of CP100319.1, read as the reverse complement.
TGTTATTTTGATTCTATAAAGAAATATCATAAAAAAATTATATATTATATATAATATATAATTTTTTATGATTTTCAATTATTCAATTGATAATGAATCTGAAATTTTTTTAAAAAAATATTTAAATACTGCTTCACCAAGTGGTTATGAAACTAATGGTCAAAAATTATGGAAAAATTATATTAATCCTTATGTTGATAAGATAAATGTAGATATTTATGGTACTGTTGTAGGAATTATTAATCCTAATAAAGATTATAAAATATTAATTGAAGCTCATGCTGATGAAATTTCTTGGTATGTTAATTATATTACAGATGATGGATTTATTTATGTAATTCCTAATGGAGGATCAGATCATAAAATAGCACCCTCTAAAAGAGTATATATACATACTAAAAAAGGTTTTGTAAAGGGTATTTTTGGATTTCCTTCTATTCATACCAGAAAATCTGAAGAAAAATCTGACCAATTATCTAAGGTTAATAATTTATTTATAGATATAGGCGCATCAAGTAAGAAAGAAGTTAAAGATTTAGGTGTTCATATAGGTTGTGTAATATCTTATGTAGATGAATGTTTTATATTAAATAATAAATATTATGTTTCTCGTGCTTTAGACAATAAAATTGGTAGTTTTATAATTGCTGAAGTAATTAAATTATTAAAATATAATAATATAATATTACCATTTGCTTTATATGTAGTTAATGCAGTTCAAGAAGAAGTTGGATTAAGAGGTGCTAAAATGATAACTAATGTTATTAAACCTAATATAGCTATAGTTACTGACGTAGCTCATGATACTTCTATTCCTATGATTGAAAAAAAAATAGAAGGAGATATAAAATGTGGATTAGGTCCAATAATTAATTATGCCCCTTCAGTACATAATTTTTTACGTGAATTTGTATTAAAAATAGCTAAAGAAAATAAAATATCTTATCAACGTTTAGCTTCATCTCCACTAACTTATACAGATAATGATGTAATTGCTTATTCTAATGGTGGTGTGGCCTCTGTTTTAATATCAATACCATTACGTTATATGCATACTACAGTTGAAATGGTCTATAAAAAAGATGTTGAAGAAACAGTAAAACTTATTTATAATACTATAGTAAATATAAATCAAAATCAAAATTGGAATTATTTTTAATTAAATTTTTTTCTATATTTTCTATATATTCAAATGAATCATCTAATCTAAAATAGATATTAGGAAATTTTCTAAATTGATATCTTAATTTTTTAGATAAAATTTTTTTGAAAATAGATGAGTAATTACATATTTGTTGGAATAACACATTTTTATTTTCATTTGAAATAGAATATATACTAATATATATATGTGCTGAACTAATATCTTGTGTTAGTGTGACTTTAGTAACACTAATAATAATTTTATTTTTATTTTCTATATTAATAAATAATTCAGAAATTTTTTTACGTATTAATGAAGTTGCTCTTTTGTGTTTATTATTTATCATATAAACAAAATTTTTTATTTAATTTATTTAAATAAATTATGATTTCAAATCATGTTATAAAACAAATATTTGCTGTAGCACGAGTAGAAGAGGTTATAAACGATTTTATTTTTTTAAAAAAAAGTGGTTCTAATTATAGAGGATTAAGTCCTTTTTCTAATGAACGTACACCTTCTTTGATAGTTTCACCATCAAAACAAATATGGAAAGATTTTAGTTCAGGAAAAGGAGGTAACGTAATATCTTTTATTATGGAACATGAAAATATTGGTTATGTTGAAGCATTATTTTTTTTAGCAAAAAAATATGATATAAAAATCTTTGATAATTATTATTATAATAATAAAAAAAATGATGAAATAGAAAGTAATTATTTAATTCAAGATTATGCTAAAGAATTTTTTGTAAAAAATTTTTTTAAAGAAAAAGATGGGTTATTGGCTAGAAATTATATCATTAGTAGGGGATTAAAAATTGAAATAATTAAAAAATTTGAAATAGGATATGCTAATGATAATTTTACTAAATCAGCTTTAAATAAAGGATTTAATATTAATTATTTAATTAAATCTGGATTAACTACTGTTAATCATAAAGATTTTTTTAGAAATCGTATTATTTTTCCAATATATAGTATATCAGGTAGAGTATTAGGTTTTGGTGGCAGAATAATTCAAAATAATTTTAAACCAAAATATATTAATTCTACTGAAAGTGAAATTTTTAAAAAAAAAAATATAATATATGGATTATATCAATCTAAAAATTTCATTTTAAAAAATGACTGTTGTTATTTAGTAGAAGGTTATATTGATGTAATTTCTTTATATCAAATTGGTTTAAAAAATGTAGTAGCTACTTTAGGGACTTATATTACTTATGATCAAATACGTTTTATAAAACGTTTTACATCTAATATCATATTATTATATGATGGTGATAATGCTGGTATAAAAGCTGCTTTACGCGCTATAGACATAATTTTAGAACAAGATATGAACGTTCATATATTATTATTTCCTAATGAAGAAGATCCCGATAGGTTTGTTAATAACAATAATAATAATTTAGAAAAAATTTTGTGTTTTATAAAAACAAATACTTTGAATTTTATTCAATTTAAAATTAAAAATTTGTTAAAAAACCACAATTCTTTAATAAATAAAGAATTAGTTATTAAAAGTGTTATAAATAGTATTGCTAAAATACCAAATATAATTCGTAAAGAAATTTATATAAAAGAAGCATCTAAATTACTTAATTTAGATGAAAATATAATAAAAAAATATGTATTAAATAATAATTGTGTGGTTAAAAAACAATATTATAAAAAAAATAGTTCAAATACTATAGATACATTATTAATAGTTGAAAAAGAAATTATTAAAATAATAATTAATTATGGAGAAGAAAATTATAAAAATACTACGATTATACAATTAATAATAAATTATTTTAATAATAATAATTTTCATTTTTGTTATGATTTATATGAAAAAATATTTTATTATTTACAATTGGGATTAAGAAATAATAATTATAAATTTATTTATAATAAATTATTAATGAATAATAATATTAAAAGAATAATATATAATATATATGATATTAATGATAATCTAAATATAGAATATTTACATTCTACACTTCTTCGTCATAAATCATTATTTATATCAAAAATTATTAATGAATATATTCATAAAATTAAAAATGGTAATGAAAATAATTTTTTAATAAAAAAAATAATGAAATTAACTTATTTAAAAAATAAAATTAATTTAAAATTAAATTATTTAATTTAAATAATTTATTTTTCTTTTTAATATTTTTTTATATGAGAAATATGATATAAATATTATTATTAATAATATAATCAATGTATAATAAATCCATTTAGGTATTGGTATAGGGTCACCTTTTCCGTATGAATGTAATCCAGCAAAGTAATAATTAACTCCTAAATAAGTCATTATTATTGAACTAATACCCAATAAACTAGCCATATTAAAAATAAATTTTCCTCTAAGATTAGGTATTAATCGCATATGTAATATAAAACTATATACTAATATACTTATTAAAGCCCAAGTTTCTTTAGGATCCCAATTCCAATAGCTTCCCCAACTTTCGTTAGCCCATATTCCTCCTAAAAAAGTTCCTATTGTTAATAGAAAAAGACCTATAGTTAGGGTAATTTCATTAATTATGGTTAATTTTTTTGTATAAAGTATTATGTTATTTTTTTTATTATGTATTGCATTAATAATATATAATATTAATACAATTAATCCTATGAATGAACCTATTATTAAGAATGCATAACTAAAAATAATTATTGCAACATGAATTATCAACCAATATGATTTAAGTACTGGAACTAAATTAGTAATTTCTGGATCCATTAAATTTCCATGTGCAATGCTTAAAATGCTAGTTGATGCTAATGATGTAACTGATTGAACAAAAGAATAATTTACTTTGTAAAAAAATAATCCTATTAATATAATACACCAACTTATGAAAATAGCTGATTCATATCCATTGCTCCAAGGAGCATGATTAGAAATATACCATCGGAGTATTAAACCATATGTATGATATACAAATATTATAAATAATGAATAAAAACAAATATTAATATATTTATTATAATAATTTTTATTTAGAAATAAAACTTTAAAAAAAGATAAAAATAATAATATTATTCCTAATAATAGATATAATAACATTACATAATAAAAAATATTTAAACGGTTGTATAATATTTCTGCTTTAATTTTTTGTTGTGTAGGAATTATTTTATCACCATATTTCATTTGATAATTATGAATATCTTTTAATGCTTTATCAGCTATTTCCCAGTTATTTTGTTGTTGTGCTTTATATAAAGCTATAAAATAATTATTTAATAATAAATTACTTTCAGAATTAGTAATTTTAAAAAAATTTTCAAAAGTCCAAGTATTTTTTTCATCATTAGGAATTGGAAATATTTTTATATATATACCTTTAAAAATTCCTGATAATATATTTATACGTTCATTTAATTTTATAACTGCTTTATCATATTCATTTCTTTTATTAGGACTTTTTATTAAAGCATTTTCATATTCTTTTTCAAGAATATATATAATATTATTATTATTATTAATAAATAAATTATTTAAAGATGTGTAACCGTTTTTTGCATTTACCAATTTTAATAATTTTTTAGATCCTTCTACTTTAATAAAAGGTATCATTGACCAACCAATATTTTTATTTAAAAAAAATATTATCCAACTTTCTTGAATTATAGAAAGAAACCATTGATTGGCGTTTAAATTATTTATTTTATCTTTTTTATAAATTTTTCTTAAACATTCTAAAGCTATAGTATTAATAGGTTTAATACGTCCTTGTTGATCCTGTACTAGTAAATTACCAAATTTATCTGCGTGTTTTTTTTGAATATAAAATTTTTCATTAATAATGTAGTCTTCTTTAGCATTAATTTTAGTAAATAAACTAATAATAAATAATAATATAAATAATAATTTATTTGAAGATAAATTCTTTAACTTCTTTTTAAGTTTAAAAAAATGAGTTCCTTTAGAAAATAAAGTTAAAAACATACCAATAATAACTAAAAAATAACCTAAATAAGAAATTCGTGTTCCCCATATATCATTATTTACTGATAATATTGTTCCTTTTAGATTAGGATAATAACTATTTTGAAAAAACCTATACCCTTTATAATTTAGAACATTATTCATAGAAATTTTAAAGTTTTTTCTTTGATTATTATCAATAATAGTTACAAAACTTGTAAATGAAGAAGGTAATTCTGAACCTGGATATTTATTTATAACAAATTTATTTAATTTTATACTAAAAGGTAGATCAATTAATATTGAACCATAACCTATATATATTTTTTTATTATCAAATTTTATATATTTACCACTATTAATAAACCCTTTTCCTCCTATAAATGTTACTATTTTTGATTTATTATTATTATTAATTTGGGCAGTAATTACATTGGGGAATTCTTTTTCTTTTGATGATATATATTTCATATATCCTTTTAAAATTCCTTTAGGAATAACTATATAAGTTGTTCCAATATTATATAGAGCTTGGTAATTAATTGGGTATTTCTTTTTTTTTTCTAAATTAAAAATTTTAGAATTATTCATCAATGTATAATTGATATTATTAGGTGATATTATATATAATTTGCCTTTATAATCTAAAATTTGTATAGCATTTTTTACTGATTTATTATTAAAACTTACCAATATACTTCCTAATTTTTTTAATTCTCCATTTTTAATATATGTCTCTATACGTTTACCTTCTTGTAAGAAAACAATTTTTATATATTTATGTCCATAGTTATTTTGAATAAAAGTTTCTTTAGCATAAGGAATATAATTCAGTATTTTAACATTAAATAAATTTTTTTTATAAAAAAAATTTACTTCATATTTTTTATTAAAATGTGATAAAATATATGGAACTTTATAATAGTTTACTTCATTGTTTTCATGTATTTGTAATTGTATATATGTTTTATCAGAAATGGCGTTTTTAACAGTATCTCCTTCACCAATATTTATTAGACCTTCAAATCCACTGTATCTTGATATAGCTCCTCCAATTAATATAATTATGAATGCTAAATGAAATATTAATATGGGAATTTTTTTTCTTTTAAAAAGACGAAATATGATTTTAATTAAATTTAAACATAATAATAGTAATATTATTTCAAACCAAACAGATTTATAAATAAGTGCCATTGCTGTTTCTATTGAATATATTTCTTCAATAAAAGTTGCAGTTGCAAGAGATATAGCAGTGATTATAAATAATAAAGCAGTTGTTTTTGTAGATCCCAAAATCTTATTAAAAATATTAAACATATAAATTTAAAATTAATCCCGTTTTTTAGGTTTTAGTAATTATTCATAAAATGAGATCTATGTTTTTTTTTTGAAAAATATTTTAAATAAAAGAGCATGTTAGATAGTATGAATCTACTATGCGCATTTATTTATTTTTATAAAAAAGTTGTATAAATCTTTTTTAAAAATTATTTAAATAATTTAAAATGGTAAATCATCAAATTCATTTTTATTTTTAAAATTTGAAATTTCTTTTTCAGTAAAATTGAATTTTTCAATTTTCCAACCTTGAATAGAATTAAAATATTTTGTAATTCCTTCAGGATTATTCCATTCTCTTCCTTTAATATTTATGTATATTTTTACTTTATCACCATATTTAAACATATTTAATATATTAATTTTATCCTGAATAAATTCAATTAAAATATTTTGAGGATATTGTTCTTCAGTTTTTATAATTAATTCTCTTTTTTTAAATCCATTATTAAATGTTTTTACATCAAATATTTTTTTTATAGTTCCGATTATTTCCATAAAATAAATTTATTATTAATTTACAACAAACCTAATTCTAATTTAGCTTCTTCACTCATCATTTCTTTATTCCATTTAGGTTCAAAAATAAGATTTATAATAACATTATTAATTCCATTAATATTGTTAATTTTATTTTTTATTTCTGTTAAAAAGCTATCAGCTATAGGACAATTAGGTGATGTAAGTGTCATTGTAATTTTTATATCTACATTATTATTATCATTATTAATAATATCTATATCATAGATTAAACCTAATTCATATATATTTATATGAAGTTCAGGATCATATATCGTTTTTAAAACAGATATAATATTATTGTATAAATCTTTATTAATATTGGATAACATTATAAATATATATTATATATATAAATATATAAATATTATTTAAATAAATATTTTTTTTAATTTAATTTTTTAATTAAATCTCCATTTGGATTATACAAATAAATAGGATATTCTTTAATATTGAAATTATTTTTATAATTATTACTTATAATAATAATTCTAAAATTATTTATTGAAAAATATTTTTTAGCTGTTTCTAATATTTCTTCTTTAGTTAAAGATTCTATATTTATTATATAATTTTTGAAAAAATTTTTAGTAAATTTATTTTTGTTAATAACAAAATTACTATAAGTAATAGGATCTTCTAAATTCATAATAAAATTACCAATTTCTTCTTTTTTATTATTTTCTAATTCTTTATCAGAAACATAATATGTTGTTATATTATTTAATTCTTTTATAATTAAATTAATTGTATCATTTATAGTATTTAAATTTATTTGAGATACTATTCTAAAACTTGTTTTAGTGTCATGAATTATAATATTTGAACTAATATAGTAAGCATAATTTTTATATTCACGAATATTCATAAATAAACGTGAATTAGGACCTACACCTAATATGTTATTTACCATTTTAGCAGCTAAATAATCTTTATTTCTTGTATCTAAGGATAATGGATTTCCCATATAAATAAATGCTTTTTTAGCTGAATTAATATTAATTAAATCAATTTCTAATTCATAGTGTTTTGGAAAAGTATAATTTTTATTAAGTTTAATACCTTTTTGCCATAATGAAAAATATTTTTTAACTAAAAATTCCACTTGTTCTATTGAAATAGAACCCATAAAAGTTATACTAGCAACATTAGGTTTATAATAAGTATTATAAAATAATTTAATATCATTAATTGTAATTTTTTTTAGAGATTTTTCTGATACAATTTTTCCATAAGGATGATTATTGCCATAAAATAATTTGTTACCAATAACATTGGTTATTATATAATTAATATCTTTATTTTTTGAATTTAAATAAATAATCAATTTATTTATTGAATTGTTTAATTCTTGAACAGAATTTAACTTTGGTTTTATTATAATATCACTTAATATTTTTATAGATAGTTCAATATGTTTACTTAATACTGACATATATATACATGATTCTGATATATCTATATTAGATCCTAAATATTCTAAAGTTTCATATAATTCTTCTTTTGTATAATTTTCTGTACCTGCCATAAACATATCTTTCATTATATGTTTTATTCCAATTTTATTTTCTTTTATAGGTTCAATATCAAATGTTAATCCTATTTGAATTAATGGAAATTTATTTTCAATTAAAAAAACTTTTAATCCATTATCTAATTTAAAACTTTTAATATTTTTAATACTAATTTTAGGTAGTGGATCTGATGTAGGAACTTTGTTAATATCTATTTTTGAACTCATTTATTTTATATTTTAATATGTAAACGAACACGTTTATTGATTTGTAAATATTTATTAGCAACTTGTTTTATATCATTAATAGTAAAAGATTTATATAATGATATTATATCAATATTTGATTTTCCAAATAAAAATTTATTTTCTGCTAATTTTTGAGCTCTATATAACATATATAAATTATTTATTAAATAATTTGTTTCACAAAAATTTATTTGTTTTTCAATGTCTTTTTCAGATAAATTTTTTTTAAAATTTTCAATTTCTTCATCTATTACTTCTGTTAATTTATTTAAATCAACATTTTTATTACCTATAGCATATATTGTTAATATTGTGTAATTTTCTAGTATAGAAATACTATAATTAATAAATGAAGCTATTTTTTTATTATGAATTAATTTCTTTCTTAAAAAAGAACTTTCACCATTTAATAATAATTTGCTAATAAAATTTAATAATAAAACATCCTTTAATGAACTCATATTTTTATCCCAATTAATATTTTGATAAGCATTTGTTCTATAAGAAATAATAACAGCAGGAATAGATGCAAATTCATCTTTATATGTATGTACAATTTCTTTAAAAATTGAATTTTCTTCTATAAAATTAAATTGTGGAGTTTTTCCTTTAGGAATTGTTTCAAAATAAGTATTAATTAAATATTTAACTTTTTCTAAATTTAAGTCTCCTGCAATAGTTAAAATTGCATTATTAGGAACATAATATGTTTTATAAAAATTTTTATAATCATAATTATGAAAATTATTAATATTTTCCGATGAACCAATAATTGAATATTTATATGGATGTTTTTTAAATAACAAATAAGGTAATTTTTCTGAAATTATTTTTAAATAAGGTTTGTTATCATATATCATAGATCTTTCTACTTGAATTATTTTTTTTTCTGCATTAATACTTTCTAAATCTATTATAGCATTTCTCATACGTTCAGATTCTAACCATAATGCTAATTTTAAATTATTAGAAGGTAACATTTCATAAAAAAATGTAAAATCTTTATTTGTATATGCATTAGTTTGTCCTCCATTAGAGGAAACATATTTAAAAAATTCTCCATGTTTTATATTTTTAGTTTTTTGAAACATTAAATGTTCAAAACAATGAGATAAACCTGGACAAGTATAATTATTTTTACTACCTACATGATATAACATTGATACAACTATTAAAGGATTTGTGTTATCTTGGTGTAAGATAACAGTTAATCCATTATCAAGTGTATACTCATATATTTTTATTGTTTTTATATCTAAAATAGATGAAGAGGATAATAAATACATAAAATAATATTAAAAATATTAACATAAAATATATTAAAATGAATTTAATTCATATTTCAATGAATCTGTATCAATGTATCCATAATAAATAAATTTATAAGGACCTTTAATCCAAATTCTTTTATAAGAATAATCTTTATATTTAAAAAATTTAACAAATATTTTTCCTCCTAAAGTATGTATTAATATTTTATTATTAACTATTTTTCCTAATTCAAATGCAGCTATAGCTGATGCTACTGCACCAGTTCCACAAGATAAAGTTTCATTTTCTACTCCTCGTTCATATGTTCTAACTTTTAAAAAATTTTTGAAAACTTCTACAAAGTTAACATTTACTCCATTTTTTTTATAAGGTTCTTTAAATCTAATTTCTTTACCTAAAGAATAGACATTAATATTATTAATATTTTTTATAAATATAATATGATGTGGAGATCCAGTATTTAAAAATACATGATTTGTATTAATCTTTATAGATGTAACATCTATCATTTTTAATGAAATGAAATTGTTTTTTATATATGCAATATGATTTCCATCTAATGCTCTAAAATATGCTTTATTATTATTAATAATTCCTAAATATTTTGAAAATGCCACTGCACATCGTCCTCCATTACCACACATAGTACTTTCTTTTCCATCAGAATTATAATATTTCATATAAAATTGACTGTTTTTATCATTTTTAATTAAAATTAATCCATCAGCACCTATTCCAAATTTTCTATTACATAATAATTTTACATTAAAATCAAATTTTAAGTTTCTGGCATCAATTAAAATAAAATCATTTCCAGTTCCTTGATATTTAAAAAATTTCAATTTCATTTTATTAATTTTATTAATTTATTATTAAATAATAAAATGATTTTAAATTAAATAAAAATTTTTTTTTAAATATTTTTATATTGTTTTTTTTTTTTAAATTTGAAAAGTAACAATTTTAAATGTCACATATATAGTGAAAATTAAAAAATTATTCACAAAAAAGACTTTAATATCATTATTATTTATTATATCAATAATATTTACCAGTTTTAGTTTGTATAAAACTTATAAAATTAAATATGCTGGTTATTTAACAAATGATTTAAAAAATGATTTAAAAAATGATTTAAAAAATGATTTAAAAAATGATTTAAAAAATGATTTAAAAAATGATTTAAAAAATGATTTAAAAAATGATTTAACAAATGATTTAAATAAAAATTATAAATATTCTTGTCAAGATGATGAATATAATAAAGATGATGAATATAATAAAGATGATGAATATAATAAAGATGATGAATATAATAAAGATGATGAATATAATAAAGATGATGAATATAATAAAGATGATGAATATAATAAAGATGATGAATATAATAAAGATGATGAATATAATAAAGATGATGAATATAATAAAGATGATGAATATTCATCTGAATATAAATCTTCTGATGATATAATTGATGATAAAAAAGATAAAATAGAAGATAAAAAAGATAAAATAGAAGATAAAAAAGATAAAATAGAAGATAAAAAAGATAAAATAGAAGATAAAAAAGATAAAATAGAAGATAAAAAAGATAAAATAGAAGATAAAAAAGATAAAATAGAAGATAAAAAAGATAAAATTGATGAGAAAAAAGAGAATAGACCTGATTTTGCTAAAGCAGTAGAAAAAAGCATTAATACTATAGTTAATATTAAATCTATTAGGTCTTTTAATGAAGAAGAAGAATTTTATAATGAAGATGAAGATGATACAGAGCCATTTGAGCCATTTCATTATTTCTATATGAAAAATATGAAAAATGGAATTACAGAAAAAGAATATAAAGAATATAATAAATTATATAATAAATTTAATATTAATAATATTGATTATAATTTTTTTATAAAAAATGATAATTTTATTTATTTAAATAAAAAAATTAAATATTTAAATAAATTAATTGATAATTTTAATAAAAAAAATTATAAAAAAAATAATAATGATGATAATATTTATGCTAATGCTTCAGGTGTTATAATATCATCTAATGGTTATATTATTACTAATAATCATGTTGTAGAAAGTTCTGAGGAAATAGAAGTAGAATTTAATAATAAAACTTATCAAGCTGAAATAATAGGTATAGATCCTAATATTGATATTGCACTTCTTAAAATTAAAGCCAAAAATTTACCTTATATAAAATTTTCTAATAAAAAACCAAAAATTGGTGAATGGGTATTAGCATTAGGAAATCCTGTAGGTTTAAAGACTACAGTAACTGCTGGAATAATTAGTGCAGTTAATAGATCTCTAGGAATATTAAATGATAAAAAATCACCAGTTGAATGTTTTATTCAAACAGATGCTGCAATAAATATTGGAAATAGTGGAGGAGCATTAATTGACGAAGATGGATATTTAATGGGTATAAATACTGCAATATCTTCAAGAACAGGAAGTTATGAAGGATATAGTTTTGCAATTCCATCTAATTTAGTTAAAAAAACTATTAATGATATTAAAAAATACGGTCTTGTACAAAGAGCATTTATAGGTATATCAACTTTAGATCTTTCTGATGAAGAAAATGTATTTTTTTATAAAAAATATTATAAAACCTTATTTAACAAGGAATATGTTAATAAATACAAATCAGGTCTTGCAATTTTACAAATTTATAAAAATAGTGCAGCAGAAAAATCAGGTCTTAAAATTGATGATATAATTGTAAATGTTGATAATAATATTATATCAAATATGTCAGATTTATCATATATTTTAGCTCTTAAAAATCCTGGTGATAAAATCAAATTAAAAATAATTCGTGATGATCATTATCAAATTATTAATTTAACATTAAAAAATAGTGATGGGAATACTAAAATTAAAAATTTATATAAATTAACTAATCAAGAATTATTAAAAATAAAATTATCAGAATTAAATAATTCTAATAAAAAGAAATTAGGAATTAATTATGGACTTATAATTTCATATTTGAATAATGAACAATTAAAATCTATTGGATTAGAAGTTGGTGATATTATACTTTCCATAAATGATTTAAAAATGAAAAAAAGTAGTGATTTAGATAAAGTATTAAAAAATAAGAAAGGTATTTTTAATATTAAATGGTTAAATAAATCTAATATTATTAAAAAAGAAGAAATTTATATTGATTTAAATCAAATCAAATATATAGAATTTATAGAATAAATTTTTTCTATTTTTTATGAATAATTATTATCATAAACCTGCGTTTTTAAACGAAATAAAAAATTTAATTACTGATCCAGAAGGTATTTATATTGATGCTACTTTTGGTAGTGGTGGACATTCTGCAATGATATTAAATAATATAGGAATAAATGGATCTATTTTAGCTTTTGATAAAGATGAAGAAGCTATATATAATAATATTATAAAAGATAAAAGATTGAAATTATTTCATGAAAATTTTAAATATATAAAAAATGAATTGTTATATAATAACATTAATTATGTATCAGGAATTATAGTTGATTTAGGTATGAGTTCATGTCAATTAGATAATCCAAAAAGAGGATTTTCTATACGATTTAATAATCAATTAGATATGAGAATGAATTGTCGTTCTAATATTTCAGCAAAAACAATAATAAATAATTATTCTGAACAAAAATTAACTAATTTATTTTATGAATATGGAAATATTATAAATGCTAAAAAAATTGCTAAAAAAATTGTAGAAAAAAGAAAAGACAAAAATATCATAACAACATTTGAATTAATTGATTCCATTAAATCAGAAATACCTAAATATAAAAAAAATAAATTTTTAGCTAAATTATTTCAATCAATACGAATTGAAGTAAATAACGAAATTGAAGAATTAAAATATTTATTAATACAATCATTAGATATTTTAAAAATTGGATGTAGAATTGCTATTATATCATATCATTCTGTTGAAGATAGAATAGTAAAATCTTTTTTTAAAAGTGGTACATTTGATGGAATTCAAAACGAAGATTTATTTGGCAATAAAAAAAAACCATTCAAATATATTACTAAAATATTATTACCTAATAAAACAGAAATTAAAGAAAATTCTAGAATACGTAGTGCTAGGTTAAGAATGGTAGAAAAACTTTAAAAATAATTTTATATATTTAATTATAATTCCTCAGTAGCTCAGTTGGTTAGAGCACCTGACTGTTAATCAGGATGTCGCTGGTTCAAATCCAGCCTGAGGAGCTAAAAAAAAGATCTTTGTACAAAAAAAAAAGAAATAATGAAATTATTAAAAGATCTTTTACAAAAAGTTTCAATAAAAGAAATAAAAGGAATAATAACAAAAAAAGTTAAAAAATTATGTATTAATCATTTAAATGTTGTTGATAATTCTATTTTTGCAGCTATATGTGGTAATAAATTTGATGGTCATAATTTTATTATAAATGCTATTAAAAAAGGAGCAAATACTATAATTTGTGAAAAATTTCCTAATGAAATTAATAAGAATATTACTTATATATTAGTAAATAATACATCAGAAGCTATAGGAATTATAAGTTCAAATTTTTTTGATAATCCTTCAGAAAAAATAAATATAATAGGTATTACAGGTACTGATGGTAAAACAACTATTGCTAGTATGCTTTATGAATTATTTAAAAAATTAGGAGAAAAAGTAGCTTTAATATCTACTATTAATATAAAAATTATTAATTATAAATTTTTAACTAAAAATACTACACCTGATGTAATTACTATTAATCATATTTTATATCTCGCAATAAAAAAAGGTTGTAAATATGCATTTATAGAAGTAAGTTCTCATGGTATTTTTCAAAAACGTATTTTTGGGTTAAATTTCAAATTAGGAATATTTACTAATATTACACATGATCATATTAATTATCATAAAAACTTTAATAATTATTTTTTAATTAAAAAATTATTTTTTGATTCTTTATCTAAAAAATCTTTTGCATTAATCAATGCAGATGATAAATATTCTTCAATCATATTAAAAAATAGTAATGCTAATAAATATAGTTATGCTTTAAAAAATAATAAATCTACTTATAAAGCCAAAATAATTAAAAAAAATTTTTCATACACTGAATTATTATTGAATAATAATTTTTTAAAAACTAAATTAATTGGAGAATATAATACATATAATTTATTGGCAATATATGGAACTGCTAATTTATTATTAAAAATAAATGAAGATAAAATAATAAAAATTATGAGTACTTTAAGGCCTATTAAAGGTCGATTTGAACAATTTTTATACAAAAAAATTCGTATAATTATTGATTATGCTCATACACCCAATGCTATTTCTAATGTCTTAGAAACAATACAAGAATTAAAAAATAATAATAACAAATTAATTTGTGTTATTGGATGTGGAGGTAATAGAGATATAGAAAAACGTCCAATAATGGCAAGTATTGCATATAATAAATCAGATTTAGTGATTTTAACATCAGATAATCCTAGAGAAGAAAATCCCCAAAATATTATTAATGATATGATGAAAAATTTAAAAATTAAAAATTTTAAAAAAAAATTATTTAGCATAATAGATAGAAAAAAAGCTATTGAAAATGCTATTTTTTTTTCAAAAAAAGGAGACATTATTTTAATTGCAGGTAAAGGACATGAAAAATATCAAGAAATAAATGGAAAACGTTATTATTTTAATGAAAAAAAATTATCTAAAAAATTTTTAAAAAAAATAAAAAAATGAATTTGTTATTAAAATCTTTTTTATCATTTATTTTTTCTTTATTAATTGGAATATTTTTTTTTAAAAAATATATAATATATATGCAAAAAAAAAAATATGGGAAAATATAAGATTATTAGATTTACCTAATTATAATAATAATAAACAAATTCCATCTATGGGAGGTTTAATTATTATTATTGTTACATTAATTTCAACATTAATATTTAATTATAATTATAAATTCAATGTCAAAATACTAATTTTTACTACTTTATGGATTGGATTAACTGGATTTATTGATGATTACATCAAAATTTTTTTTAAAAAAAAACAAGGGATTAAAGCAATATATAAATTAATTAGTCAATTAATATTAGGAATATTAATAGGTAATATTATTTATGATATAAGATTAATGGAAAATACCAATTATTATTATTTAATAAATAATGCATTTTTTTTTGATAAATTATTATTTATAATAATAACTATTAGTTTAATTATATTTATATCTAATGGTGCTAATATTACAGATGGTATAGATGGATTAACAGCTTTTATATCTTCAATTATTATATTCACAATAATATTAAATATTAATAATAATAATGATTTATTAATTTATAATACATCTTTTCTTGGCTCTTTAATGGGATTTTTATGGTATAATATTTATCCTGCTCAAATTTTTATGGGAGATACTGGTAGTTTAACTATTGGTGGAATAATTGCTGTAATAGCTATTCTAATTAAAAAAGAATTACTTATTATAAGTTTATGTGCAATTTTTATTATAGAATTATTATCCATAGTAATACAAGTATTATATTTTAAATATACTAAAATTAAATATGGAATAGGTAAAAAAATTTTTTTAATGTCACCATTACATCATCATTTTCAAAAAATGGGATATCATGATAATAAAATATCAATTAGATTAATAATAATTCAATTAATTATATCTATAATTATAGAAATTATATATAAACAATGAAAAATATAACAATATTAGGAGGAGGAGAAAGTGGAATAGGAGCAGCTCTTTTAGCAAAAAAAAAAAATATAATATTTTTTTATCTGATAACGGATCTATTAAAAATGAATATAAACAATTATTAATATCTAATTCAATAGATTTTGAAGAAAATAAACATACAGAAGATAAAATATTATTGGCTAACGAAATTATAAAAAGTCCAGGTATTAATAATAATTATTTAATAAATAAAATTAAAAGTAAAGGTATACCAATTATTTCAGAATTAATGTTTGCACAACGTTATAACAAATCACCAATAATAGCTATTACAGGAAGTAATGGCAAAACTACTACTTCTTTACTTATTTATCATTTATTAAAAGATTATATATCTGTAGGATTATCTGGAAATATAGGTAATAGTTTTGCTTTAGAAATAGCTAAAAATAAAATATTTGATTATTATATATTAGAAATAAGTAGTTTTCAATTATATGATTCTGTAAGATTTAAACCATATATAGCAATATTACTTAATATTTCATATGATCATATGGATTGGTATAACTATAATTTAAAATTATATATAGATTCTAAATTAAGTATTACTAAATATCAAAATAATAAAGATTTTTTTATCTTTAATAAAGATAATTTTTATATTAAAAATGAAATTGAAAATAATATTAATATAAAAGCTATAAGTATCCCTATAACTAATAATAATTATTTACAATTTTTGCAAGAAATAAATTTTAAAATAGAAGAAATTAATTATTTATTAAAATATCATAATATATATAATATTATGTCAGCTATTTGGGTAGCCAAAATTTTCAATATTGATAATACAATAATTAAAAATAAATTAATTACGTTTAAACCTGTAAATCATCGTTTGGAAAATTTTTTGAATATTAATGGTATACAATTTATTAACGATTCAAAAGCTACTAATGTAGATGCTACATTACATGCTATAAACAAAATAGATTTTCCTATTATATGGATAGCAGGTGGATATGATAAAGGTAATGATTATAATCAATTACTAAATTTAGTAAAAAAGAAAGTTAAATATTTAATTTGTTTGGGAAAACATAAAAAAATTATAGATACTTTTAAGACTATAATTCCTATTTTTATAGCAGAAAATATGAAAGAGGCTGTCTATAAAGTATATTTATTAAGTAATAAAGGAGATAAAATATTATTATCTCCATCTTGTTCTAGTTATGATATGTTTAGAGATTATAAAGATCGTGGTAGACAATTTAAAAATGAAGTAAAAAAAATATTTTTATAATGAATAAATCAAATAAATCATTAAAAATTATAATTTGTGGAGGAGGTACTGGAGGACATATTTATTCATCTATAGCAATTGCTGATAAATTAAAAGAAAAATTATTATATTTAAATATATATCCTAATATATTATTTTTAGGTTCTTTAGGAAGAATGGAAATGGAAAAAATACCATTAGCAAATTATCATATTTACGGACTTAAAATAAATAAAATACCTAATATTTTATGGAAAAAATTATTTGTATTCCCAATACAAATGATTAATAGTTTTTTTACAATAAATAATTTGATTAAAAAATTCAATCCCAATATAGTTATTGGGACAGGTGAATTTATTAGTTTATTACCATTAATAATAGCTGTTTATCAAAAAAAACCTACTTTAATTCAAGAACAAAATTTACTTCCAGGAAGTATTAATAAAATTCTTAGTAAATATGTTGATAAAATATGTTTAACTTATGAAGAATCTTTAAGTTATTTTAAAAATAAAAATAAAATAATTATTACTGGTAATCCTTTAAGGTCAGAAATTTTAAATAATTTTTTTTCTAAAAAAGAAGCTTGTAAAAAATTAGGTTTAAAACCTGATAAACCTGTTATTTTATCTATAGGTGGAAGTCAAGGAGCACATAGCATAAATAATGGATGGTTAAAAAATATAAAAATATTAATAGATAATAATATTCAAATAATATGGCAAGTAGGAAATAATGATTTTAATAAAATTCAACAAAAATGTATTAGACATCCTAATATTTTAATATATAAAAATATTGAAAATATTAATTTAGCATATGCAGCATCAGATGTAGTTGTTTCAAGATCTGGAGGATTGGCAATTTCAGAACTATCTACCTTAGGTAAACCTTGTTTGCTAATTCCCTTTCCTTGGGCTAAAAAAGATCATCAAACAATAAATGCGCAATTATTAGTGAATAATAATGCTGCTTTAATGATTAAAGATAATGAAATAGAAACAAATATGATAAAAAAAACTATGAAAATACTTAATGATGTATCTATTAAAAATTCTTTATCCAAAAATATTTTGAAATTTTCAAAACCAAATGCTACAGAAAAAATTGTTGATGAAATATTAAAATTAATATTATGAAATATTTTTATTTTATTGGAATTGGTGGAATAGGAATGAGTGCTTTAGCTAGATATTTTAATTTTATGGGAAAAAAAGTATATGGATATGACAGAGTAAAAACAATTTTAACTCAAAAACTTGAAAAAGAAGGTATAAATATAAATTATAATGATAGATTAGAACTAATACCTAAAGAAATTAAATATTATAATAGTATAATAATATATACTCCTGCTATTAATAATAATAACAAACAATTAATGTTTTTTAAAAAAAATAATTTCATTATAAAAAAACGTTCAGAGATTTTAGGACAAATTACAAAAAATAATTATTGTATAGCCATAGCAGGTACACATGGTAAAACAACTATTTCTACATTATTAGGATTTATGTTAGATAAATTAGATTATAACTTAACAGCTTTTTTAGGAGGTATAGCTGAAAATTATGATTCTAATATTATTTTAAAAGGAAATGAACTCTCAATAGTAGAAGCTGATGAATTTGATTATTCGTTTTTGCAATTATCACCTAATATAATTTGTATCAATTCCATTGATATGGATCATATAGATATATACAAAAATATATATTGTTTGAAACAAGCTTATTTAGCTTTTTATAAAAAATTAAAAAATAATGGTAAAATTTTTGTTAATAAAGGAATATTAAATAATAATTTTTTTCTTTCAAAAGAAATAAAAAATATAATTACTTATTCTGTAGAAGAAAAAGCAGATTATTATTCAGTATATAATAAAAATTATAAAAATTTTTTTGATTTTAATACTCCAAAAGGAGTTTTGGAGATGTTACCATTACCAATGAGAGGAAAATATAATTTAGAAAATATTACTGCTGCTTTAACTATATTAACACAATTTGATTTTGAAATAGAAGAATTAAGAAAAATTTTATTTTCTTTTAAAGGAGTTAAAAGAAGATTTTCGATTGTTTATAAATCTTCTAAAAAAATATATATAGATGATTATGCACATCATCCTAAAGAAATAGATGTTGTTGTAAATACAATTAGAAGTGATTTTAATGGAAAATTATTAGGTGTATTTCAACCTCATTTATTCAGTAGAACTAAATATTTAAAAAATAGTTTTATAAAAAGTTTAGAAAAATTTGATGCATTAATATTACTAAATATTTATCCAGCTAGAGAAAATCCTATTAAAGGAATTAGTTCTTATGATTTATTAAAAGATATAAATATCAAAGAAAAACAAATATGTTCTTTGTCAAATGTTTTGCAAGCAATAAAATCTATATATTTTGATATATTATTAACAATAGGAGCAGGTGATATTGATACTATAGTTGATTCAATCAACAATTGGTTATCAATTTAATTTTTTAATTAAAATTATATAAACTGGTAAATGATCACTATAACCACCTAGATATTTATTACCTTTAAAAGTTCTAAATGGTTGTTTACTACCTGATTTTATTAAATAACGTTTTTTAAAAATTTCTATTTTATACATATGATAGTTATTTAAATTATTAATTAAATTATATGATAACATTATTTGATCTAAGCAATTCCATTTGTTTTTATACATATAAGTACCTTTTGTTTTCGTACAAATATTATTCATAGTATTAAATATTTTATATTTTTTATTTGAAATAAGTTTAATTGAAGAAGTGTTAGGATTATCATTAAAGTCTCCCATAATAATAATTTTTGCATTTTTATTTTTATTTTGAATTTCTTTTAATATGGATCCTAATACTTTAGAAGCTTTATAACGTTTATAATCGCTATTTTTTCCAATTTTAGAAGGCCAATGATTTACAATAACATAAATATATTCTCCATCTAATTTTCCTTCTACTAATAATATATCTCTAGTATATAGACCATATATTACATAATGTTTTGTTTTTGTAGGAAAAAATCGTTTTTTTTGATAAATTATTCCACAATCTATTCCTCTAGTATCATAAGAATTATAATGAATAATTTCATAATTATATTTTTTCAAAACAGGTTGATTAACTAAATCTAGTAAAACTTTTTTATTTTCTACTTCAGCTAAACCTAAAATAACTGGTTTTATTTCAGATATAACTTTAGAAATATGCTTTAATTTAATTTTGTATCTTTTTAAAGTCCATTTTTTAATTCCATTAGGAGTAAAATCATTACTAAATGCTAAAGGTCGTAATACTTTAATTTTTTTTTTAAAAAAAATATAATCTGAATATAGACCTTTGTATATAGGAGTTTGTTTAGCAAGATTACTATCTAATGGAATACTTAGATGAAAAGAAGGATTGTAAGGTGATAAAAAACCATTAATATAATCAATGGATTTAATTGTATCAAATAAATTTTCTACATTATAAAATGCTATAGTAGCTATTTTATAAGATTTTTTAGATTTTTGTAAAAATTGGGGTAAAAAAAAACTAATATTTAGTATAAAAAATACTATTATTAGTATTTTAAAATAATTCTTTTTTTTCATTTTATTAATGTAAATATTAAATTATTATATGAAGAAAATAACATATATTTTTTATTTATATATGCAAAATAAATTTATAATTACACATGCTAATTTATAATTTTTACCTACAAAAATATATAAAGTTGTAATAAAAATAAATATATATTTAATTTTTTATATAAGTTATTGGAACATTAAAAAATTTTGGAATATAAATCCTTTATATCCTACTATAATCAATATTATTAATAATCTAAAAAAAATTCATACAAATATTATTATGATTAAAATAATAAAAAAATTAGAAGAAGAAATTAAATTATTTGAAATAAATAATATTGAAGAAATAGAAAATTTTAAAAAAAAATTTATTAGTAAAAAAGGTGTAATTACACAATTAATTAAAGAAATTAAATATTTATCTGAAGAAGATAAAAAAAATATTGGTTTAGCCATTAATAATTTAAAAACAAATGTTTTAACTAAAATTAATTTTTATAAACAAAAATTTTCTAAAAAAAAAAAATATAATTCTTTAAAAGATTTAACAATATATAGTAATTTATTTGAAATAGGTTCTAGACATCCAATATCTATTCTAAGAAATAAAATTTTAAATATTTTTTATAAAAAAGGATTTACTTTTATTGAAGGTCCTGAAATAGAAGATGATTGGCATAATTTTACTGCTTTAAATTTTCCTTATGATCATCCAGCTAGAGATATGCAAGATACTTTTTTTATTAAAGAAAAAATGTTATTACGTACACATACTTCTTCAGTACAAATACGTTATATGGAAAATAATAAACCTCCTATACGAATTTTATCATATGGAAAAGTATATCGTAAAGAAGTTATTTCATCACGGTCTCATTGTTTATTTCATCAAATTGAAGGTTTATATGTAAATACTAATGTTTCTTTCATAGATCTTAAACAAATTATAGAATATTTTACTAAGTCATTATTTAATGATACTCCTATTAGATTAAGACCATCATATTTTCCATTTACTGAACCTAGTGCAGAAGTAGATATTTATTTAGGGTTAAATAATAAAATAAATAAATTTATTACTAATAATACTGGATGGTTAGAAATTATGGGTTGTGGAATGGTTGATCCATATGTATTACAAAATGTCAATATAGATCCTGAAATCTATTCAGGTTTTGCTTTTGGATTAGGTATTGAACGAATAGCATTGTCATATTTTAATATAAATGATATTAGAATCTTTTTTGAAAATGATGTTCGTTTTTTAAAACAATTTAAAAGTAGTTTATATTAATTTACGTTGTCTTACAGCTTCATATAAAATAGCGCCACAAGCTACTGATACATTTAATGAGTCAACATTTCTTTGCATAGGAAGTTTAATTTTTTTATTGCAAAGAACTAAAATTGATGAAGATATTCCATTTTTTTCACTTCCTAAAATTATAGCAGTAGGAATAGAGAAATCATTTTCATACCAAAGAAAACCTTTTTTTTCTGTAGCTGCGACTATATGTATACCATAATTTTTAATATATAAAATTGTTTTTTTTAAATTATTTTCTTTACATATTGGTATTTTGAATAGACATCCTGATGATGTTTTTATTGAATCTGCATTTATGGGAGCTATATTTTTATTTGAGAAAATAATAGCATTTACACCTGTAGAAGCAGCCGTCCGAATTATAGCTCCAAAATTTTTTACATCAGTTATGCTATCCAATATAAGTAATAAAGGATTTTTTCCTTTTTCATATATTCTAGGTAATAATTGATCTATTTTAGAATAATGTATTTGTGATATATAAGCTATAATACCTTGATGATTTTTATTGTTAATATGATTTAATGAATTAACAATTTGTAACGGTATATTTTTTTTTTTAATAAAATTGAAAATTTCAATATAATTTGATTTCTTATAACCTTCTTGTATTAAAATATTATAAATAGTTTTTCCTGATTTAATAGCTTCTATTATTGGCCGTATACCATAAATATATATCATATATTTTTTCTATTGTCTAATTCTTTTTTTATATGAGCTGCAAATTCATATTCTTCATTAATAACTGCTTGTTTTAATAAATTTTGCAAATCTTCCACTGTTAGTTTTTTTAAATCATTTTGTATATTATTCATTTCTTTATCTAATCCACCTGAAAAGGAAAAATAATGTTCAAACCGAATACCAGCTTTATCAAAAACTTCTTTTGTAGCATATATAGGAGATTTAAATCGTATAGCTAAAGCTATAGCATCTGATGTTCTTGAATCAATTTCTTTTTCTATTTTTTCTCCTTTATCACATAATTTTTCAAAAATTATGCGTGAAAAAAATATTCCATCATATATTTTATATATAATAACTGATTTCATATTTAAATCAAAAATTTTAGCAAAATTTACAAAAAGATCATGGGTAAAAGGTCTTACATGTTGTTCTTTTTCTAAAGCTGAAGCAATAGATTGTGCTTCTAATATTCCTATAATAATAGGAATTTTTATTTGTCCTGATTTTTCTTCAAGTAATAAAGCATAAGCACCAGCTTGTACTTGATTATGAGATATACCACGTATATTTAATTGTATTAATTCCATTTTAACTTTATTTAAAATAAAAAAAAAGTTACTATATTTTAGTTAAATAAAAAAATAAAATGAAAGAAATAACATTTCGTGAAGTAATAGTTGAAGCTATGAGTGAAGAAATGAGAAGAGATAATACTATATATCTTATGGGAGAAGAAGTAGCTGAATATAATGGTGCTTATAAAGCTTCTAAAGGGATGTTAGAAGAGTTTGGTAAAGAAAGAGTAATTGATACTCCTATTTCAGAATTAGGATTTGCTGGAATAGGTATTGGTTCAGCTATGAATGGTTGTAGGCCTATTATTGAATTTATGACTTTTAATTTTTCTTTATTAGCTATAGATCAAATTGTTAATAATGCTGCTAAAATATCTCAAATGAGTGGTGGACAATGGAATATTCCTATAGTCTTTAGAGGACCTACAGGTTCTGCAGGACAATTAGGTGCAACTCATTCACAATCTTTTGAAAGTTGGTATGCTAATTGTCCAGGATTAAAAGTAGTAATTCCTTCAAATCCATATGATGCTAAAGGTCTTTTAAAATCATCAATAAGGGATAATGATCCTATTATTTTTATGGAATCTGAACAAATGTATAATGATAAAATGATGATTCCTAAAGAAGAATATTTAATACCATTAGGAGTAGCTTCAATTAAAAAAAAAGGAAATGATGTAACTGTAGTATCTTTTGGAAAAATTATAAAAATAGTTTTTGAGGCTATTGAAATTTTGAAAGATATTGATATAGAAATAATTGATCTATGTACAATACGTCCATTAGATTATAAAACCATTTTAGATTCAGTAAAAAAAACTAATCGATTAGTAATTGTAGAAGAATCATGGCCTTTTGCTTCTATAGCTTCTGAAATTACTTATGTAGTGCAACAAAAAGCTTTTGATTATCTTGATGCACCTATTAAAAGAATAACATTACCAGATATACCGGCTCCTTATTCAAATAATTTATTTAAAATTTGGTATCCTAATAAATATAGAGTTATTAATGCTATTAAAGAAGTTTTATATTTAAAATAAAATTTTAATATGATTTTTGATGTATTAATTGAAATTCCTAAAGGAAGCCGTAATAAATATGAATTTTGTCCAGAAAAAGGTATGATACGTTTAGATAGAGTATTACATTCTACAATGATTTATCCTGTAGATTATGGATATATTATAAATACTATTGCTAATGATAATGATCCTTTAGATGCTTTAGTGCTTTTAACAAATCCTACAATACCAGGTTGTTTAATAACAACAAAGCCTATAGGAATATTTTATATGATAGATAATGAAAAAAAAGATGATAAAATATTATGTGTTCCTATAAATGATCCTAATTTTAATAAATTAAATGATATTAATGATGTTAATTATCATACTAAAATAGAAATTGAATTTTTTTTTAAAAATTATAAAACTCTTGAAGGTAAAAAAATTGAAATTAAAGGTTGGGGAGATGCATATGAGGCAATAAAAGTTTATAATTATTGTTTAAAAAACAAATAAATGTTTTTAAAAAAAATAAAATTATTTTTAATTTTAATTTGTTTAACGCATAATATTTTAACAAATAAAACAGATAAATTTAAAAAAGATAAATTTGATACTTCAAAAGAAATTGTTAAACATATTAGTGATTCTCATGAATTACATATTTGTAAATTAACTATTCCATTGCCGATTATATTATGGGATAATGGATTTAAAATATTTTTATCTAATAAATTTGATAATAAAAAATTAGTAAATAAATCAGGAATTTATTATATATTATATAATAATAAAATATATAAATCTAATAATGGACTATTATATTTTGATCATTATGGAAATCCTAAAAATAAAAGGCCTATAGATTTATCTATTACAAAAAATGTAATAACAATTATTATTATTTCAATAATTATATTATATATTTTTTTTAGGATGGCTAATTCTTATAATAATTATATTATGTATTGGACAGTTGGAAAATATTTAGAACCTATAATTATATTTATAAGAAATACTATAGCTATTCCTAATATAGGAAAAAAAAAATATAAAGATTTTATGCCATTTTTATTAACATTATTTTTTTTCATATTAATAAATAATTTAATGGGAATATTACCAGCAATACCTAATATAACTGGAAATATTAGTATAACTTTAGGTTTAAGTTTTTTTACATTTTTTATTATTATGATTAATTCTAATAAATATTATTGGAAAAATATTTTTTTAATGCCTAACATTCCATTTTTAATTAAAATTATATTAATACCTATAGAATTAATAGAAATTTTTATTCGTCCTTTAACTCTTAGTATTCGTTTATTTGCTAATATTATTGCTGGACATATTTTAATATTTAGTTTGATTTCTTTAATTTTTATTTTTAAAAAAATTTGGATAGCTATATTTTCAATACCTTTTGCTTTATTTATTTCTATTTTAGAGGTATTAGTAGCTTTTTTACAATCATTTATATTTACTAATTTATCAGCTTTATTTATAGGTATGATATTTAAAAAAAATCATTAATCATTTATATTTACTAATTTATCAGCTTTATTTATAGGTATGATATTTAAAAAAAATCATTAATCATTTATATTTACTAATTTATCAGCTTTATTTATAGGTATGATATTTAAAAAAAATCATTAATCATTTATATTTACTAATTTATCAGCTTTATTTATAGGTATGATATTTAAAAAAAATCATTAAATAAAAAATATATGAATAATTTATTATACATAGGATTAGTTGTCATGGGAGCCGGATTATCAGTACTTGCTGCTAGTTTAGGTATTAGTAAAATTGGTATTTCAGCTTTGGAGGCTATATCTAGACAGCCTGAATCTGCTGACAAAATTCAAAATGCTATGATTATTGTTTCTGCTCTTATAGAAGGAGCTGCTCTTTTTGGTATAGTGACAGCACTATTAGCAGTATTAAAGTAAATAAATTATGGATTTAGTAACTCCTTCAATAGGATTATTTTTTTGGCAAACTATTATATTTATTTTACTTTTTTTAATTCTTAAAAAATTTGTTTGGAAACATATTCTTAAATATGTTGAAGAACGTGAATATAATATTAATAAATCATTAGAATTTTACAGAAAAGCTAAACAAGAAATTAATGCCATAAAAGAAAATAATAATAAATTACTTAAAGAAGCAATTATAAAAAAAGAAAATATTTTAAAGGAAGCTTTATATATAAAAAAAAAATTAGAATTTGAAGCTAAAGAAAATGCTAAACTTAAAAGTGAACAAATTATAAATAAAACTATTGTTAAAATTAAAAATGAGAAAAAAAATGCATTAGAAATTTTAAAAAAAGAAATAATTCAATTATCCATTATTGCTTCTGAAAAGTTATTAAAAAAAGAATTAAGTATGAAAAATTCACAAGAATATTTTTTAAACAAAATTATTGATGATTTAAAATAATATGTTAATTAAAAAAAAAATAGCTAAAAGTTATGCTAAAGGATTATTTGAATATGCTAAAATAATTAATAAAGATAATGAATTATATTCTGATATTAATAAGTTTTATGAATTAATGACCAATGATTATATACAATTTTTTTTTAATTATCCATTAACAATAGAAAAAAAAATAGAATTTATTAGAAATAATTTTATTTTTTCTGATATATATAAATATATTATAGAATTTATAATTAAAAATAAAAGAGAAAATTTATTAGAATTAATATTTATAGAATATAAAAAAATATATCATAAAGCAAAAGGAATTATAGATGTAACAGTTATAACTGCTATTCCATTAAATAGTGTTTTAAAAAACAAACTTGTTAATAAAATATCAAATATTGTTTCTGTTAAACAAATAAATGTTCAATATTTAATTGATAATTCAATTATTGGAGGAATAATATTAGAATATGAATATATTCAATTGAATTTAAGTATTAAATGGCAATTGCATAATTTAAATAATTATTTAATTAATTATGAAAAAATATACTGAAATAACAGATATAATAAAGCAAAAACTTTTGAAGTTTAAAATGGAAAATGAACCATTTGAATATGGAATTGTTATACAAGTTGGAGATGGTATATCTCGTATTTATGGTTTAAATAATGTATTTTATGGTGAATTAATAGAATTTAGTAATACAGGATTAAAAGGAATTGTTTTTAATATTGAAGAAGATCATATAAATGTAGTTTTATTTGGATTATCAGAATCTATTAAAGAAGGAGATATTGTTAAACGTATTGGTAAAATGTGTTCTATAGAAGTAGGAGAAGGAATGTTAGGTCGTGTAATTAATACTTTAGGAATTCCTATTGATGGAAAAGGTCCTATAAAAGGACCATTTTTTGAAATGCCTTTAGAACGTAAAGCACCAGGTGTTATTTTTAGACAGCCTGTAAATGAACCTTTGCATACTGGTATTAAAGCTATAGATTCAATGATTCCTATTGGTTGTGGACAACGTGAATTAATTATTGGTGATCGTAAAACGGGAAAAACTACTATAGCTATAGATACTATTCTTAATCAAAAAGTTTATTATGATATGGGGAAGGGTAATACTATATATTGTATTTATGTTGCAATTAATCAAAAAGGTTCTACTATTGCTAAAATATTAAATATTTTAGATATTTATGGTGCGTTGCCTTATACTATTATTGTTTCAGCTAATTCTTCTGATACTACTATTATGCAAGTTTTCGCTCCATTTACTGGTACAGCTATAGGTGAATATTTTCGTGATACAGGTCGTAAAGCTTTAATAGTATATGATGATCTTTCTAAACATGCTATAGCTTATAGAGAAATTTCTTTACTTTTACGTCGTCCTCCTGGTAGAGAAGCATATCCTGGAGATATATTTTATTTGCATTCTCGTTTACTTGAACGATCTGCTAAAATTATAAATAATGATTTAATTGCTTCTAAAATGAATAATTTGCCTAAATCTTTAAAAAAAAATGTTCAAGGTGGTGGATCATTAACATCTTTGCCAATTATTGAAACTCAATCGGGTGATGTATCTTCTTACATACCTACAAATATAATTTCAATTACTGATGGTCAAATATTTTTAGAAACAGATTTATTTAATTCAGGAATTCGTCCTGCTATAAATGAAGGTTTATCAGTTTCACGTGTAGGTTCTTCTGCTCAAAGTAAGTCTATGAAAAATGTTTCTTATAAATTAAAATTATATCAATCCCAATATAGGGAATTAGAAATTTTTTCTAAATTAGGTTCTGATATGGATACTAGTACAATGGAGATAATTAATAATGGTAAACGTAATGTAGAAATACTTAAACAACCAGCTTTTTATCCATATAAAATATCTTATCAAATTGCTCTATTATATATAGTAACAAATAATTTTTTACACAAAGTACCTATTAAAAATATAAAATCTTTTGAAGAAGAATATCTTTTGATATTAAAAGAAAAATATTCAAATGTTTTAGAATCTTTAGAAAAAGATGTTTTTACTAAAAAAGTAACTGATGTTTTAGAAATGGTAGCATTAGAATTAATTGAAAAATATAAAAAATGTTAAAAGATATAAAAAGAAGAATACATTCAGTTTTATCAATAATCAAAATGACAAATGCGATGAAATTGGTAGCAGCTAGTAAATTAAAAAAAATACAAACTGATATTTACAATATGCAACATTATGCAAAAAAAATAGATTCTATTTATAATTCATTTGCAAATGAATATAATGATATTGTAAATAATAAAAGTAAAAAAAAATTATTAATAATTATTAGTTCTAATCGTGGGTTGTGTGGATCATTTAATTCTTTAATAATTAAAGAAACTTTGAAAAGTATTAATAAAAATATTGTTTTATTAACAATAGGAACAAAATGTAAAGATGTATTATTGCATAATAAGTATACTATTTATAAAGATTTAAGTGATTTATTATCAAATATAAATTTTAAAAATGTATCTATGATTGTTGATAATCTTCTAAAAGAATTTATGCATGGTAATTTTAATTTTATACAGTTAATTTATAATAAAATTATAAAAAACAAGCCAAAAATAATAAAAAAACAATTTTTACCTATTTTACCACCACCTATGGAAACAAAAAATTCATATTCTATTTTTGAACCATCTAAAAAGGAAATTATAGAATATATAATTCCATTAAAATTAAAAATGATTTTTTTAAAAGCATTATTAGAATCTTCAGCTTCTGAAAATGTATCACGTATGATAGCTATGCATAAAGCTATAGAAAATGCTAAAGATTTAAAATCTAAATTAGAATTAGCTTATAATAAAGCTAGACAAGCAAATATAACTAAGGAAATATTAGAAATTGTAAATGGATTATATTAAAGATAGAATATTAACTGGTATTCAAAGTACTGGTTTACCTCATTTAGGTAATTTATTAAGTGTTATTTTACCAACTATAGATTTAGCTAATAATAAATCTTTAAATCCTGTATTTATATCTATAGCCAATTTACATTCATTAACTAATATTAAAAATATATCTTTTATTAAAAAATATATATATAATATATTAGCCACATGGTTAGCTTGTGGATTAAATACTAATAAAGCAATAATATATAAACAGTCTGATATACCTGAAGTTACAGAATTAGCTTGGTATTTAAGTTGTTTTTTTAAATATAAAAGATTAACATTAGTTCATTCATTCAAAGATAAAATTAATAATAATATGCAAAGTATTAATGTTGGGGTATTGACATATCCTATGTTAATGGCAGCAGATATATTGCTTTATAATGCTAAAATAATTCCAGTAGGAAAAGATCAATTACAACATATAGAAATTACTAGAAAAGTAGCTAAAAATTTCAATAGAATAATGGGAAAAACATTTATATTACCAACAGCATTAACCAATGAAAATACAATGTATGTTACAGGTACTGATGGTAAAAAAATGAGTAAATCTAAAAATAATATTATTAATGTTTTTATTTCAAATGAAATTTTGAAAAAACAAATTCAAAATATACGTACTGATAATAAATCTTTTCAATCATCTAAAGATCCTAATACAAATATTATATTTTCAATATATAAATTATTAGCCTCTAAAAAATCAATTAATGAAATTAAAAATAAATATTTAAATGGTAATTATGGATATTTTGAAGCTAAAAATGATTTATATCAATGTATATTAAATCGTTTTTCTAATGAAAGAAAATTATTTAATACTCTCATAAAAGAGAAATTATTTTTAGACAAAATATTAAATAATGGTGCTGAAAAAGCAAGAGAAATTGCAATTAAAAATATTTCTAATATTAGAAATATTTTAGGATTGAAATAATATTGATTTAACTTTTTCTACTATTTCTGATACAGTAAATGGTATACCTTGAATTTTATTAAAAGGAATAGCATCAATTAAAAATTGATATCTTATTAACTTAATAAGTTGTCCATTATTTAATTCAGGAATTAATATAAATTTAAAACCTAAAAGTATATTTTTTAGACCATTTGGTAATGGATATATATATTCTAAATGAGTGTATGAAACAGAATATTGTAATAATTTCATCATTGCTAAATATATAATATTATATGTAGATCCCCAACTTAATATTAAAAGTTCACCTGTATTTTTTCCTATTTCTATCTTTTGTATAGGAATACAATTAATTATATTATTTATTTTTGAATGTCTTAAATTAACCATTTTTTGATGATTAATACCTTTATAAGATAAATTTCCTGTAAAATCTTCTTTTTCTAAACTTCCTATACAATGTTCATATCCAGTCATTCCTGGAATAATCCAAGGTCTAACTCCTCTTTTATCTCTTTTATAGGGAGAAAAATTCTTTTGTGTAAGATTATTATTTTGTAATTTATGTATTGATTTTAATTTTTTTTCTTTTATTGGATTCCATAATTGATAACTATTAGCGATATAACTATCACTAAGAATGATAACTGGAGTCATATATTCTATAGCAATTTTAACTGCTTCAAATGCTATTTTAAAACAATTATTAGGATATTTAGATGCTAATATTGGAATAGGTGATTCTCCATGACGTCCATATAATGCTTGTAAAAGATCACTTTGTTCATTTTTTGTAGGTATACCTGTTGAAGGTCCTACACGTTGAATATTTATTATTACTAATGGTATTTCAATTATTGAAGCCAATCCTAATGCTTCTTGTTTAAGTGACATACCTGGTCCAGAAGTGCCAGTGATGCCTAATAATCCAGCATATGAAGCACCTATAGCTGATGTAATAGCAGCAATTTCATCTTCTGCTTGAAATATTTTAATATTATATTTAGATAAATAATAAAAAATATTAGAAGCAGGTGTAATGGGATATCCAGCATAAAATATGTCTATATTAGCTTTTTTG
Source organism: Candidatus Bostrichicola ureolyticus (assembly GCA_029851125.1). NCBI lineage: Bacteria > Pseudomonadati > Bacteroidota > Flavobacteriia > Candidatus Bostrichicola > Candidatus Bostrichicola ureolyticus. Next base: position 89,323 of record CP100319.1, on the reverse strand, counting down.
CATCCCATAATTAATCCTAGTGCTAAAGCTTGATTTCCATTTATTTTTAATTTATTTTTTAATTTATTTGTTGATTTTATCAAAAATCTATTAACAATAGAATGATTTTGTTTTTCTAAAACAAAACCATGAATTAATAATTCAATATTAATATTTAATAATTTTTCATTTTCAAATTTTTTTTTTAAATACTTTTTAGTATTATATAAAGTATAATTACAAATCCAATTTAAAAAACCCAATATATACATATTTTTATACATTGGTTTGATTTTTAAATTATATTTTTTGATAAGTTTATATATATATATATATGAATTGACTTTATAAAGTGTATAATCATAAATAATATGATCTAAAAGATTATTATCAGATCTAAATCCATAATTATCTATAATTATAATGCCTCCTTTTTTGACTTTAGATAAATATTTTTTTAATGATGCAGCATTCATTGCAATTAATATATCACATAACTCTCCATAATCTAAAAAATTACCTATAGTAATATGAAATCCAGATACTCCTTCAATAGTATCATGTGGAATACGTATTTCAGATGGAAAATCTGAAAATGTGCTAATATAATTTCCCATAGATACAGCAGTATTTGCAAATACATCTCCCATTAGTTGAATACCATCACCAGAATTTCCAGATATTATTATACTAATAGTATTTTTTTTAATTTCCATTCAATATTAATTTATTTATTTGTTCAAATATATTATTCATTATGAATATGAAATAATTTTTATAATTATAATTAATATTATTGTTTAATATTATTGGATAACCATTATCAGAGGATTCACATATAATTTCTAATATTGGAATTTCTCCTAAGAAAGGAATATTAATATTATTAGATAATTTTTTTATACCATTTTTTCCAAATAAAAAATATTTTTTATTTGGAAATTCATTATCAATAAAAAATGCCATATTTTCAATTAAACCTATTATAGGCACTTTAATATTATCAATATTAAACATTGCAATTGTTTTTTTTACATCAGATATGGATATTTTTTGAGGTGTACTAACAATAATAACTCCAGTTATTAAAAATTCTTGCATTATTGAAAGGTGAATGTCTCCAGTACCTGGAGGTAAATCAATAATTAAAAAATCTAAATTTTCCCAATAAATATTTTTTATTAATTGATGCAAAATTTTACTAACCATAGGTCCTCTCCATACTGATGGTTTATTTTGAATAAAAAAATTAAAAGAAAATATTTTAACTCCATAATTAATTATAGGTATAATATTATTAATACCATTTTTATTTATTATAGTAGGATAATCATTTTCTATATTAAACATAATTGGAATAGAAGGACCATAAATATCTGCATCTAATATACCTGTTTTAAATCCTTGTTTAGATAAATAAGCTGCTATATTAGTAGCTATAGTTGATTTACCTACTCCACCTTTACCAGAAGCAATAGCAATTATATTTTTAATGTTATTATATTTATTAAATTTTTTAAAATTAAAATTGATTTTAATATCATTAGATATTTTTTTATGTATTATATTAGTTATATATTCATATATTTTATTTCTTATATGCAATGCAGGATTTTCTAATGAAAGATAAATTATTATATTTTTATTATTTAATATTTCTATATTTGATATTATTCCTTTATCTATTATATTAATATTTTCTCCTGGCATAATAACTTCTTTCAAGATATTTTTTAAATGATTATTATCCATTTTTTATTATTAATAATGCCCATGTGGTGAAATTGGTAAACACGCCATCTTGAGGGGGTGGTATCTATAATAAGATATGCTGGTTCGAATCCAGTCATGGGCACAAAAATTGTTTTAAGGCCTCGTAGCTTAATTTGGACAGAGTATCTGACTACGGATCAGAAGGTTGGGGGTTCGAGTCCCTCCGAGGTCACAATTAATTACCAAGATCCTCCAGCTCCTCCTCCACCAAAATTTCCTCCTTCACCAAAATTTCCTCCTTCACCAAAATTTCCTCCTTCACCAAAATTTTCAAAATCATCATCATTTTTAAAAATATTGGTAAAGAATAATATATTTAATATTTCTGATGGACCGAATAAATAAATTAAATAAATAATAAATATTATTAATAAATAATAATAATTATTATTATTTAATTTATTTTTATTATTATTATTATTAATAATATTTATAATTGCATTAATTATTTTATTTAAAGTTAAATAATAATTATTTTTTTTAATAAAAGGAATTATATTATTAATAATTCTTTTACATATAGCATCAGTTAAATATGGTTCTAATCCATATCCTATTTGTATAGATATTTTTTTATCATTTGGAATTAATAAAATAATTATTCCATTATCTTTACCCTTTTGTCCAATTTTCCATTTTTGTCCCAAATTAGTAGCAATAAAATTAGGATTATCGTTATTTATATTATTTATAATAACTACTAAAATTTCTACAGAAAAATTTTTTTTAATTTGAATTAATTTGTTATTTAATTGTAAAATTTCTTTCTTTGATAATATACCTACATAATCATTGACTGGTTGAGAAGGAGTTGGTAATTCATTTATTGTATTTGGTAATTCATTAAATTGATGGTTAGAAGAAGTTGGTAATTGTATTAAATAAAATATAAAAAAAAAATTTAATAGAATTAAATATAATTTCATTATTTATTATTAACTTTTCTAAAGTTATAATAATTATTAAAATTAATAATTGGTGATTTTTCTATATTATTATTATCATATTTTAAATAGCCTTTTTCTTTAAATTTTGTAAAAAGTTGAGAAATTAAGAAATTAGGAAATTTATTACGATAAGTATTGAAATGTTGTACTTCTATATTAAAACGATTACGTTCTATATTAATACGATTTTCAGTACCTTCTAATTGACTTTGTAATTCAAGAAAATTTTCTGTAGATTTTAATTCTGGATATTTTTCTACTGTTACTAATAATTTATTAATAGAATTATGTAATAATTCTTGTGCTTTGTTAAATTTATTTAGTTTTTCTTGACTTAAATTATCATTAATCATAGAATAAGTAGCATTAGCTCTAGCTTTAGTAACTTCTATAATTGTAGATTTTTCAAATTTTGAAACTCCTTTAACTATATTAACTAGATTGGGAATAAGATCTGCACGACGTTGATAAGAATTTTCTACTTGTCCCCATTGAGTTTTAACTTGTTCATTCAAAGTAACTAATTGATTATATACTATCAATATCCAAAAAAATATTATGCTAATTATAATAAATATATAATGTTTTATATTGAAATTCATAATTAATTTTTTTAAAATTATTTATATAAATATATTATTAATATATATTTCTCTTTTAGAAAAAAAGAAAGTTATTTCTTTTATAGCATTTTTATAACTATCTGATCCATGAATTGCATTTTTTTCTATTGATTCAGCATAAAGATTACGTATAGTACCTTTTTCCGATTCTTTTGGATTAGTTGATCCTATAATAGTCCTAAAATCTTCTACAGCATTTTTTTTCTCTAAAACAGTTACAACTATAGGTCCTGATGATATAAATTTAGTCATTGATTCAAAAAATGATTTTTTTGAATGTATATAATAAAAACGTTTAGCATCTATTTGAGATATTAAAGTCATTTTAAGTGCTATTATTTTAAAACCGGTATTATTTATCATATTTAAAATAAAAGATGTATAACCTTTTTTAATAGCATCTGGTTTTATTAAACCAAATGTAATGTTTTTTAACATATATCAAAAATAATGGATTATTTTTTAAGTTTGACAGTTCTATTAAATAGAATATTATTATTTTCATAATCGTAATCTGTATAAAAATAACCTAAACGTTGAAATTGATAATTAACTCCTATATTAGCATGTTTTAAACTAGGTTCTCCGTAACCAATAATTTTTTTAAAAGAATTTTTATTTATTTTGTTATTAACAAATAATTTATCATAAAGACAAATATTTATTTTAATTGCATGTTGAATAGACACCCAATGTAATGTACTTTTAGTTTTTCGGAAATTTTTACGACTATTTGAATCATAAGTACAATGAATTTCATTAATTTTTCCATTATTATCTTTTTTAAGAGAAATAGCTTTTATTATATAAGAATTTTTAAGACGTACTTCATAACCAATAGATAATCTAAAAAAATCATAGGTTTTATGTTCCATAAAATCTTCACGTTCAATATATATTATTTTTGAAAATGGAACTTTTCGTTTACCATAATTAATATCTTCAGGATTATTTTCAATTTCAAACCATTCTATTTTATTATTAGGGTAATTATCAATTATTAATTTAACAGGATCTAATACAACCATTTTTCTATAAGCAATTTTATTAAGGTCTTTACGTATATGAAATTCTAATAAAGAAATATCAATAATATTTTCACGTTTTGTAATACCTATTGTTTTACAAAAATCACATATTGATTTAGGAGTATAACCTATACTACGTAATCCACTAAGTGTAAGTATACGAGGATCATACCAATTATTAATAATTTTTTTTTCTATAAGAATATTTATTTTTCGTTTACTAATAAAAGTATTACTAATATTTAGTCTAGAAAATTCTAACTGTTTAGGACGTATATTATTTGGGTCTACTATTTGATCTAAAAACCAATTATAAAGTTTACGATGATTTTCAAATTCTAATGAACATAAAGAATGTGATATTTGTTCAATATAATCTGATTGACCATGTGTCCAATCATAAGTAGGATAAATAAACCATTTGTTTCCAGTATTATGATGTGATTTTTTTAGTATACGATACATTACAGGATCTCGTAAATTCATATTATCAGAATACATATCAATTTTTGCTCGTAAGACACAACTACCTTCATTGAAGAATCCGTTTTTCATTTTTTCAAAAAGATCAAGATTTTCTTCTACTGAACGGTTTCTATATGGGCTAGGTATACCTTTTTCAAAAGGGGTTTTTCTTTGAGCATTAATTATTTCTTGTGATTGATTATCTACATAAGCTTTATCTTCTTTTATAAGTTTTTTAGCCCATTTATATAAAATATCAAAATAATTAGAAGCATAATGTTCTTCATTCCATATAAAGCCTAACCATTGTATATCTTCTTTAATTTTTTTAATATAATGTTTATGTATTTTAATGTTAAGTGGATTTGTATCATCAAAACGTAAATTAACATTAACTCCATATTTTATGCCTAATCCAAAATTTAAACAAATTGCTTTAGCATGTCCAATATGTAAATAACCATTAGGTTCTGGAGGAAAACGAAATTTTAATTTCGTTTTTGGAAATCCTTTTTTTAGATCATTTTCTATTATTTCTTCAATAAAATTGTTTTTATAATTCATATATTTAAAAAATAAAATAACATTAATATATGAATATAGCCATAATAGGATATGGACAAATGGGAAAAGCTATTGAAAAAATAGCTAAAAAACGTAAACATAATATTATTTATATAACTTCTTCTAAACCAGAAGTTGATAATTTAAAAAAAGCAGAAGTAGCTATAGAATTTACTAAACCAGAATCAGCTTTTGAAAATTTAAAAATTTGTTTAGAAAATAAAATTCCTATAGTATGTGGAACAACAGGTTGGTTGAATAAATTAAAAATGATTGAAGATATTTGTAAAAAAAATAATGGAACTTTTTTATATTCTTCTAATTTTAGTATTAGTATGAATATTTTTTTTAAAATTAATAGTTTTTTAGCTAAGATGATGTCATCATATATACAAAATTATAATATAATAATAGAGGAAATACATCATTTAAGAAAATTAGATAAACCTAGTGGTACTGCCATTTCTTTAGCTGAAGATATTATTAAAGAAACTAATAAAAAAAATTGGTATTTATTAGATAATAATAAAGATGTTAAAAGTAATGAAATACCTATTTTATCTAAAAGAATTGAAAATACTATAGGTACACATATTATTACTTATTCTTCTAATATAGATTATATAAAAATAAAACATAATGCATATAATAGAGATGGATTTGCATTAGGTGCAATAATTGCTGCAGAATGGATAAAAGATAAAAAAGGTATTTTTTCTATGAAAGAAGTTTTATGTTAATTATTTTTATAATTGGGTTTTTTATTATTCAATTTTTAAGTACATGGAAACTTTATCAAAAAGCTGGTAGAAAATCATGGGAAGCAGCTATACCTATATATAATATAATTGTAATGATACAGATTATTAAAAAACCTATTTGGTTGATATTTCTTTTTTTTATTCCAATTATTGGAACTATAATGTTTTTTTTATTATGGATAGAATTTATGTTTTGTTTTGGTAAAAGTTCAAATAAAGATGTTTTATTAATATTATTAACATTAGGATTATATTTTTTTATATTAAATTACAATAACAAAATAAAATTTATTGGTGTAAATAATAGAAATAAAGAAATATCAAATATATTATATTCTATAATGTTAGTTTCATTTATTCATAATTATTTATTTCAACCATTTATTATACCTACTCCTTCTATGGAACCTACATTATTAGTAGGTGATTTTATAATTGCCAGTAAATTTCATTATGGATTACGACTTCCTATTACTCCAATAAGTATTCCGTTAACACATAATAAAATTTTAGGAATTCCTTCATATATTAAATCTATTAGATTACCTTATTTTCGTTTTCCTGCTATAAAAAAAGTCTATCGTAATGATATTGTTATATTTAATTATCCATTAGATAATAATGTTTTAGATCGTAAAGATTTTTATATAAAACGTTGTGTAGCTATACCCAACGATGTGGTAAAAATACATAAAGGTATTTTATACATAAATGAAAAACCTGAAAAATTACAAAATATAAATAAAGAATATTCTTATATAGTAAAAACTATATTACCGATTAATAAGAAATGGTTAAGTAACCAAGGAATAAAATATATATTAGTTGATAAGACTAATAATATATATACATATAATATTATAATGAATGAAAGTAAAGAAAAATTATTTAATAATGTTAATACTATTAAATTAGAAAGAATTAATTTTAAAGAAAATTTTTTTCCAAAAGAATTAAATTGGAATAGTGATTTTTATGGTCCAATAAGAGTTCCTAAAAAAGGAACTATAATTTATTTAACAAAAAAAAATATATATACATATAAAGATATAATATGTAAATATGAAAAAAATTCTTTAATAGAAAAAAATAATAATTTTTATATAAATGGTATTAAATCTTCTAAATACAAGATAAAACAAAATTATTATTTTGTTATGGGAGATAATCGTAATAATTCATTTGATTCTAGATATTGGGGTTTTTTACCAGAAGATCACATTGTAGGAAAACCTATATTCATATTTATGAGTATTGATTGGGATGTAATAAATCCATTAAATATATTTAGGATTAACAGAATTATGAAATTTTTCAATTAATTATTATTCTAGATAATTTTTTATAAAAAGTAAAATTTTATCTTTTTCTTCTTCAGAAGAAAACCATTTAATAATGTCATTATCATGTTTATACCAAGTAATTTGTCTTTTAGCATAATGTCTTGTATTTATTTTTATTTTTGTTATTGCTTGGGATAAGGTTAATTTTCCTTCTATGAATTCAAAAATTTCTTTATAACCTATAGTTTTATTTAAAATATTTAAATGTTTATACTTATACAAATTTTTAGCTTCTTCTATTAAACCATTTTGAATCATATTATCAACTCTATCATTTATTTTTTTGTATAATTTGTTACGACATAATGTTAATCCTATTTTAATAATATTAAAATAACGTTTAACACTTTTATTTTTTCTAAAATAAGAAAAAGGTTTTCCTGTATAATCAATAACTTCTAAAGCACGTAAAATACGATAAGTATTATTCTTATCAATTTTTTGATAAAAAAAAGGATCATATATTTTTAAATATTCTTGTAAATAATTTATTCCTTTTTTTTTAAAAATTTCACACCATATTATTCTAATAATATTTGGTATTTTAGGAATTGGATCTAACCCTTTAGTTATTACTTTTTCATAAAATCCAGATCCACCTACCATTAAAACAATATTTGAATTAATAAAAAGTTTTTGTAATGTATTTAATACATCTTTCTCAAAGTCTTTAACAGTATATGATTGATGTATACTTAAATGACCTATAAAATGATGTTTTACAATATTTAATTCATGTTCATTTGGAATAGCTGTTCCAATTTTTATTTCTTTATAAAATTGTCTAGAATCACATGAAATAATATTATCAATTTTAAGTTTTTTTGCTAAAAAAATAGATAATGAAGTTTTACCTACTGCTGTAGGTCCTACAATTGATAATAATATTTTTTTTTGCATTTATTATTTTCTTTTTTTTTTAAAAAATTGTTGTAATAATAAAATAGATTCTTTTGACATTATTCCAGATTTATATATTGTTTTTGGATGAAGTTTTATTTTCATTTTTGAAAAACCTATTTTATAATCTATTGCTCCAAATACTATTCTACTTATTTGTGACAAATATAAAGCTCCAGAACACATTATACATGGTTCTAAAGTTACATATAATGTACATCCTTTAAGATATTTTATACCTAATTTATTAGAAGCAATTTTAATAACTTGCATTTCTGCATGTGCAGTAACATTGTTTAATGTCTCAATAAGATTATGAGATTTAGCTATAATAATATTATTATGAGTTATTATTGCTCCTATAGGAACTTCATTTTTATGAAATGCATTAATTGCTTGATTCAAAGCTTTTTTCATAAAAAAAATATCATTATACATTATGTAATTTTAGAAGTTTTTACCATAGCAATTATAGTATTTATAGGATGTAAAATATTATAATTAGATTTTGGGAGATCATTTATGCAAATACGATCTCCTAATTCTAAAGAATTAATATCTAATTCTATATATTTAGGTATATAATAAGGTTTAGCTTTTATATTTAATTTTTTTAAAATAAAATGAAATTTTCCTCCTTTTGAAACTCCTGGTGAACGTCCAATAATTTTTATTGGAACTTCTAAAGAAATTTTTTGATCTTTATCTAAGATAAAAAAATCTGCATGTATTATTTTATCACTTACTGGATGATATTGAATATTTCGTATTATAGTTTCAAATTTTAAATGGGCATTTAATTCTTCTTTAGTGTTAAATAATTCTAAATTTATTTTATGTATAATTGGTGGATAAATTAGATTTTGTATATCTGTATAAGATATAAAAAAGGGAATATTTATAGATTTATTATATAATATACATGGTACTTTTTCAAGTTGTCGTAAATAATTACTATTTTTTTTTCCTAATTGTTTTCTTATTATTCCTTTAATAGTCATTATAATGAATTTTTTAATGTCTGTATAGTAGGTAGTAATCTTTTAAAAAATTTAAATAAAATAAGATTAGGTAGAAATAAATTTTTTATAAAAATTAAAAATCCAATTATTAAAATAATTAATCCTAAATAATAATTTATATTAAATAATATTTGTTTATTAAAATTTATTAAATAAATAAATAAATATATTTTTATTAAATCGGTAAAAAAAAACGACAATAATAATATGCTAATAAACAATAATTTTTTCATATAAAAAAATGAAATAATAAAAAAAATTGAAATCCAAAATAAAATTGTATTAATATTAATAATATTTAATATAAAACCTTGAAAAAAGTAGTTTTTAACAAAAATTTTTTTTTTTTTTAAAAAAAAATAAAATATATAACAATATAATATTATTGTTAATATTCCATATATTTTATAATATATTGAATTGTAATTATTCAAATAATTTTTACTATAATTAGCTATTATTATAAATATAATATCAGCTAATATAACTCCTAAATTTAAAATTACTGCTGATTTGAATCCTTTAGATAAACTGGTTTCAGATAAACTTGTTTCTATAATAAAAAAAAATATTGGTCCTATAGTTATAATACTAAGTATAATTCCTAAAAAAATGGCTGTTATATATAACATATTTAATTATCAATTGATAAGTTTAATTTTTTTTTTTCTAAATCAACATCAATAATTTTTACTATTATTTTTTTTCCAATAAAAAAAATATTACGATTATTTATACCTATAATATTATAATTAATAGGATCAAATATATATTTATCATCTTTTATATCACGTAATCTAATCATACCTTCAGTATACAATATTTGTATATAAATTCCCCATTCAGTAATACCTGAAATAATTCCTTCTAATTTTTTTCCTATAAATTTTTTCATATATTTTATTTGCATATATTTTATATATATTCTTTCTGCACTTATTGCTAATCTTTCACGTTCACTGCAATGTATAGATTGTTTTTCATAATCGTTAGTTGAAACTGATTGACCAGAATTTAAATAATGATTTAATAACCTATGAGCAATAATATCTGAATATCTTCTAATAGGTGAAGTAAAATGACTATAATAATTAAAAGATAATCCATAATGACCTATATTATTTGTTGAATATTTAGCTTTACTCATTGCACGCATTATTAATGTTTCAATTATATTTTGTTCTTTAGAATTTTTTATAATATTTAATATTTTTTTTACTGAATAATTAAGAGTTTGATTATTTTTAAGATTTAAATTAAAGCCTAATTGTTTTAAAATTTGTTTTAAAATTTTAAGTTTTTCAATATTAGGTTTATCGTGTATACGATAAATATATGTCCGTTTTAATGGTTTATTATTAATTCCTAAACTAATAAATTCTGATACTTTTTTATTTGTTAGTAACATTAATTCTTCAATTAAATTATTAGAATCATTATTATATTGTAAATATAAATTAATTGGATTATTTTTTTTTCCTAAAATGAATTTAATCTCTGCCTTATTAAAATCAATTGATCCATTTTTTAATCGTTTTTCTCTTAACTTTTTAGTTAAAGAATTTAACTTAATAAGTTCTTTATAAAAAAGACCTTTTTTAGAGTCTAAAATTTTTTGAACTTCTTCATAAGAAAATTGTTTATTGGATTTTATAATTGTTTTTCCAAACCAACTTTTTAAAATTTCAGCTTGATCATTCATTTCAAATATTGCTGAAAAACTTAGTTTTTCTTCATTTTGACGTAATGAACAAAATTTATTTGATAAAATTTCTGGTAACATAGGTATTACACGATTTATTAAATATATAGAATTAGCTCTTTTATATGCTTCTTTATCAAGAAAACTATTTTTTTTAATAAAAAATGTTACATCTGCAATATGAATACCTACTTCCCAATTACCATTTGGTAATTTTATCAAAGAAATAGCATCGTCAAAATCTTGAGCATCAATTGGATCTATTGTAAAAGTATTTACATTTCGCATATCTTTTCTGTAACTTATTTCTTTTTCAAAAGAGATATTTGAGACAATATTTTTAGCTTCATCTTCTACTTCTTTAGGAAAACTACGATAACATAATCCTAATTCTGCTAATATAGAATATATTTCTGTTTCAGAATTACCTGAGTAACCTAAAATTTCTAGAATTTCTCCATATGGATAATCTGATTGATTGGGCCAATCTATAATACGAATTATAACTTTTTGGTATTTGGATGCACCATTTAAAAAATTTTTTGGAATATATACATTTATATTAAAATTATTAATAATTACAAAATTATAATTTTTATATAAAATTAATTTACCAACATATTTTTTTTTATTTCTTTCAATTATATTTAATACTTCACCTTTATAATTATTTATAATACGTATTTTGACTTTATCTCCTGGAATTGCATTGTTTCTTTTATTTTTAGGGATAAAAAAATGATTATCATAACCATCTATAGTAACAAAAGTATATCCGAAATTGTTAATATTAATAGTTCCTATCATCTAAATTTATTAAACATTAAAAATAAATCTTTTTTTATATACTAAACAAAAAAAAATTTATTTAAATATAAATAATATAATTATATTAATATATATAATTTTATATATATTTTAAAAAAATTATTATAAATAATAATATATATATAAATAAATTATATAAATAAAATGTTATATGAAATTTATGGCAATTGTTGACATAGCAGGATTACAATATAAAATTTATGAAGGACAATTTATATATGTCCCTAAATTAAATTATAATTTGGGAGAAGAATTTTGTTTAAAACAAATTTATTTATTATTTAATAATAATATTTTAACTATAGGATCACCTATAATAAAAAATATTAATATAAATGCAAAAGTTTTACAACATTTAAAAAGTAAAAAAATTATAGTTTTTAAAAAGAAAAGAAGAAAAGGATATAAAACTAAACATGGACATAGACAATGTTTTACAAAAATTAAAATAATTTCATTAAATAAAATTTAAATATTATGGCTCATAAAAAAGGTGTAGGAAGTTCTAAAAATGGTAGAGATTCAAAAAGTAAACGTTTAGGTGTAAAAATTTTTGGAGGTCAATTTATTAAATCAGGTAATATAATATTACGTCAACGTGGTACTAAACATTATCCTGGTATAAATGTAGGGATGGGAAAAGATCATACATTATATGCTAAAATAAATGGAAAAGTTTGTTTTCATAAAAAAAGAAATAATTCTTTTGTATCTGTAATATAAATTAAAATTTGGGATGAAATTTAATAGAATTTTAAATCCTAAAAATTTAACATTGGTAGAAAAACAAAATTTATTAAATAATGCAGTAAGCCCTCGTCCTATTGCTTTGGTTAACACCATTAATAAAAATAATGAATCTAATATTGGTATATATAGTTATTATAATATATTAAGTATAAATCCAATGATTTTAGGATTTTCAATTATTAATTCAAAAAATAATATTACATATCAAAATATATTAAATATTCCAGAATTAACAATTAATATTGTTAGTTATGATATTATTCAACAAGCATTTCTTTCAAGTATTAATTATAATAATTCAAATAAATTTAAAATAACTGGTTTTACTGCTATATCCTCAAATATTATAGAGCCACCTAGAATAGGTGAAAGTAAATTATCTTTTGAATGTAAAGTCCAAAAAATAATTTCTTTAGAAGAAGAAAAAAGCAAATCTAAAGGATATGGCACATTAATTTTATGCAAAATATTATTAATTCATATAAATGAAAAACAATTTTATAAAACACAAAATTTATCTTTTAAATATTTAGATGTTATAGGTGTATTAGATAATTATTCATGTATACATATAATAAAGAAAAAATTATTTATAGGACTTAAACCTTTAAATTCAAATATTTTGGGTTTAAATAAAATACCTGATAAAATACGATATAATACATTACTAACAAAAAATGATTTAGCTATTCTTGCTAATATTGAAAAATTACCAACAAATGAAGAAATTATTTTATTTATTAATAATAATAATATAAATAAATATTCATATATTGATTTATATAAATTATTTCGTTCTTTTCTAAAAAAAGGGTTTATAAAGGAAGCATGGATAATTTTATTTAAAGCTGAAAAAATTATTGATTCAATTTAATATGCTCTCCTGTTTTTAATAATATTAATTCTTTGTTTTTATTCAAAAACAATTTTTTTGCATCATTATGATTAATTTTAATTGAATTAAATGTATCATAATGTACACCTAAAATTTTATTACATTTAATAAAATTAGAAGCTATTTCTGCTTCAATAAAATCCATGGTAAAATGACCACCTATTGGTAATACTGCTAAATCTAAATTAATAAATAAAGGTATAAGTTTCATTTCTTTAGTTAAAGCAGTATCTCCTGCTAAATAAATATTTCCTTTTTTAGTTTTTAAAATAAAACCACCTGGATTTCCTCCATATGTATTATCTTTAAAAGAACTTGAATGAGATGCAAAAACATATTTAATATATCCAAAATTAAAATTAATAAAAGATCCGTAATTTAATCCATAAGTTTTAAATCCTTTATTTGAATAATAATTGGCGATTTCATAATTAGAAATTATTAATGTTTTTTTACGTATAGCAAAATTTTCAACATCAGAAACATGATCATAATGAGCATGAGTAATTAAAATATAATCAGGATTTATATTTAATAAATATTGATTTACCAAATCAAATTTATTAATAAATGTAGGATTATCTGTAAAAAAAGGATCTACTAAAATATTAGTATTTTCAACTGAAATTAAATATGTTGAATGAGAATAAAAAGTTAAAATCATTATTTTTTTAATTTTAATACCATTGACTAATAAATAAAGAATATATTAATGTAGTATATGATATAATTTTTAATTCATGATTAAAATTTTTTATAAAAAAAATATTTTTAATATGATTAAAAATAATTATACTAAAAAAAAACATAAAAATCCATTGATATATGCCTTTATAATGTTTATAAAGTATAATTAAACTTAATATAATAGGCATTAACATTAATAATGTATGATAAATTTTAGCATTTTTTAAACCTAATTTTACTGCTATTGTATATTTTTTATTTTCTTTATCATTTTTAATGTCACGCATATTATTGATATTAAGTACTCCAGTACTTAAAAATCCTATAGATGAAGCTGGAATTAATATTTCCCAGTTAAATTGATGAGTATATAAAAAATAACTTGCTTCTACAGAAATTAAACCAAAAAAAATAAAAACTATTAAATCTCCCCATCCTTTATAACCATAAGCATAAATAATATTTATTGTATAATCTAATGCAAATAATATGCATATTAATGCACCTATTATGAATAATATAGCTAAAATTATATCATCTTTAAAAGATGTATATATTAATAATAATGATGATAAAAAAGATATTATTGTAATAATAATTATTGTTTTAATAATAGTATAAATACTTATACTAGCAATACTTATACGATTATCTATTCCATTAATCCAATCTCCATAATCATTTGATAGATTGGCAATTATTTGGAATAATACAGCTGTAATACATGTTAATATAAAAATTTTTATTTTAAAAAAACTTTTACTAATAAAAGAACCTAATATTACACCTGATAAAGATAAAGGCAATGTATGTAAACGTATTGTATACATCCATTTTTTTATAAGATTCATACAAATTTTGAAAATTTTTTAAAATTAGGTAAACGTTTTTCTAAAAAAGCTTTTTTTCCTTCTTTAGATTCTTCCATTAAATAAAACATTAATGTTGCATCTCCAGCTAATTGCATTAAACCATGTTGGCCATCTAATTCAGCATTCAAACACCTTTTAATTAATCTTAAGGCCATAGGACTATTTTGTTGTATACGTTTGCACCATGCAATAGTTGTATGTTCTAAAAAGTTTATAGAAACTACTTTATTTATCATTCCCATTTTTAATGCTTCTTTTGCATTATATTTTTTACATAAAAACCATATTTCTCTAACTTTTTTTTGACCTACATTACGGGCTAAATAAGAAGATCCAAAACCTCCATCAAAAGATCCTACTTTAGGTCCTGATTGTCCAAAAATTGCATTATTAGAAGCAATAGTAATATCACAAACTACATGTAATACATTACCTCCACCTATTGCATAACCATTAACCATAGCAATGACTGGTTTAGGAATTTCACGTATTTTTTTATAAAGATCTAATATATTAAGACGAGGAATACCATTTTTATCTAAATAACCTCCATTATCTCTAAGATTTTGATCTCCTCCACTGCAAAATGCTTTATTACCAGCACCAGTTAATATTACTACATCAATTTTTTTTTTTTCTATACAAAAATTTATTGCATCTAATAATTCAAAGACAGTTTCAGGACGAAATGCATTATATACTTTAGGTCTATTAATTGTTATTTTAGCAATTCCATTCCAATATTGAAATATTATATCTTCATAATTTTTTATACATGTCCAATTAATTTTATACATTATATTTTTTTTAATAAAGTTTTAATATTAGTATGATAATCTAAAAAATATTTTAATTTATTGATTGAAATTCGTTTTGATAACATAGAATCTCTAAAACGTATAGTAACATTATTATCTGATAAACTTTCATAATCTACAGTTATGCAAAATGGTGTTCCAATAGCATCTTGTCTACGATAACGTTTTCCAATAGATTCTTTTTCTTCATAAAAAAGATAGAAATTATATTTTAATATATTATATATATTTCTAGCCTTTTCTGGTAAACCATCTTTTTTTACTAATGGAAAAATTGCTGCTTTAATAGGAGCTATAGGAGTAGGTAATTTTAATACAATACGATTATTACCATTGGGTAATAATTCTTTTTTAAGTGAAGAACTAAATATAGATAAAAATATACGATCTAAACCAGCTGATGTTTCTATAACATAAGGTATATAACAACATTTTTTATATGGATCATAATATTGTAATTTTTTTTTTGAATATTTTTGATGATTTTGTAAATCAAAATCTGTTCTAGAATGTATTCCTTCTAATTCTTTAAATCCAAAAGGAAATTTAAATTCTATATCTGTAGCTGCATTTGCATAATGTGCAAGTTTTTTATGATTTATTAATCTATAATTAGATTGACCTAATCCTAAAGATAAATGCCATTTTAAACGAATTTCTTTCCAATATGAATACCATTTTTTATCTTCATTAGGTGATATAAAAAATTGCATTTCCATTTGTTCAAATTCTCGCATACGAAATATAAATTGTCTAGCAATTATTTCATTTCTAAATGCTTTTCCTATTTGAGCAATACCAAATGGTATTTTCATTCTACCTGTTTTTTGCACATTTTCAAAATTTGAAAATATACCTTGAGCAGTTTCTGGCCGTAAATATATATCAATTTTTTTTTCTTCGGTATTACCTAATTGAGTTTTAAACATTAAATTAGATTTTTGTATATCACCCCAATTATTATTAATAATTCCTAATTCAATCATTAATGATTTTAGGGATATTAAATCATTTGATTTTAATAGTTTTATACTACGTTCAAGTAGATATATTTTTTTTTTATTAAGGTCTATTAAATTAGTATTTGTTTTTGTAAAATTTTCTTCATTGAATGATTTTCCCAAAATTATTTTTTCATTATTAATTTCTTCTTTAATTTTATTTTCAATATATTCTATATAATCTTCAATTAAAATATCAATTCTATATTTAGACTTTGTCTCTATATTTTCTATTATTAAATCATTAAATGCATTGATATGACCAGAAGCTTTCCATATATTAGTATCCATCATAATAGCTGCATCAATACCTACAATATCTTCACGTAATTGTACCATAGATTTCCACCAAAAATCTTTTATATTATTCTTTAATAGAACACCATATTGACCATAATCATATACAGCACTTAATCCATTATAAATTTCACTTGAAGGAAAAATAAATCCATAAGCTTTTGCATGAGCAATGATGAATTCTAATTTACACATATTAATTTTTTGTAGAATTACTTAATATTTCAAATTCAATAGTTTTTTTTATATTAGAATCTAATTCTATAGTAGCTTTATATATTCCTATATATTTAATTTTTTTTTCTAAGAATTTTATATTTTCTTTTTTAAGAGAAATATTTTTTTCTTTCAAATAATTAATAATTAATTGTTCATTAATTGAACCAAATAATTTCCCTTTTGTATCAGTGTTTAAATATAATTTAATATTTAAAGAAGATAATTTTTTAATTAAATCATTATATTTATTATAAATAAATTTATTTTTTTTATTTTTTTGTTTTATAATTTCATTAACATCTTTTATTGATGTTTTAGTAGCTAAAATTGCATATCCTTTAGGAAATAGATAATTTCTAGCATATCCAGATTTAACATTTAAAATATCATATTTTATTCCTAATGTTTTTATATCTTTTTTTAAAATAATTTTCATGATAAATTATTTTAATTCGTCACTTATAAAAGGTAATATTGCAATATGACGAGCTCTTTTTATTGCAATACTTAATTTTTTTTGAAACTTTTTGGAAGTACCTGTAAGACGACGAGGTAATATTTTTCCTTGAGTATTTATAAATTTAATTAAAAAATCATATGATTTATAATCAATATATTTTATATTGTTTTTTTTAAAAAAACAATATTTGGATTTAGGTGGTGTATCTATTTTAACTTGTGAAAGATATTTAAATTCTTGTTCTTCATTATTATTATTATTCATAATTTTTATTTTTAATAAAATTAATAAATTTTAAAATATTTTCTATGATTTTTTATTGATATCTATATTATCAAGATTTTTATCTTTTTCTTTATGAAGATTTCTTTTATTTTGAGAATAAATAATAGCATATTTATTCATTTTTATTATAATAAAACGTATAATACGTTCATCTTGTCTTAATTTTAATTCAAAATCATAAATTTTAGAAGGAATTATTTTAAATTCAAAAAAATGATAAAAAGCCGAATATTTATTATCTATTGTATATGATAATTTTTTTAACCCCCAATGTTCTTGATAAATAATTTTTGCATTAAATTTAAAAAGAATATTTTCATATTCTTTTATAGTATCTTTTAATTGAATTTCTGATAAAACTGGTGTAAAAAGAATAATTGATTCGTATTGCATTACGATATATAATTAATTTAATTATTAATTAAATTTTTTTTTTAAAAAAAAAAGAATTAATTTGTACAAATATATATAAATTATTAATTAAAATGATTAAACAATTTAAATTAGTAGCATTTACAATAATATCAGTTTTTTTATTAAGTAGTTGTTTTAACAAAAAAGAAGTTGAAAATAAAGAAAAACTACAACAACAACAACAAGAACAACAACAACAACAACAAGAACAAGAACAAAACAAACAACACCCACAACAACCACAACACAAACAATACAAATACCCACAAACACAACAACACAAACAATACAAATACCCAAAAACACAACAACAAAGAAAGTAAATAAATTTTATTATTTGTTTTATTAAAAAATAAAAAAAAAAAAAGTAAATAAAATCATATTTACTTTTTTTTTTTTTTTATTAAAATTTATCTTTTATACGTGCTTTTTTTCCTTTTAATTTTCTAAAATAAAAAATTTTAGATTTTTTAACTTTACCTTTTTTATTTATTTCTATATTTTTAAGAGATGGTTGATTATGCATAAATATACGTTCTACACCTATATTTCCACTAATTTTACGTATAGTAAATGTATTTTGATTAGTTGTAATAACTATTCCTTTAAAATATTGCATTCTAATTCTTTCACCTTCTTTAATTTCATAATGAACTGTTATTGTATCTCCAGTATTAAATGAATATTTTTTATTTTCGATAAATTTATTTTGTACATATTCAATTATATTTTGCATATTAATAAACAAATTATTTATATATATAAAAAAAAATTATCAATTTAATTATCAATTTATAGAAAAAATTTCTTTTAAATCTTCTTTAAGAAGAACTTCTTTTTCTAAAAGTTTATTAGCTATTAAATTTAATTTATTTTCTTTTTCTTTAAGGATTTTTTTAGCTCTTATATATTCTTTATTAATAATATTATGTATTTCTTCATCAATAATATTGGCTGTTTTTTCACTATAAGGTTTTGTTAAAGAATAATCATTTTCTCCAGAAGAATCATAATAAGAAATATTACCAATTCTATTACTTAAACCAAAAATAACTACCATAGATTTAGCTTGTTTAGTAACTTTTTCTAAATCTATTAAAGCTCCTGTAGAAATACTTTTAAAAATTAATTCTTCTGCTGCTCTACCACCTAATAAAGCACATATTTCATCTTTCATTTGTTCTAATGTAGTTAATTGTCTTTCTTCTGGAAGATACCATGCTGATCCCAAAGAACGTCCTCTAGGAACAATAGTAACTTTTACTAAAGATGCAGCATGTTCAAGACACCAACTGATAGTGGCATGACCAGCTTCATGATAAGCAATACGTTTTTTTTCATTAGGTTTAATAATTTTATTTCGTTTTTCTAAACCTCCTACAATACGATCTATAGCATCAGTAAAATCTTGATTTTCTACTTCTTTTTTTCCTTTTCTAGCAGCAATTAATGCTGCTTCATTACAGACATTAGCAATATCAGCTCCACTAAATCCAGGAGTTTGTTGGGCTAAAAAATTAATATTAATATTCTTAGAAAGATTAATATTTTTTATATGTACATAAAATATTTCTTTTCTTTCATTTAATTCAGGTAAATCTACCATAATAATTCTATCAAATCTTCCAGGTCTAAGTAATGCTTTATCTAAAATGTCAGACCGATTAGTGGCTGCTATAACTATAACATTTGTATTAGTATCAAAACCATCCATTTCTGTAAGTAATTGATTTAATGTATTTTCTCTTTCATCATTAGCACCTGTTATATTATTTTTGCATCTAGCACGTCCTACAGAATCAATTTCATCAATAAAAATAATACATGGTGATTTTAATTTAGCTTGTGCAAATAAATCTCTAACTCTTGAGGCTCCAACACCAACAAACATTTCTACAAATTCTGGTGCTGCTAGAGAAAAAAAAGGTACATTAGCTTCCCCTGCTACTGCTTTAGCTAATAAAGTTTTGCCTGTTCCTGGAGGTCCAATTAATAATGCTCCTTTAGGAATTTTTCCACCTAATTTAGTATATTTATTAGGATTTTTTAAAAAATCAACAATTTCTTTAATTTCTTCTTTAACTTCATATAATCCAGCTACATCTTTAAATTTAATTTTAATATTATTATCCTCATCAAATATTTTAACTTTAGATTTACCTATATTAAATATTTGTCCTCCTGTACCACTAATTTTACGAAAAATAAAATACCAAAATAATAATATTATTATTATAAAAAAACCATAATCAAAAAAAAAATTATAAAATGTATAATGATAAGAATTATTAAATTCTAATGTAGTATTTATTTTATAAAGTTTTTTATAATTTTCAAATTTTAATTGAAATAATTGTAAATCACCTAAATCAAATTTATAAATTTTATTTTTAAATAGATTATTATTATTATCAGTTAAGATAATATTAGCTATTTCTTTATTATTTATAATAATTTTTTTTATTTTTCCTTTTGATAATAAGGAAAAAAATAAATCTTCATTAATTTTTTTAGTAGATAAAAAAAATGATTGATATAAAAATATTGTGAATAATATAATAAATATAATTATATAAATCAAAAATATATTATTTTTATTTTTTTTATTATTATTCATCTTTTTTAAAAGCTTAAATAGCTCTTTGCATAAACAGACCAAAAATATTCCAATTTATAAAACTCTCTTTCATAAGGTTGAAATATATGTATTATAATATACATATAATCAATTAATATCCATTTAGCGTTTTTTTTTCCTTCTATATTTAAATTTTTTTTATTTAAAAATTTTTCTATAGATCGACATATAGAATAAACATGATTACGAGAATTACCATTACATATTATTATATAATCATAAATTGTTTCTATTTTATTATTTATATCTAATAAAACTATATTTTCTCCTTTTACGTTTTTTATAACATTTATAATGTTTTTTAATACATATAAATCATTATTATTAAGCATTATATTTTTTTTTATGTTTAAACTTATTGATTAATTGTTTTTGTAAGATTATGAATTTTTTTAAAAAAAAATTTTTTTATTAAAAAATAAAAAATAATATTAAATATATTTAATATAAAATAATAGAGCGATAATGCAGAAGAATAGTTATTTATAAATAATAACATAATTATTATCATAATATATTGAATATATTTATTATTGTTGTTAGTAGTACTAATTTTTGTATATATTAATAATGCAATTATATATAATAATGAAAATAAACTTATATGATTTCCATAAATAGGAATTTTAAAAGGTAATTTAAATATAGAATCATAAGATGTTAAATCATTCGACCAAAGAAATTGTTGTCCCCGTAAATTTATAATAGTTGAAAAAAATTTAAATAGAGCATAAAATATAGGTATTTGTAAAAATATTGAAATAAAAGATAAAATAGGATTTATTCCAAATTTTTTGTATAATTCTATTATTGCTTTATTTTTTTTAATTGGATCATCATTAAATTTTTCATTTATTTCTTTTATTTTAGGATTTATTATACTAATAATAGTATTAATTAATAATTGTTTATAAGTAATGGGTAAAAAAATAATTTTAACAATTATTGTCATTAATATAATTATTAAACCATAATTTAATTTAGTATACTCCAAAATATAGAAAATTAATAAAAAAAAATATTTATTTATTAATTTTATTATTCCATATCCAAATGGAATAATATTTTCATAATTATTATGATTAATATTATTAAGAGATTTTAAGATTTTAAAATCTAAAGGACAAAAAAACCATTTAATATTAAAATTTAAATCATAATTATTTTTTATTAATGGTATTTTAATATTAAATTCTTTTAAAACATTATTAAACTTTTTTGTAGTAGATTCAATTATAACATTATTATATTTATTATCTAATGATAATATTGAAGTAAAAAATTGTTGTTTATTAGCTATCCAATTACAATTATTAATTAATTTTTTATTAAAATTTTTTTCACTTAAAAAAGTAAGTGAATTATTATTATTATAATATAAATTTGAAAAATTATTTTCATAATTTTTTTCTTTTTCAACAGAAAAAATTAATTGATTCCAATTAAAAATAATTTTATTTGATTTTTTATAAAAATTTTTACTTTTGATAAAAAAATCAATGTAATAATTATTATTATAAATTATATATATATATATTAATTTTACCTTATTAGGTAAGGTAGTTGTTAATATTAATTTTTTACCATTTTTTATATTTTTATATTTATGTTTAAATATTAAAAATGTAGTATCAATATTATTATTAATTAATCTATGTATTGAACTATAATTTTTTATTAAAAAAAGATTTTTATCATAATTATTATTAGTAGTATTATATGCTTTATAATTTTTTAATTCTAATTCACTAATATGTCCACCTATATTAGATATTTTTAATCTAATAAATTCATTTTCTAATAAAAAAAATTTATTTTTTTTTAAAAAAATTGATTTTAATATTTTGTTATTTTGATGTTTAGTGGTATTAGTGGTATTAGTATATTTATAATTTATTATTAAAATAATAAAACTTATTAATATAAAAAGATAAATATCTAATTTTTTTTTAATTGACATCATTTGTATATGAATATAAATAAAAAAATTAATAATAAAATTATTTATTTAGATAATGCTGCCACTACAGCTATGAGAAATGAAGTTATTCAAACAATAATAAAAAGTTTAAAAAAATTTGGTAATCCATCATCTACTCATTCTTTTGGCATAGAAATTCGTTCATTAATTGAAGAATCAAGAATTATTATAGCAAATATTATAAATGCATATCCATCTGAAATAATATTTACTTCAGGTGGTACTGAAGCCAATAATATGATTATACGTTCAGCTATTGAAAATTTAAATATAAAGCATATAATAACTTCTAAGATAGAACATAAATCAGTATTAGAAACTATTTTAAATGTTTCTTCTTTACATAAAGAATTAACAGTAGAATTTGTTAATTTAAAAGAAAAAGGAGTAATTGATTTATTAGATCTTGAAAAAAAATTAATAAATAAATATGGTAATACATTAGTAAGTTTAATGCATGCTAATAATGAAATTGGAAATTTAATGGATATTAAAAATATAGGTAATATATGTAAAAAATATAATGCTTATTTTCATTCAGATACTATACAAACAATAGGTCATTACATATTTAATATGCAAAAATTAAATGTAGATTTTGCTACAGCTAGTGCTCATAAATTTAATGGACCAGCAGGTATTGGATTTGCATATATAAAAAAATATTTAAAATTAAAACCAATTATAACTGGAGGATATCAAGAAAGAGGAATGCGTGCTGGAATGGAAAATATATATGGTATAATAGGATTAAGGAAAGCTATTGAATGTGCTTATTTAAATTTAAAAAAAGATAAAGAAAAAATAAAAAAAATAAAATTTTATTGTATAAAATCATTAAAAGAAATATATCCTAATATTTATTTCAATGGATTATCAGATGATTTAAATAAAAGTATACATACTATATTGAATATATCAATACCATTAAATATTATAAATAATGAATTGTTACCATTTATTTTAGATTTAAATGGTATAATATTATCACAAGGAAGTGCTTGTAATTCTAATAAATTATCATATGTAATTAAAAATATTAATAATAATAATAATATTAATTTAAGAATATCATTTGGAATTTTTAATAAAAAAAAAGATATAGATATATTAATTAATGTATTAAAAAATGTGGTTAAATTTTACTAAAAAAAACAATCAATTTTATTGTAATTTTTATAAAAATGAAGATTATTGGAAAAAAGAAATTATTTCTTTTATTAAAGAATGGTATAATAAAAATGAATTTATATATGTTAGTACTTCAGGTACAATAAATAAAAAACAATTGGTTTTAAAAAAAAAATATATGGTAAATAGTGTAAAAATGACCAAAAATTTTTTTTTTGGTTTAAAAAAACCAATAAAACCAATAAAGACATTATTATGTTTACCATTAAATTATATAGCATCAAAAATGTTATTAGTACGTGCTATTATTTTAAAATGGAAAGTTTTTTGTATTAAACCTTCATCAAATCCTTTAAAAGAATTAAATATTAATTTTGACTTTGTACCAATGATTCCTATACAAGTTAGAAATAGTATATCTAATTTGCATAAGATTAAGATTATATTAATTGGAGGTGCACCAATTTCTAATGATTTAGAAGAAGAATTAAAAAAAAATAAAAATACAAAATTTTATATATCATATGGAATGACAGAAACTATGGGACATATTGCAATAAGAAAAATTAATGAAAAATGTTATAAAACATTATCAGGAATATCTATTAATAGAGATAAAAGAGGTTGTTTAATAGTTTATTCAAAAAAAATTTTGGAAAAACCTTTATATACTAATGATTTAATCAAATTATATTCAAAGAAAAAATTTGAATGGTTAGGAAGATATGATAATGTAATTAATAGTGGAGGAATAAAAATAATTCCAGAAGAATTAGAAAAAAAATTAAGTAAAATTATTTTTTTACCTTTTTTTATATCTTATGTCAAGGATAAAATTTTAGGACAAAAAATTACTTTATTTGTTGAAGGAAATAAAACAGATATTAATATTCCTGATTCTTTTTATAAAGAAGAAAATATACCATTAAAAATAAAAAATATTGTTTTTATTGAAAAATTTTTAAAAACAAATTCAGGAAAAATTAAACGTAATAATATTGTAAATAAATATATTTAATTTTTTCTTTCAATTATAAAATATGTTAATTCTTTAAGAGAATTTTTAATATTATTATTAGGATATTTATTTAAAATTTTTAAAGCTTTTTTATGAAAAAAAATCATTCTATTTTTAGCATAATTAATTCCTCCATATTTATTAACAATATTAATAATATTATTTATGTTATTATTAACATAATTTATATTCTTATTATAATAACAATTATTAATTAATAAATTTAATTTTTTTTTATCTTTATCAGAGCAAATTTTTAGTGTATAAATTAATGGTAATGTTATTTTTTTTTCTTTTAAATCCATAAAAATTGGTTTTCCTAAAACATTATTATTTGATTCATAATCAAGTAAATCATCTTTAATTTGAAAAGCCATTCCTATTAATTCACCAAATTTTTTCATATCTATAATAGTATTTTTATTTTCATTTATTGAATATGCACTGCCTTCACAACAAATTCCAATAAGAAGAGCTGTTTTATAATAAATAATTTTATTATAAATATTTTCAGTAACATTATTTAATATCCTGTATTTTTCTATTTGTAAAAATTCTCCTTCACTCATTTTTATAATTGTATTACATATTATATTGATTAAATCATAATAATTATGTTTTATAGCTAATAATAAACAATTACTTATTAAATAATCTCCAGTTAAAACAGCAATTTTATTTTTCCAAAGAGCTTTAAGTGAAAAAAATCCTCTTCTAATATTACTATTATCTATTACATCATCATGTATAAGAGTAGCAATATGTAGAATTTCAATTATTAAAGCTAATAAATAAGTTTTTTTATTAATATTACCATTTAACATTTTAGCTACTAAAAATATAATTATAGGTCTAATTAATTTACCTCTCTTATTTAAAACAAAATTTGTAATATTATTTAATAATGTGATTTTAGTATTACTAAAAGTAATTAATTCTTTTTCAAAAATTTTTAATTCTTCAAGAATAGGATATTTAATTTTTTTTAAAATATCATCCATATCCTACAAAATATTTTATTATAAAATAAGCATTGCATCTCCATATGAAAAAAATCTATAATTTTCTTTAATAGCTAAATTATAAGCTTCCATAATTAAATTATAATCTGCAAAAGCTACTACCAACATTAATAATGTAGATTTTGGCATATGAAAATTAGTAATCATAGAATTAACAATTTTAAAATCATAATTAGGAAAAATAAATTTACTAGTCCAACCATTAATAGGTTTTAAAGATTTGGGTAGTATATTACAAGAACTTTCGATAGCTCTTATTGAAGATGAACCAACAGCACAAATACGTTTATTATTTATAATTGCATTATTTATAATATCACAAGTTTTTTTAGAAATAAAAAATTGTTCAGTCTCCATTCTATGTTTAGATATATCTTCAACTTCAATTAAAATTAAATTACCTAAACCTATATGTAATGTTATTTCACATATTTTAATACCTTTTATTTCTAATTTTTTTAATAAATTTTTAGAAAAATGTAAACCAGCAGATGGAGTAGATACAGAACCTTCTATTTTTGCATAAATAGTTTGATATCTTTCTATATCATTTTTATCAGGATTACGTTTTATATATTTTGGTAAAGGAGTTTCTCCTATATTTTTTATTTTATTAATAAATTCATCATATGGAATATCAGAATTAAACCGTCCAATTCTTCCTCGTGAAGTAGTATTATCAATAATTTCAATAATTAATTTAATATCATTATTATCAAATTTTTTTGAAAAATGTATTTTATTTCCTATACGTACTTTTCTAGCTGGATCAACTAAAATATCCCATATTCTTTTTTTTTTATCTAATTCTCTAAGTAAAAAAACTTCTATTTTAGCTTCTGTTTTTTCTTTTATACCATATAATCTAGCAGGAAATACTTTAGTATTATTAAGAATAATTACATCACCTTCATTAAAATAATCAATTATATTTTTAAAATATTTATGTTCAATTTTTCTTGTATCTTTGTGTATAACCATTAAACGTGATTCATCACGTTCTTCAGTAGGTTTATCTACAATTAATTCTTTAGGAATTTCAAAATTAAAATCTGAAGTTTTCATTAAAAAAAAAATTATTATTATTGATTTTTAAAAAAAAATTTGTATATTTATATACAATATAAAAAAAAAATAAAAATTTATATAAAAATAATTTTTATTTTTTTTTTATTAAAAAAATTGTTCTTTAAAACTTTGAAAAAAATTCCTTTGAAAAGGATCATAAATATTTATTAAAAATACAACGAAGAGTTTGATCCTAGCTCAGGATGAACGCTAGCGGCGGACTTAACACATGCAAGTCGAGGGGCAACATAAATAAATTTATTTATTTGATGGCGACCGGCGAACGGGTGAGTAACACGTACGTAATCTACCTTTTGCAAGAAAATAGCCTAAGGAAACTTAGATTAATGTTCTATAATATAATAATGTTGCATAACATAATTATTAAAGCTTAGTAATTTTGCAGCAAAAGATGAGCGTGCGTCTGATTAGTTAGTTGGTAAGGTAATGGCTTACCAAGACAATGATCAGTAGGGGGCCTGAGAGGGTGATCCCCCACACTGGTACTGAGACACGGACCAGACTCCTACGGGAGGCAGCAGTGAGGAATATTGGTCAATGGAGGAAACTCTGAACCAGTCACGCCGCGTGCAGGATGAAGGCCATATAGGTTGTAAACTGCTTTTACACAGGAATAAAACTTTCTATGTATAGAAAATTGAAGGTACTGTGAGAATAAGTATCGGCTAACTCTGTGCCAGCAGCCGCGGTAATACGGAGGATACAAGCGTTATCCGGATTTATTGGGTTTAAAGGGTGCGTAGGCGGTTTATTAAGTCAGTAGTGAAATCTTACAGCTTAACTGTTAAAAGGGCTATTGATACTATTAAACTAGAGTTATAATGGAGTAACTGGAATGTGTGGTGTAGCGGTGAAATGCTTAGATATCACACAGAACACCAATCGCGAAGGCAGGTTACTAATTATATACTGACGCTGAGGTACGAAAGCGTGGGGAGCAAACAGGATTAGATATCCTGGTAGTCCACGCCGTAAACGATGTCGACTAGCTATTGGATAATATATTTTTCAGTGGCTAAGCGAAAGTGATAAGTGATCCACCTGGGGAGTACGATCGCAAGATTGAAACTCAAAGGAATTGACGGGGGCCCGCACAAGCGGTGGAGCATGTGGTTTAATTCGATGATACGCGAGGAACCTTACCAAGATTTAAATGTACTACGAATAAATTGGAAACAATTTAGTTCTTCGGACGGAGTACAAGGTGCTGCATGGTTGTCGTCAGCTCGTGCCGTGAGGTGTTAGGTTAAGTCCTTAAACGAGCGCAACCCTTGTTGTTAATTGCCATCGAGTAATGTCGGGGACTTTAACAAGACTGCCGACGAAAGTCGTGAGGAAGGTGAGGATGACGTCAAATCATCACGGCCCTTATATCTTGGGCTACACACGTGCTACAATGGTCGGTACAAAGGGCAACCACTAGGTAACTAGGAGTAAATCTCGAAAACCGATCTAAGTTCGGATTGGAGTCTGCAACTCGACTCTATGAAGCTGGAATCGCTAGTAATCGCGCATCAGCAATGGCGCGGTGAATACGTTCCCGGGCCTTGTACACACCGCCCGTCAAGCCATGGAAGTTGATAATACTTAAAATCGGTAACCGTAAAAGGAACTGCTTAGAGTAAGATCAATGACTGGGGCTAAGTCGTAACAAGGTAGCCGTACCGGAAGGTGCGGCTGGAATATCTCATTCTTTCGAGAAAAAATCTTTTTCAAAAGGATTTTTTTCATAGTTTTAATTTATATACAGACTCCTCTTTTTTTTTAGAGAGTCTCGTAGCTCAGTTGGTTAGAGCGCTACACTGATAATGTAGAGGTCCGCGGTTCAAATCCGCGCGAGACTACGTAAAAATAAAAAAGGGGAATTAGCTCAGTTGGTTAGAGCGCCTGTTTTGCAATCAGGAGGTCATCGGTTCAAATCCGATATTCTCCACTATAAGTTCTTTGACATATATAGTAAATAAAATTAAATAAGTAAGTAACCAAAATTTTCATTGATTTTTTTTTGAAAATATAGTATGAAGTAATTAAGGGCACATGGTGGATGCCTTGGCTCTGAGAGACGATGAAGGACGTGATAAGCTGCGATAAGCTACGGGTATCGGCAAATACGAATTAATCCGTAGATTTCCGAATGGGGAAACCTGTCATATTGAAGATATGACACCATCAAAAATGGAGTTAACCTAGGGAACTGAAACATCTTAGTACCTAGAGGAAAAGAAAACAATAGTGATTCCGTTAGTAGTGGCGAGCGAAAATGGAAAAGTCTAAACTACTATGGGTTAAAAACCATAGTAGGGTTATAAGAACTACAATATTATGGATATTAATTATATAGTAGAATGATTTGGAAAAATCAATCATAGAAGGTGATAATCCTGTAGACAAAATATAATTAATACCTAGTAGTACTCTTAAGTAAGGCGGGACACGTGAAATCCTGTCTGAATTTACCGGGACCATCTGGTAAGACTAAATACTACTCAGAGACCGATAGTGAACTAGTACCGTGAGGGAAAGGTGAAAAGAACTTCGAATAGAAGAGTGAAATAGATCCTGAAACCATGTGCTTACAAGCGGTCGGAGCCCTTTAGTGGGGTGACGACGTGCCTTTTGCATAATGAACCTACGAGTTAATTTTACCGGCAAGGTTAAACAGTTAAGCTGTGTAGCCGAAGCGAAAGCGAGTTTTAATAAAGCGTTTTAGTCGGTAGAATTAGACGCGAAACCGAGTGATCTACCCATGGGCAGGTTGAAGCTATGGTAACACATAGTGGAGGACCGAACTGGTAAACGTTGAAAAGTTTTCGGATGACCTGTGGGTAGGGGTGAAAGGCCAATCAAACTCGGAGATAGCTCGTACTCCCCGAAATGCATTGAGGTGCAGCATCATGTTAAATATTATAGAGGTAGAGCAACTGATTAGATGAAGGGGCTTCATCGCCTACTAATTCTTGACAAACTCCGAATGCTATAATATGTTTCATGGTAGTGAGGGCATGGGTGCTAAGGTCCATGTCCGAGAGGGAAAGAACCCAGACCAACAGCTAAGGCCCCTAAGTATATACTAAGTTGAATTAAACGAAGTTATATTGCATTGACAGCTAGGATGTTAGCTTGGAAGCAGCTATTCATTTAAAGAGTGCGTAACAGCTCACTAGTTTAGCGATTTAGCGCGGATAATAATCGGGCATAAGTATATCGCCGAAGCTATGGGATCGTAAGATCGGTAGGGGAGCATTGTAATAACGTTGAAGCTAAATTGAGAAATTTAGTGGAGTTTTTACAAAAGAAAATGTAGGTATAAGTAACGATAATGCAGGCGAGAAACCTGCACACCGAAAGACTAAGGATTCCTCAGCTATGTTAATCAACTGAGGGTTAGTCGGGGCCTAAGGTAAAACCGAAAGGTGTAACCGATGGATAAGCGGTTAATATTCCGCTACTTGCTTTTATTGCGATGGGGTGACGGAGTAGTGATACTGGCGCGTGCGGATGGAAGTGCACGTTGAAGTAGCTAGGTATAAATTATATAGTCAAATACGTATAATTTGCTCAACTACGATAGTACCATATACATATGTATATGGATAGTCCAGGTAATGACTTCCAAGAAAAACCTCTAAGCTTAAATAGAAGCAACCCGTACCAAAACCGACACAGGTAGTCAAGGAGAGTATCCTAAGGTGCTCGAGTGATTCACGGCTAAGGAACTAGGCAAAATAGACTTGTAACTTCGGAATAAAAGTCGCCTACCATTAGGTAGGCCGCAGCGAAGAGATCCAGACGACTGTTTATCAAAAACACAGGACTCTGCTAAATCAAAAGATGATGTATAGGGTCTGACACCTGCCCGGTGCTGGAAGGTTAAAGAAGGGGGTTAGCTTAGGCAAAGCTCCTAACTGAAGCCCCAGTAAACGGCGGCCGTAACTATAACGGTCCTAAGGTAGCGAAATTCCTTGTCGGGTAAGTTCCGACCTGCACGAATGGTGTAACGATCTGGATACTGTCTCAGCCGTGAGCTCGGTGAAATTGTAGTATCGGTGAAGATACCGGTTACTCGCAATGGGACGAAAAGACCCTGTGAACCTTTACTATAACTTCGTATTGATTTTGGGTAAATAATGTGTAGGATAGGTGGAAGACTTTGAAGCATTATCGTCAGGTAATGTGGAGTCGTCCTTGAAATACCACCCTTTATTTATTTAGAATCTAACTTGGTAACAAGGACAATGCGTGGTGGGTAGTTTGACTGGGGTGGTCGCCTCCTAAAAAGTAACGGAGGCTTCCAAAGGTACCCTCATCACGTTTGGTAAGCGTGTGTTGAGTGCAATGGCATAAGGGTGCTTGACTGCGAGACCGACAAGTCGAGCAGGTACGAAAGTAGGTCTTAGTGATCCGGTGGTTCTGTATGGAAGGGCCATCGCTCAACGGATAAAAGGTACTCCGGGGATAACAGGCTGATACCGCCCAAGAGTTCATATCGACGGCGGTGTTTGGCACCTCGATGTCGGCTCATCACATCCTGGGGCTGAAGTAGGTCCCAAGGGTATGGCTGTTCGCCATTTAAAGTGGTACGCGAGCTGGGTTTAGAACGTCGTGAGACAGTTCGGTCCCTATCTATTGCGAGCGTTAGAAGCTTGAGTGGAGCTAACTCTAGTACGAGAGGACCGAGTTGGACGAACCTATGGTATATCAGTTGTATCGCCAGGTGCATTGCTGAGTAGCTACGTTCGGAAGAGATAAGCACTGAAAGCATATTAAGTGCGAAACCAACCACAAGATTAGGCTTCTTTTAAGGGTCGTTGAAGATTACAACGTTGATAGGCTATAAGTGTAAAGGCAGTAATGTCATAGCTTAGTAGTACTAATTACCCGTAAACTTCTGCTAATTATTATTTAGTTTTATTTACTTTAATATGTCAATATAAAATTATAAAATAAAAGGGATTGGGTGGTTAAGCAATGAGGATCACCTCTTTCCATTCCGAACAGAGAAGTTAAGCTCATTAGCGCTGATGGTACTGTAAATTATTTATGGGAGAGTAAGTCGCTGCCCATACCTTTTATATTTTTTTTTTATTTAACTTATAAAGTTGTTTTTCTATGTCGGAATCTTCTATTAGTTTAAATAATAAAATAGGTTTTCCAAGTTGATGTTCAGGAGGTAAAATTTCTATTTTTTCTAAATCATTCCATGAATAAAGTTTCAAATGTAATGCATATAACAATATTTTTGTAGTATTAGGAAAAAAAGGTTCAGCTAATTGACTTAGCATTCCTAATATTTGTAAAGCAGTATATATAATATTTTTTTGATGAAAATCAGAAATTTTCCAAGGTTCTCTATTTGTTAAATATCTATTACCTAATCTAACTAAAGTCATAAAATTAATTAAAGCATCTCTAAAACGATAATGTTCTATCATATAACCTATTTTATATGGATAGGTTTTTATTAATTCTAATATTTTACAATCGTACTCAGAAATAGATTGTGGTTGGGGGACTTTTCCTTCACAATACTTCCAAGTTATTACCATAATACGGTAAACAAAATTACCCCATACAGATACTAATTCTGAATTAATACGTATTTGAAACTCTTTCCAATTAAAATTATTATCCTTAGTTTCAGGCATATTAATAGTAAGAATATAACGTAATGAATCTTGTTGATTTGGAAAATCTTTCAAATATTCGTGTAGCCACACAGCCCAATTTCTAGACGTTGATATTTTTTTATTTTCTAAATTGAGAAACTCATTTGCAATTACATTTTCGGGAAGAATATATTCACAATGTGCTTTTAACATTACTGGAAAAACGATACAGTGAAATACTATATTATCTTTACCAATAAAATGTATAAGAGTAGTATTATCATTTTTCCAATAAGGAACCCAATCTTTTCCTTCACGTTCTGCCCATTCTATTGTTGAAGATATATATCCTATCAGAGCATCAAACCACACATATAAAACTTTTCCTTTTGCGTTATTTAACGGTACAGGAACACCCCAATCTAAATCTCTGGTAATAGATCTTGATTTTAAACCATGGCATAACCATGATTTTACTTGACCATAAACATTAGGTTTCCAAAATTTTTTGTTATTAATCCATTTTTCTAAAAAATCCTGATATTTATCTAAAGGTAAATACCAATGTTTAGTATTTTTCATAATAGGAATATGTCCACTTAAAGCAGATATAGGATTAATTAAATCTTCAGAATTAATAACAGCTCCACATTTTTCACATTGATCTCCATAAGCTTTTTTATTATTACAATATGGACAATTACCTAATATATAACGATCTGCTAAAAATTTTCCAATTTTATCATCATAAAATTGTTTAGAAATTTTTTCAACAAAAATTTTTTTCTCATAAAGATGCTTAAAAAAATTAGTAACAGTTTTATGATGCATACTATCAGTAGTACGTGAATAATTGTCAAAACTTATACCAAAAGCATTGAAACTATTTTTTATAATAAAATGGTATTTATCTACGATTTTTTTTGGACTAATACCTTCTTTTTGAGCTCCTATCATTATAGGCACTCCATGTTCATCAGAACCACATATGAAAATAACATCTTTGTTTTTTCGTCTAAGATAACGGACAAAAATGTCAGCAGGAATATAAACACCGGCTAAATGTCCTATGTGTATAGGACCATTTGCATATAACATAGCAGCAGTTACAGTATATCTAGACATTTTATATATTTATATCTAACATAACTGGACAATGATCAGAGTATTGTACTTCGTATAAAATTGATGCTTTATTCATTTTATTTTTTAAAGTATTGTCAACCATATTATAATCAATACGCCAACCTTTATTTTTTGCACGTGCATTACCTCTATAGCTCCACCAACTATAATGATAAGGATCTTTTATAAAAAAACGGAAACTATCAATAAAACCTAAATTAATTAATTTTGTAATCCAATCTCTCTCTATAGGAAGAAAACCCGAAATTGATACGTTTGGATCATATATATCTATTTCTTGATGACAAATATTATAATCACCACAAATTATCAATTTTTTATATTTTTTTAGATCCATAATATATCTTAATAAATATTTCATAAAGTTTATTTTAATTTTCAATCGTGATTCTGAACCATATGGAATATATATATTAATAATAGAAATTTGATCTAAATCAGCTCGTATTACTCTTCCTTCACAGTCAATATAACCAATACCATATTCTATATTATGTAGTTTTTTTTTTGATAGTATCCCAACTCCACTATAACCTTTTTTTTTTGCTGAAAACCAATAATGATAATATCCTTCAAATAGATTTAAATTAATCTGATCTTTATAAGCTTTAATTTCTTGTATACAAAGTATATCTGGATTAGTCATATTAATCCATTTAACTAAACCTTTATTTATAGCTGAACGAATACCATTTACATTGTAACTAATGATTTTCATAAAAAATTATTTATTATATAATATATATAATTAAATAAAGATGTTAAGAACTAAAAAATATCTTGGACAACATATTTTAAAAGATAAAAATATTGCAAATAAAATTGTCAATAGTCTTTCATTTATAGGATATAATACTGTAGTAGAAGTTGGAGCTGGTACAGGAGCACTTAGTAATTACTTGTTAAAAAGATGTAATGATTTATATTTAATAGAAATAGATAATGAATACATTTTTTATTTAAAAAAAAATTTTCCTAATTTAAATAATAGGATTATTCACGATAATTTTTTAAAATGGAACCCTAAAAATTTAAATAATTTTGCAATTATTGGAAATTTTCCATATAATATTTCTTCTCAAATTTTATTTCATATATTAAAATATAGACAATATATACCAGAATGCATAGGTATGTTTCAAAAACAAGTAGCTGAACGTATAGTCACTAAACATGGAAATAAAATATACGGTATTCTTTCAGTACTTGTACAAACATTTTATAATGTAGAATATCTTTTTACTGTAACAAAAAATGTATTTATTCCAAAACCAAAAGTAGAATCTGTTGTAATTAGATTAATTAGAAAAACAAAATATTTAAATTGTAATGAAGAATTATTTTTTAAATTAGTAAAAACTGCTTTCAATCAAAGAAGAAAAAAGTTATTTAATGCATTAAAACCATTATATTTAAAACCTATAAATAAAAATATTTTAAAAATTTTAGAAAAAAGAGCTGAAGAACTTTCTTATGCAGAATTTATTGATCTTACAATAAAAATGGATAAAATGATTTTATAATGACAAAAATTTTATATGGAAATATAATAGCAAAAAAAATACGTAACCAAATCAATAAAAAAGTATTATGTATGAAAAAAAAAGGACAACGTACTCCTCATTTAGCCACTATTTTAGTGGGTAACGACAATCTTAGTATTACTTATGTAAATAATAAGATTAAAGACTGTAAAAGTGTAGGATTTAAATCTTCTTTTTTACACTTACCTAATACAATAACTGAAAAAAAATTAATTAAAATAATTAAAGATTTTAACATAGACACATCATTAGATGGTTTAATTATTCAACTGCCATTACCTAAAAATATTAATAAAGAAAATATTATAATTGCTATTGATCCTGATAAAGATGTTGATGGATTTCATCCTTTAAATATAGGAAAAATGACTCTTGGAATGAAAACTTTCATACCAGCTACACCTATGGGTATATTGACATTACTAAATTATTACAAAATAAATACTCAAGGAAAACATATAGTTATTGTTGGACGTAGTAGAATTGTAGGAATGCCAATAAGCATTTTAATGGCTAGGAAAAAATCCCCTGGTAATAGTACAGTTACACTAACTCATAGTTATACACAAGAAGTAGCATATCATACTCGTCAAGCTGATATTATCATTACTGCATTAGGTGTTCCTAAATTTTTAAAATCTAATATGATAAAAAAATCAGCTATATTAATAGATGTAGGAATTAGTATGGTAAAAGATAGTACTAGTCCAAAAGGATATAAACTATTAGGAGACGTCGATTTTGATAGTGTATATAATAAAGCTTCTTGTCTTACACCAGTTCCAGGTGGAATAGGTCCAATAACTCGTTCAATGCTTTTAAAAAATACCTTAATAGCTGCTGTACAAAAACAATAAATATTTTAAAATTTAATTTACAAGTAAGGTAGATTATCCTTTTTTTTTAAAGCAAACTACCAACACATGGAATAATTATTTTTTCTTCTGATTGAATTTCAGCTTCTTTGAAAATGATATGGATCAATTTCGTAGCCCATAGGGGAATCGAACCCCTCTTTTCAGAATGAAAATCTGATGTCCTAACCAATAGACGAATGGGCCTTTATCATTTTAGCTAATTTACTTTTTAATCTAGCAGCTTTATTTCTATGTATAATATTTTTTTTAGATAATTTATCTAACATTGATACAATAGTAGAATACTTATCAGTATCATTTTTAAATTTTTTGATTGCTGTACGTGTAGACTTATGATAATACTTATTACGCAATCGTATAATTTTATTCTTGCGTATTCTTTTTATAGATGATTTATTATTTGCCATATCTAAAAAAATTATTATAAATACCTGTACTAAATAACTACAAAAATTTATAAAATTTATATAAATATAAAAAAAAAATATTGTATATATTAATTTATTTATAAATATGATTATATGATTTATTTAACTAAAGAAGGATTAAACAAATTATGTAAAGAGTTAGAACATTTAGAAAATATTGAACGTAGACGAATATCATCACAAATAGCTGAAGCACGTGAAAAAGGAGATTTATCAGAAAATGCTGAATACAATGCTGCAAAAGAAGCACAATTTATTTTAGAATTACATATTAAAAAACTAAAACAAAAGTTATCTAATGTCCGTATAATAGATAGTTCTAAACTAAAAAAAGATAAAGTTTTTATATTATCTACTGTAAAAATAAAAAATATAAAACATGGTAGTGAACACATATATACTTTGGTGCCTGAATACGAAGCAGATATTAAATTTGGAAAAATATCTATAAATACTCCTATTTCTTTAGGATTATTAGGCAAAAAAGTTGGTGAAATAGCTCATATAAAATTGCCTAATAATACTATTATAGATTACGAAATATTAGAAATAAAATAATAATGTCTTCAATATTTACACAAATAATTAACAAAAATATTCATGCTTATGAAGTAGCTGAAGATAAAAATCATTTAGCATTTTTGGATATTTATCCTATAAAAATTGGACATACTTTAGTTATTCCTAAAAAAGAAATAAATAATTTCTTTAAAATTGAAGACAAAGAGTTTTCACAATTAATGATTTTTGTAAAAAAGGTAGCTTTAAGCATAGAAAAAGCAATATCATGTCAACGTATAGGTTTAGTTGTAATGGGATTTAAAATACCTCATGCGCATGTACATTTAATACCTATGGATAAAGAAAGTGATTTAGATTTTTCTTTAAGAAAATCATTATCAAAGGATAAATTATTAATTATTTCAAATAAAATTAAAAATGCATTCTTAGCTATTCATAGAATTTAAAAATTCTATGTTATTATTAGTTTTAATAATACGAGATATTAAAAATTCCATAGCCTCTGTAGAATTCATATCAGAAAGATGTTTTCGCAAAATCCACATTCTTTGTAATGTATTAGCATCAAGCAAAAGATCGTCTTTTCTAGTACTAGAAGCAACTAAATCTATAGCAGGATAAATTCTTCTATTACATATTCTTCTATCTAATTGTAATTCCATATTTCCAGTACCTTTAAATTCTTCAAATATTACATCATCCATTTTAGATCCAGTATCTATCAAAGCAGTAGCAATAATAGTTAAAGATCCACCATTTTCTATATTTCTAGCTGCACCAAAAAACCTTTTAGGCTTATGCAAAGCATTTGCGTCTATACCTCCTGAAAGAATTTTACCAGATGCTGGAGCTACAGTATTAAATGCACGAGACATACGAGTTAAAGAATCTGCTAAAATACATACATCATGACCACATTCTACCATTCTTTTTCCTTTTTCTGAAACTATATTAACTACTTTTACATGTCTTTCAGCTGGTTCATCAAAAGTTGAAGCAATAACTTCAGCTTTAACACTCCGTTGCATATCAGTTACTTCCTCTGGACGTTCATCTATAAGTAATATAATTAGATATACTTCTGGATGATTTGCAGCAATAGCATTAGCTATTTCTTTTAATAATGTAGTTTTTCCAGTTTTTGGAGGAGCTACGATCATACCACGTTGTCCTTTACCTATAGGAGTGAATAAATCTATTATTCGTGTTGATAATGTAGCATTTTTTTCAGCTAATTTGAATTTTTCATTTGGAAATAAAGGAGTTAAATGTTCAAAAGAAGCTCTATCTCTAATAGATGAAGGCGTAAGTCCATTAATTTCTAGAATCCTTATTAAAGGTAAATATTTTTCTCCATCTTTAGGTGGACGTACTTCACCTTTTATTGTATCACCAGTTTTAAGACCAAATAATTTAATTTGAGATTGAGAAACATAAACATCATTTGGTGATGCAAGATAATTATAATCATAAGATCTGGAAAAACCGTAATTATTTTCAGGCATAATTTCTAATACTCCTTCACTAAGGACAATTCCTTCTAATTTTCGTTTATTATAAGATTCTGAATATTTTTTATAAAAACCATTATTATTATTTTTTTTAGAGTATTCTGTTTTTTTTATATTTTCTATAATTATTTGTAATAGATCATTTTTCCTAAGCTGAGTATAATTTTTTAATTTTAATGACTTAGCAAGTTTTTGTAATTCAAATAATTTTTTACCTTTTAATTCATTGATATTAAACATTAGTTAGGTTAATTAAAATTAATAAAACCCTTTAAATTTGATTATTCTTTAATATAATTAATATAATTATATAATTCTGATTTGCATGGAAACATTTTTAATAGAAAAATTACAAGCTATTCAAAAAAAATTTAATGAATTATCTTATAAATTATCTGATATAATCAAAAATCCTATATATGATCAAGAAAAATACATAATTATTGCAAAAAAATATAAAGAATTAGAAAAAATAATGGAAGTTTACCAAAACTATAAAAATAAAAAAAAACTTATATATGAAGCTGATAAAATCTTATCGTCAAAATACGAAGATATAGAAATAAAAGAAATAGCTAAATCTGAAAAAAATGATGCTTTAATAGCATTATCTAATATTGAAAAACAAATTAAACATTTGTTATCGCCTAAATTATCTAAAGATGATAACAACGTTATTTTGGAATTACGTGCTGGAACTGGAGGAGATGAAGCTTGTATTTTTGTAGAAGATATTTTTAGAATGTATACAATGTATTTTAAATATATGGGTTGGATAAT
This sequence comes from Candidatus Bostrichicola ureolyticus, assembly GCA_029851125.1. NCBI lineage: Bacteria > Pseudomonadati > Bacteroidota > Flavobacteriia > Candidatus Bostrichicola > Candidatus Bostrichicola ureolyticus. Next base: position 49,396 of record CP100319.1, on the reverse strand, counting down.
TGAAATACTTAATTTACAAAAATCCGCTATAAAAGGATATAAGGAGGTTATTTTAGGTGTCTATGGAAATGGAGTTTATGGAACATTAAAATTTGAATCAGGTGTCCATAGAGTACAAAGAATTCCTAAAACTGAATCTAAAGGACGTATACATACATCTACTGTTACTGTAGTAGTTTTACCTGAAATAAAAAAAATTGATTTTGAAATCAATCCAACAGAAATAAAAAGAGATACTTTTAGATCTAGTGGAGCAGGTGGACAACATGTAAATAAAACAGAATCTGCAGTGCGTTTAACTCATATACCTAGTGGTATAGTAGCAGAATGTCAGGATCAACGTTCACAACATAAAAATTTGGAAAAAGCTATGACAATATTATACTCTAGAGTTTATCAAATGCAACTTAACAAAAAAATAACAGAACGATCTAATGAAAGAAAATGTTTAATAAATACAGGTGAAAGATCATATAAGATACGTACTTACAATTATATTCAAGATAGAGTTACTGATCATAGAATAAACAAATCCATATATAATTTAGAATCATTTATGAATGGTAATATTAAAGAAATGATTGATGCTATTAAAATAGCTTATAATTCAGACAAACTATAATAACTTATTTATTTATCATATTATTTAATTCAGTTCCTATTTTAACTTTAACAACTTTCTTTTTAGGAATAAAAATTTTAACTTTGGTTCTAGGATTTATAGCAGTTCTTGCATTTCGTTCTCCAACAAAAAGTGTAATAAATCCAACTAAACTTATTCGTTCTCCATTGCATAAGCTATCTTTAACACTAGAAATAAATGCTTCAATAATATTTTTAGTAATAACTTTTGTTGTTCCCGTTTTTGCAGAAATAATATCTATTAATTCAGTTTTGTTCATAATTATTTAAATTAAAAAAATATTTAACGTATATAAAATAATATTTTTAATAAAATTATTCAATAAATAATTTTTTTTTATTTTTTAATCCATTTATAAGATCTATTGCACACATTTTTTTACGACCTTCTATTTGTCCTTCTAGAATCATAATAAACCCATTTTTAACAGCTATATTTAGCGATGATTTAGTTATAATTATTTCTTTAATATATTTATTATGTATTTGTTTTATAATATCAGCACTATAAATTTTAAATTGTAAAGGATATTCATCTAAATATAATATAGTCCAAGCAGTAGGATAAGGACTCAAACCACGTATTTTATTAAAAATAAAATCTATAGAAAGATTCCAATCAATACGACAATCTTTTTTATATATTTTTGGAGCCATTTTTAAATTATACTCTTTCTTTTGAGGTATCGCTTTTATATTTTTATTTACAAGTCCTTTTAAAGTATCAATAACTAGATCAGATCCCATATATGCCATACGATTAGATAAATTTCCAGCAGTTTCTTTTATTCCTATTGTAATTTTTCTTTGTAAAAGAATATCTCCTGTATCAATTTTATCATCTAAAAAAAAAGTAGTTAATCCAGTTTCAGTTTCTCCATTAATAATCGCCCATTGTATAGGTGCAGCACCGCGATACTGAGGTAGCAATGACGCATGTAGATTAAAAGTACCCAAAATAGGTAAAGACCATACTTGTTGGGGCAACATACGAAAATCTACAACAATTTGTAAATCTGCTTTATATGATTTTAATTTGTTCAAAAACGTTGGATCTTTAAGATTTTTGGGTTGAAGAATTGGTAATCTATATAATAATGCAAATTTTTTTACAGCTGATTCAATTAATTTTTTTCTATAAAATTTATCTGGAATTGTTACAACTAATGATATTAAGTAGTCTGATTCTATTAGTTTTTTTAAAGATTTTACTGCAAAATATGTAGTACCTATAAATACAATACGTGGATTCATATCTTTTTAATCACCAAAAATAACATTTCCTATACGAATCATATTACTTCCACATTTTATTGCAATATTATAATCATTACTCATACCCATAGAAATAATGTTAAATTCATTGTTTTTTTTATTAAAAAAATTGAATATTTGATACAAATATTTAAATTCATCATGAATTTTGTCTTTGTTTTTACTAAAAGTAGCCATGCCCATTAACCCTATAATTTTAACGTTTTTCATATTTAAATGAACATAAGATTTGAATATTTCAATAGCTTCTAAATATGTTATACCAGCTTTTTTTTTTCTTCAGCAATTTTTATTTGAAGTAAACATTGAATAACTCTATTATGTTTTAGTGCCTCTTTATTAAGTATTTTAATATGTTTTATTTTTTCTATACTATGCACTAAATAAACAAAATTACCAATGTATTTAATTTTATTACTTTGTAATCTACCAATCATATGCCAACGAATATCCTTAGGAAGATATTTATATTTTTCTACAAGTTCATTAATATAATTTTCACCAAAATCACGTTGACCAGCATCATAAATTTCTTTTATTTTAGAAATAGGTTGATTTTTAGATACAGCTATAATTTTTACATATGAAGGAATATTTGATTTTATATTATAAAAATTACAAAGATTCATAAATTTTATTATTTATATATGCAAATGTACATTTATTTTATAAAAATATTTAATACATTTTTTGTATTATTAGTAACTTTAAATCTATCATCTAAACGTTTACCTAAAACCCAAATAATATCTTCTGTTGAATTAACCAATAAAAAAATTTTTTCTTTTTCCAAAATAGATAATTTTTCATCTTTTAAATATTTACTTATTTTTTTTTTGTTATGCATTCCTAATGGGTAAAAATAATCACCTTTTTTCCAAATTCTTAATTTAAGAGGAAACTTAAGCATATCTAAATCTACTGACGCGTTAGCAAATTCTTCAATTTTAACAGAACTTAAAAAGTACATATAAATAGGATCATTAATAGTAGATAAATTAAATATCTTATAAACTTTTTTATTTATATCTGTTAATCTATCTGTTAATATAATACAATTTCTATCTTTAATTAAACGATAATGTTTTGAAAACAATTGTTTTCCTGATTGTGTATTTAAAAGTTGTATTAAATCTATTGTATTTTTAAAACCATAAGGTAAAAACAATAAATTAATAATCATTGGATCTAATGATCTTAATATTTTTATATTTATTTTCCAAATAAATGGATTAATAGATTTTTTTATAGTAATATTTTTAGTTACAATTTGTAATTGGTTTTCTAAAAAAAAGTATTCATATGATAAATTCTGAATAGTTTTCCTAAATCCATTATAAAAATTAGGAATTTTTTTTATCAAAGGTTCTATATGTATACGAATATTATTACGTAAATATTTTATATTTTTATTACTACTATCATCACGCCATTCTATTTTGTTTTCTTTTGCATATATAATAATATCTTCTTTAGTAAAAGATAAAAGGGGACGAATAATTTGGCCATTAATTTCTGAAATACCTAATAAACCTTTTTTTCCTGTTCCTCTAATAAGATTAATAAAAAATGTTTCTATAGAATCATTTAAATGATGTCCTATAGCTACATAATTATATTTTAACATTAAAAGTAATTCTTCAAACCAATCATACCTAAGTTTACGAGCAGACATTTGAATAGATAGTTTATTGTCTATAGAATATTTATTAGTATCAAATGATTTACTATAAAAATCAATATGTTTTTTTAAACAAACACTACGGACAAACATCTCATCTTGATCTGACTCTTTTCCTCTAAGTTTAAAATTACAATGAGCTACTTTTAACGTTACACCTAAATTGCATAATACGTGTAAAAGAACCATACTATCTACGCCTCCACTAACTGCTACTAAAATTTTTTTTTTAAAAAAAAACTAATTAATTTTTGTTTATTACAAAACATAAATTTATTTTTATTTGAAATCTTAGTATATTTAGTTCAAGACCTGGTAGCTCAGTTGGTAGAGCATTACACTTTTAATGTAAGGGTCCTGGGTTCGAATCCCAGCCGGGTCACATATTATTTATTAATAATTCTCCATCTAAAAATTCTTGTATTGCAATAGAAGTAGGTTTAGGTAGTTTTTCAAAAAACTTTGAAATTTCAATTATTTCTTTATTTTCATATAAATTTTCAATATTAAATTTTTCCAATTTTTTGTCTAACTCTGTCTTTAGAAGATAATTAATTTGATCAGCTCTTTTATTTAAAATATTTATTATAAAAAAAATATTTTCTCCACATTTTTCTAATTGATATCTATCAATCGTTACAGTTGTAATAGGAGCATTTTTTTCATAAATTTTCATTTTTATATATTTTTTTTGCTTTTTCTATATAAATAGATTTTGGAAAATCTTGTATAAATTTATTATACATAATATTAGCTTCTTCTAATAGTTTTTTCTTAATTATTTTATTTGTACTATTACTATACAATTTAAATTGAGATATAATCATATAAAAAAAAGCTTCTTCTTTTAAAGAAGAATAAGGAAAATCTTTAATAAAATTTTTTAAAAAAATTATAGCTTCTTGATAACGATTTACTTTATAAAAATAAATTGCTATTTTAAAATTTTTTATTTCAATTTTTTTATTTAAATTATTTAATAAGTAATTAACTATATTTATATACTTACTATTAGGATATTTTAATTTAAAAAATTCAAATATTTCAATAGCTTTATATGTTATTTTTTGATCTAAATAATAATCAGGTGATAATAAATAATAACAATATCCTGATAAATATAAAGCTTTTTCAGCTTTATTTAAATCTTTTTCAGATTTATTTAAATCAATAAAATGTAATATTGCTATATTATATTTTTTTAGAAAAAAATAACTCATAGCTATTTTATATTTAATATTATTTTTAATATTTAATTTTAAATTATCAAATTTATTTAAAATTAAATTATATAATTTTATAGCTTCATAATATTTTTTTTGTTTGTATAAAACCTCTGCATTTTTTAAAAAAAAATTTGGATATAAATTTAAATTTGGAGATGATAATAAATCATATAATTTATTGTTATAATCTAAATTAAAATTACATGACGTAAATAAACATATAAAAAATAATATATAAATATATCTCATTATTGTATTATTTATTTTAATGTATTTATTATTCTTTCATATGATGAAAAAATTTTTTGATATAATTTTTTTGTTCCTTCTACTAATGGTAATCTAACCTCATTTTTACATATTCCTATAATCTTTAGCAATGTTTTAATACCTGTCGGATTTCCTTCTTCAAAAATAAATTCTATCATATCTTCTAATTCATAGAATATAGATAATGATTCTTTAATCATATTTCTCATTGCCAAAGATACCATATTTGAAATATGTTTTGGAAAACCTTGAGCTAATACAGAAATAATTCCATCTCCTCCACTAAAAATTATAGGTAATACTAATGAATCATCTCCTGATATTACATAAAAACCTTCTGGTTTTTGTTTTATTATTTTAAATATTTGTGTTAAGTTTCCAGAAGCTTCTTTAATTCCAATAATATTATCAAATTCATTAGCTAATCGCAAAACAGTTTCAGGAAGTATGTTTGAAGATGTGCGTAATGGAACATTATATATAATTATATTTACATCTGTATTCTCAGCAATAGTCTTAAAATGTTGATATATTCCTTCTTGTGTTGGACGATTATAATAGGGAACTACAGAAAGAATTGCTTTAAAATCATATAAATTAGTTTGTTCTTTAATTTGTCTAATTACCATTTCAGTATTGTTTCCTCCAATTCCTAAAATCATAGGTTTATGATTGTTATTAACTGATTTTATAAATTTAATAACTTCATTTTTTTCATCCTTATTTAAGGAAGTAGGCTCTCCTGTAGTACCTAAAATGACTAAATAATCTACTCCATTTTCATTTACATAATTTATTAATTTTTCAAGATTATTAAAATCAATAGATTTTTTTTCATCAAAAGGAGTAACTAATGCCACTCCTGTTCCCTTTAAGTTTGGTTTTAACATTTTTTTTTAACTCATGTAATTGGTTTTTTTAACTCATGTAATTGGTTTTTTTAACTCCTGTTCCCTTGTTGGGTTTAGCTTCAGATACTACTATATTTCTTCCCATAAATTGTGTTCCATTAAGTTGTTTTATTGCTTCTTTAGCAGCTTCATCACTTGACATTTCAATAAAACCAAAACCTTTACTTCTAGTTTTATATGTTATTATTTTTGCACTATTTACTTCTCCAATAGACTCAAAATATTTTTTTATTTCTTGTTCTGATGTTTTATAGGGAAGATTTCCTACGTACAATTTCATTTTGAATATATATATTAATATGTTTATTTAAAATACAAAAAAATTTATTAATAAAATTATATTTTATATATAATAAAATTTTTAAATTTAATTATTAATGAATTTTGATCTTATTGTCATAGGAAGTGGACCAGGTGGTTATGTGGCTGCAATACGTGCATCTCAACTGGGTTTAAAAACTGCTATTATTGAAAAAGAAAATTTAGGAGGTATTTGTCTTAATTGGGGGTGTATTCCAACAAAAGCATTATTACAAAGTGCTAAAATATTTAATTATTTGAAACATTCCCAAGATTATGGTATATCAACTGATAATATCAAAGTTGATTTATCTAAAATTATTGCACGTAGTCGCGCAATAGTTAATAAAATGAATAGCGGTTTAATTTCTTTAATAAAAAAAAATAATATAACAATTATCTTTGGAAAAGCTATAATTAAACCTGGAAAAATAATAAATGTGATTGATAATAATAATAATATTATAGAATATAGTGCTTTACATATTATAATAGCTGTTGGAGCACGGTCTAAAATATTACCTAATCTACCTCAAGATAAAAATAAAATTATTGGTTATAAAGAAGCACTTACTTTATCAAAGTTGCCTAAATCAATGATAATAGTAGGGGCTGGAGCAATTGGTGTAGAATTTGCTTACTTTTACAATTCTTTAGGTACTAAAGTAATTATATTAGAATATTTAAATCGTATTCTACCATTAGAAGATGAAGATATATCTAAACAATTAGAATTGGTTTTTACAAAAAAAGGTCTAGAAATATTTACTTCTTCATATATTGAAAATATTAATATCAATGATAAAGATCAAATAAAAGTTAACGTATTTAATAATAAGTATGGCACAAAACATACTTTAGAAACAGAAGTAATTTTATCTGCAGCTGGTATTATTCCAAATACTGAAAATATTGGATTAGAAGAAACTGGTATAAAAACTAAAGATGGTCGTATTATTGTAGACGAATATTATAGAACTAATATACCTGGTTATTATGCTATAGGAGATGTGATACAAGGTCCAGCTTTAGCTCATGTAGCTTCCTATGAAGGAATTACTTGCGTAGAATATATCAAAAATTTAAAAACATATCCATTAAATTACAATAATATTCCAAATTGTACATATTGCATTCCAGAAATAGCCTCTGTAGGATATACAGAAAAACAAGCAATAGAAAAAGGTTATGAAATAAAAATAGGAAAATTCTTTTTTAATGCTTTAGGAAAAGCTGTAGCTGATGGAAATACTACAGGATTTGTAAAAGTTATATTTGATACTAAATATGGTGAATTACTAGGATGTCATATGATTGGTAACGGAGTAACAGAAATAATTTCTTCAGTTGTAACTGCACGACAATTAGAAACTACAAATTATGATATTATTAAAACTATTTATCCTCATCCTACAATGAGTGAAGCTATTGTTGAATCTGTCAATAATGCATATGATATGTGTATCAATATGTAAAAATATTACACATATTATATTATTATGAAACATATTATATTATTAGGTCCTCCAGGTTGTGGAAAAGGCACACAATCCAAAATTATTATGAATAAATTAGGATTTATTCATTTTTCTACTGGAGATATAATTAGAAAAAACATACAAAATTTTAGTTATTATATAAATAACGGCTTGTTAGTTCCAGATGATATAATTACAAATTTTATAAAAGATATAATAAAAGAAAAAATAATAAATAATAAAATAATAAAAGGAATAATATATGATGGATATCCTAGAACACTAAAACAAGCTAAGTCATTAGATAAAATCTTTAAAGATTTTTTTATTGAAAATAGTATAACATGTTTTTTATTTTATATAGATGATATTACCTTAATAAATAGATTATCAAATAGAGGTAGGAATGATGATCTTGATAAGAATATTATAAAAAAACGTATTGAAGAATATAATAAAAAAACAATTCCTGTATTAAAATATTATGAACAAAAATATAATTGTTTCAAATTAAACGCAAAAAAAACTATAAATGAAATTTCAAATGATTTAGAAAAAATTATTAAATAATTTTTATGTTAAAAAATAACTTTTTAGATTTTATTAAAATATATTGTATGAGTGGAGAGGGAGGATCTGGTTCAGTGCATTTTTATAGAAAAAAATTTTTTTATAAAGGTGGACCTGATGGAGGAAATGGTGGAAGAGGAGGAAATATTATTATAAAAGGTAACCCACAAATTGATACACTTATTCATTTTAAAAAAAAAATATACAATAAAGCAATGAATGGTAGTTATGGTAACAAAAATAATATGACTGGTTCTAATGGAAAAGATTTAATTTTAGATGTCCCTTTAGGGACAGTAATTAAAGATGAACAAGGAAAAATATTATTAGAAATTATAAATAATAAAGAAAATATTTTGTTCAAAGGTGGTAAAGGGGGACTAGGTAATGGTCATTTTAAAAATTCTATTAACAAGACACCCAATTACGCACAAAAAGGTATTTTAGGGGTTGGTGGATGGATAATTTTAGAATTAAAAATTTTAGCTGATATAGGTTTAATTGGATATCCTAATTCTGGTAAATCTACTTTGCTTTCTTTGCTAACAAATGCTAAACCTAAAATATCTAATTACATATTTACTACTTTAATCCCAAATATAGGAGTTTTGTCTTATAGAGATTCTAATATTAAAATAGTTGATATACCAGGACTCCTAGGCATAGGGAATCGTTTTCTTAGACATGTTGAACGCAATAAAATACTGATATTTATTATTCCTGCAGATACTAATGATCATAATAATGAATATAAAATTTTATTTAATGAACTAAAATTTTATAACAAAAAAATTTTAGAAAAAAAAAAAATATTAGTAATATCTAAATCTGATAAAATTAATAATAATTTAAAAAAATCTATTATTAAAAATATACCTAAAGATTTACCATATATTTTTGTTTCTTCTATTACCAAAGAAGGATTAAAAGAATTAAAAAATCAGTTATATATAATGATTCAATGAATCATTAGCAAATGATATACATGCCTCACCTATTAATTTAGCAGATTGCAAAAAATTATAAACTATTACTGGTTTAAATACGTGCAAGGACCATGAAATAGTAACATCATTACTAATAATTTGTGTACATATCATAGTGATAGATTGATTAAGTTCTTTGTGTTTTATTATATCATTAGCAATTTTTATTAAGGAAATAGCTAATTGTTTTAAAGCTGCATGCGAGCATACTAAAGAAGCATCATTATTTTCTGAAGTTTTTAAAGGTAATCCTGTATATTTTATAATATATTCAACTACTTTTTTTCCAATAACTAATTCTGATAAATGTTCTAAAGTATTTTCAAGTGCTTTTAACCCATGATCTAATTGAGAAACATATCCTGAAAATTCTTGTGCCAATGTAACATGTTTTTTATTTCTAAATGAAACAGATTTTTGTTTAAGAATATTACGTAATTTTTCTAAACAAGGAATACTAACTTCTATTAATTTTTTATATGAAGCAATATTCATTGCCGTAGAATAAATATCGTTAGATGATTGAGATTTATTTACATCATTATTAGGATTAAGAATAAGTTTACTATCTACTAATTTTTTACCATCTAATATCTGTGCTCTATTAGCTATTACTTCATTTATATTCATATTGGAATTAGTTTCTGTTTGCCATATAACTAAAGGAAATTGATCATCAAGTTTTCCTTCAATAATTTCATCACATACTTTACTAATTAAATTTTTCTTCTTCTTAGAAAGAACATTCAATTTATAATTTGTATTAGCTACAGCTTTTTTAACATAAGCTAATGCTTTAATAATTTCTAAAGGTATATAAGGACCTATTTTAAAATTATTTCGTGAACGTTCAGTTTGTGCACCCCAATACTTTTCTGATGGAACTAATACTTCACCGAGTGAATCTTTTTCAATTCTATATTTTATCATAAATTAAAATAAAATAAAAAAATTAACATGACAATAATACAATTTTTAGGTTTTTTATTCTTTTTCTTTCTAGTTCTATCAGGTTTTTGGTCTTTAATATTATTTATATTAATAATACCTTTTTGTATTATATATTATAAATATTTTAATAAATAATTTATGTATACACTTCCTAGAGGAATGCATGATTTTTCATCAGAAAAGATTAATCAACGAAATTATATTATAGATATAATAAGAAAAAATTTTGAATATTTTGGTTTTGATCCTCTAGAAACACCTGCAATTGAAAATATATCAACTCTTACAAAAAAATATGGAGAAGAAGGAGAAAAATTAATATTCAAAATTATAAATTCTGGTGACTTTATTAAGGGTAATAAATCTTTATTTCAAGAAAATAACTATAAAAATATTTTATCAGCTATATCTAACAAAGGACTACGATATGATTTAACTGTACCTTTTGTTAGATATGTAGTTATGAATAAACATGATATAATATTTCCTTTTAAAAGATATCAAATCCAACCTGTATGGAGAGCAGATAAACCTCAAAAAGGTCGTTTTAGAGAATTTTACCAATGTGATGCAGATATTATAGGATCTAAATATTTATGGCAAGAAATAGAATTAATTCAACTTTATGATGAAATATTTACTAAATTAAATATACCAATATTAATTATAATTAATCACAAAGAAATTATTACAGGATTATTAGAAATATGTAACATAGATAATAATTATTGGAATAATATTTTTATAGCTTTAGATAAATGGTATAAAATTGGATTAGAAGGAGTAAAAAAAGAACTTTTAGATAAAGGTATTCCTCATAATATTATAAAATATATAGAACCGTTTTTTTTATTTAAAGGAACTTTTAAAGAAAAAATAGAATTTTTTTCTAAAAAATTAACCTTTTCTAATATAGGAACAAATGGAATAAAAGATATTAAATTCATTTATAATACAATACAACAAATTGGATTAAATGCAAGTTTAGAATTTAATCTCAATTTAGTTAGGGGGTTAAATTATTATACTGGAATTGTATTTGAAGTTATGCCTAAAAATAAAGATTTTATTGCTATTGGTGGTGGAGGACGTTATGATAAACTTCCACATATATTCGGATTGAATACGAATATTTCAGGAGTAGGTATTTCTTTTGGATTAGATAGAATATGTCTTCTTATGCAAGAATTAAAATTATTTAAAAACATTATTAAATATTATACCAAAATTTTATTTATAAATTTTGGTAATTCAGAGGCTATATACGCTTATAAATTAATTAAAATATTGAGATCAAAAAATATATCTTCTGAATTATATCCACAACCTATTAAAATAAAAAAACAATTAGAATATGCTAATAAAAAACGTATCCCATTTATAATAAGCATAGGAAAAAAAGAAATTGAAAGAAATAAAATTTTAATAAAAAATATGATTTTAGGTACTGAAAATGAATATGATAATATCGAAACATTAATTTCTAATATTAATTAATTTTACGTTAAAAACTTTTTGAAAAGCTTTTTTTACTTCGTTTTTAACATCATCCATATCTATATTACAATGTAATTCATTTGCTAATGAAGTTACTGATTTATCATGAATTCCACAAGGAACTATATAATTAAAATATCGTAAATCTGTATTTATATTTAAAGCAAAACCATGCATAGTTACCCAACGATTAATACGAATTCCAATTGCGCAAATTTTACGTGTATATGGTTTTCCAACATCCAACCAAACTCCTGTTTCTCCTTTTGAACATAAACCTTTTATACCATAAATACGTAAAGTCTGTATTATTACTTCTTCAAGATAACGTAAATATTTATTAATATCTTTAAAAAAAACTTCCATATCTAAAATAGGATAACCTACTAATTGACCAGGTCCATGATATGTTATATCACCTCCTCTATCAGTTTTATAAAAAGTAGCACCTAAATTTTTTAAAAAACTTTTATCCAATAATAAATGTTTATAATTTCCAGTTCTACCTAATGTATAGACATGGGGATGTTCAACAAATAAAAGATAATTTTTTATTATGTTTTTACTAATTTTTTGATTAATAATATTTTTAAAAAGTTTTTTTTGATATATCCATGATTCGTAATAATCTTTAAGACCTAAATCTTTAAAAAAGATAACTTTTTTTAACATATTTAATATTAAATTTGTTTTAAAAATAAATAATGCAATTATCAGATCAAGAAATTATACGCAGAAATAAACTTAAAAAATTATTATTATTGGGAATAGACCCTTATCCTTCAGCAACTTATCCTGTAAATATTACAATTAAAGAAATTTTGGAAAATTATGAAGAAGGCCAACAAATAAGTATTGCTGGCAGATTAATGAGTATGCGAATAATGGGAAAAACTTTTTTTGCAGATATACAAGATGATAGCAGCGTACGTATACAAATTTATGTTATTAGAGATGAGATATCACAATATAATATATTTAAAAAACTTCTAGATATTGGAGATATTATTGGTGTAAAAGGTTTTATTTTTAAAACTAAACTAGGAGAAATAACTATTTATGTAAAAGAATTATGTTTACTTTCTAAATCTTTACGTCCTATTCCACAAGTTAAAATTGATTCTAGTGGAAAAAGACATTATAATTTTTCTGATACTGAACAACGTTATCGTATGAGATATGTTGATCTGATAGTTAATAAACATATTAAAGATATTTTTATTAAACGTAATCAAACTATTCAATTTATTAGACAATATTTTAATAAAAAAGGATATCTTGAAGTAGAAACTCCTATTTTACAGACTATTCCTGGCGGAGCTATTGCAAAACCATTTGTAACTTACCATAATGCGTTAAATATTCCACTTTATCTACGAATTGCTAATGAATTATATTTAAAAAGATTAATTGTTGGTGGTTTTAAAGGTGTTTATGAATTTGCTAAGGATTTCAGAAATGAAGGGATGGACCGTATACATAATCCTGAATTTACTATTTTAGAACTATATGTAGCATATAAAGACTATTATTGGATGATGGATTTTATAGAATCTATGATAGAAAATATGTTTTTATCTATAATAAAAAGTAATAAAATAAAAATTAATAATAATATTATTAATTTTAAAGCTCCTTTTGTTCGTATACCTATACTTGAAGCAATACAACAACATACTGATTTAGATATAAGTCAAATGGATAAAGAAACTTTGCTAAAAAATTGCAAAAAATTAGGTATTGATATTACACCTAATATGGATAAAGGTAAACTTATAGATGAAATTTTCAGTGAAAAATGTGAAAAACATTACATACAACCTACTTTCATTATTGATTATCCAATTGAAATGAGTCCATTAACTAAAAAACATCGTAACAATAAATGTTTGACGGAACGATTTGAACTTATTATAAATGGTCAAGAAATAGCTAATGCTTATTCTGAACTTAATGATCCTATTGATCAACTTGAACGTTTTAAACAACAGATTAAAATCTACAATAAAAATGAATCTAATATAGATTATGATTTTATACGTTCATTAGAATTTGGTATGCCACCTACAGCAGGTATAGGCATAGGTATTGATAGGTTGGTTATGTTACTTACTAAGCAAAATTCTATTCAAGAAGTATTATTATTTCCTCAAATGAAACCAGAAAAATTTAATTAAATAATCTATTCATAATAGAATCACTAATTCCTGTATTAGAAAATCCTCCATCATGATATAAATTTTGCATAGTAACTTTTTTAGTTAAATCCGAAAATAATGTTATTATATAATTTGAACAATCCTCAGATGATGCATTTCCTAATGGAGATAATTCATTAGCATAACGTAAAAAAATATCAAAATTTTTAATACCTTTACCAGCTGTAGTTATAGTTGGTGATTGTGAGACTGTATTTACACGTACTTTACATTTTTTTCCCCAATAATAACCAAAACTACGAGCAATACTTTCAATATATGCTTTATGATCAGCCATATCATTATAACCATGAAAAATACGTTTAGATCCAATAAATGTCAAAGCTATAATAGACCCCCATTCATTAATAGCGTCTTTATCCCATGCAATTTTCATAATTTTGTGAAAAGATACTGCAGATATATCCCAACTTTTTTGTAACCAATTATAATCAATATTTGTATATGCACGTTCCTTTCGAATATTAATAGACATTGCTATAGAATGGAGTAAAAAATCTATTTTTCCATTAAAATGTTCAATTGTTTTATTAAAAAGATTTTCAATATCTTTTAAAGAAGTTGCATCTGCAGGAATGATTATAGAATTTGTATTTTTAGATAATTTGTAAATATTACCTTTTTTTAAAGCAATAGGTGTATTACTTAATACAATATCTGCTCCTTCTTCATAAGCACGTTCAGCAACTTTCCAAGCTATAGACTCTTCATTTAAAGCACCAAATATAATACCTTTTTTGTTATGTAACAATTTCATTTACCTATGCAAAAACGAGAAAAAATATTTTCTAATATATCGTTACTATTTATTTTACCAATAATTTTTTCTAAATAATTTAATACACGTCGAATATCTATGGCTAATAGATCTTCAGATAAGTTTTTATCTAACCCATTTTTTACATAATTTATAGATTTCAATGCTCCATTTAAAGATTCAAAATATATATTTTGAGTAATAATTGAATCATCTTTAACAATTTTATTATAAACTAAATTGATAATAGCGTTAATTAATTGTTTTATATTTGTTCCATATTTTGCAGATAATAAAAACAAATATTCAGTAGTCTTTAAAGAAATATTACATATGTCTGATTTATTAACAATAATTAATATTTTTTTAAATGGATAATGCTTATTAAAATAATAAATAATATCGTTGATTTTTTTTTCTTCAAAAGAATGAACGTCTAATAAATATAATATTATTTGTGATTCTAATATTTTTTCAAAAGTTTTTTTAATTCCCAAATTTTCCAAATTATTAATTGTATAATGTATACCTGCAGTATCAATAAATCTAAATAATAACCCATTTATAATAATACTATGTTCTATTGCATCTCGTGTAGTTCCTTCTACTTCTGATATTATAGCTTCATCTGCATTTATTAATGCATTAAATAATGTAGATTTTCCTACATTAGGTTTACCTATTATTGCTACAGAAATACCTTCTTTAATGGCATTACCTAATTTAAATGCATTTCTCATATCTTTTATTAGATTTTCTACTTTATATAAAGTTTTATAAAGATCTAACCTATTGACAATGATAAAATTTTCTTCAGAAAAATCTAATTCTAATTCAATTAATGAAGCAAAATTTAAAATTTTTTTATATAAATTCTTTATATCAGTAATATAACTTTTTTTAATATGTTGTATAGCTATATTATGAGTGGATTCACATTTAGAAGATATAAGATTTGCTAAAGCTTCAACTTGTGAAAGGTCAATTTTACCATTAATAAAAGCACGCATAGTAAATTCCCCCTTACGAGCTAAACGTATACCATTTATAATAAGAGCTTGTAAAATACTTTTTTGTATATATGGAGAACCATGACAAGAAATTTCTACTATATCTTCTCCAGTATATGAATTTGGAGCTTTGAATAAAGAAATTATAACCTGATCTAAAATCTTATTTTGGTGATATAACCATCCTAAATGAATAGTATATGAAGGTTGATTTATTAATTTTTTATTTTTATTAATTGGTTTAAATAATTTGTCAACAATTTCTATAGAAATAGACCCAGAAATACGAATTACTGCAATAGCACCCACTCCATTAGGTGTAGCAATAGCAGCTATTGTATCATCATAAATCATGTTTATTTATTTTAATACGTTCTTTATATATAGCTTTTATAATTTTATTTCTCCTAATTTCAGAAGGTTTAATATATTGTTGTCGTTCACGTAATTCTTTCATAATACGTGCTTTATCAAATTTTTTTTTATATCTTTTTAATACTTTATCAATAGATTCACCTTCTTTTACAAGAGTAATTAATTTCATATTTAATATTTTTTTTTAATATATATTATTTTTAATATGCTTTAGCAAAAAAAACACGTTGATTAGAAAGTTTTCCTGAATAAATACATTTACCTTTTTCTTTTGATTTTTTTAATGGAATACAACGAATAGTTGTTTTTGTATCAAGTTTGATTTTTTTTTCTGTTTCCGATGTACCATCCCAGTGCGCCAAAATAAAGCCTCCTTTTTCGTTTAAAATTTTTTTAAATTCATTATAATCATCAACTTTTGTAATAAAATTATTTCTACGTTCTAAAGCTTTTTTAAAAAGATTTTTTTGAATTTTTGTTAATAAATCAGGTATTATATTTCCTAAATAATTATAATTTACAAATTGTTTGTTTAAATTATCACGTCTTACAATTTCTACTGTTCCTTTTTCTAAGTCTTTTATACCAATATTAATACGTATAGGAACACCTTTTAACTCATATTCATTAAATTTCCATCCTGGAGTATAAATATTTCTATCATCATATTTAAAACTAATATTATTATCTTTAAGAGTTTTTTTTATAGTACCCACTATTTTAGTAATTCTTTTAAGTTGCTCTTCATTTTTGAATATTGGAATTATAACAGTTTGCATAGGAGCTAATTTAGGAGGTAATACAAGACCTTTATCATCTGAATGACTCATTATTAATGCACCTATTAGACGAGTAGATATTCCCCATGATGTTCCCCATACGTATTCTTGATATCCTTTATTATTAGTGAATTTTACATTAAAAGCTTTAGAAAAATTTTGTCCTAAAAAATGGGAAGTTCCTATTTGAAGAGCCTTACCATTTTGCATTATTGCTTCAATACAATAAGTTTCTTCAGCTCCAGCAAATCTTTCAAGAGCTGTTTTTACTCCTTGAATTACAGGTATAGCCATATAATTTTCCATAAAATTAGTATAAATATTTAACATTTGCTTAGCTTCAAAAATAGCTTCTTCTTTATTAATATGAGCAGTATGACCTTCTTGCCAAAGACATTCTGAAGTACGTAAAAATAAACGAGTGTGCATTTCCCAACGGATTATGTTAGCCCATTGATTAATCAATATAGGTAAATCTCTATATGATTTAATCCAACGACGATAAGTATGCCAAATAATTGTCTCAGAAGTGGGTCTTACTATAAGTTCTTCATCCAATTTAGATTTAGGATCTATAATAATATTATTATTATGTGTTTTTTTTAATCTATAATGGGTAACTACAGCACATTCTTGTGAAAATCCATCAATGTGACAAGCTTCTTTTGAAAATAAAGATTTAGGAATAAATAATGGAAAATAAATATTCTCGTGTCCAGTATTTTTAATTTTTTTATTTAAAATATTTTGTATTTTTTCCCATATAGCAAAACCATAGGGTTTTATAATCATACATCCACGTACATTAGATGTTTCTGCTAAATTAGCTTTAATTATAATTTCATTATACCATTTAGAATAATCTTCTATACGTGAAGTTAATTGTGCCATAAATAAAAAATATATTAAAATTAAATATATAATTTAAATAAATAATAATTTTACATATTGACATTTTTTTTTAATATGATTTTAATATGATTAATATAAAAATATATAATTCTATTACAGGAAAAAAAGAAATATTTAATCCAATTACTAAAGGATATGTTGGTATGTATGTTTGTGGACCAACAGTTTATAATAAAATACATTTAGGAAATTGCAGAACTTTTATACATTTTGATTTAATATTTAGATATTTTAAATATTTGGGTTATAAAGTCCGTTATGTACGTAATATAACTGATGTTGGTCATTTAGAAAATGATAATGATGAAGGAGAAGATAAAATTTGCAAAAAGGCTAAAATTGAAAAACTTGAACCTATGGAAATTGTTCAAAAATATACTATTGACTTTCATCATACTTTATATCTATTAAATACTTTACCACCTAGTATTGAACCTACAGCTACAGGTCATATAATAGATCAAATTGAAAATATTAAAATATTAATAAAAAAAGGATTGGCTTATGAAGTTAACGGTTCAGTATATTTTAATATTGAAGCTTATAATAAAAATCATGATTATGGAATTTTAAGCAAACATAAAATTGATAAATTGATAGAATCAAGTAGATCTTTAAAAAAACAAACAGAAAAACGTAATCCAAAAGATTTCGCATTATGGAAAAAAGCTACTATAAACCATATAATGCATTGGAAATCTCCTTGGGGAAATGGATTTCCTAGTTGGCATTTGGAATGTTCAACTATGAGTATTAAATATTTAGGTAAACTTGATATACACGGTGGAGGTATAGATTTAAAATTTCCACATCACGAATGTGAATTAGCACAAATTAAAGGTATTTATAATAACAAAACAACAATTAATTTTTGGATACATACTAATATGCTAACATTAAACGGTTATAAAATGAGTAAATCTACTATGAATATATTATTACCAAAAGATATTTTTAGTGGTAAAAATACTATTTTAGAAAAACCTTTTCATCCTAGTATAGTACGTTTTTTTATTTTAAAAACTCATTATCGTAGTGTTATAAATATTTCTAATGATGCACTTATTGAGGCTGAACGAGGATATTTTAGTTTAATGAAAAAATTAAAAATATTAGATAATATTTCTGCAGACGTTGTATCTACTTTTGATGTATTGGCTTGGAAAGAAGAATGTCATAAAGCTATGGATGACGATTTTAATAGTCCAATGTTAATTGCGCATTTATTTAAAGCAAATAAATATATAGAATTACTTGAAAAAGGCGTTATAAAATTACGAAAAAATGATCTTTTACTATTTAAAAATACTATGCATAATTTTATTTTTGAAGTTCTAGGACTTGAACAAATTGAAAAAAATCAAAAATACAATGAGTTTTCAAAACAGTTAATAAACTTACTAATAAAAATTCGTAATAAAGCTCGTAATGAAAAAAATTGGATATTATCAGATAATATAAGAAATGGATTAAAAGAATTAGGAATAAAACTTGAAGATAGTAAATCTACTAAATAAGATAAAAATCTTTTTTTTAACGTTCTATAGAACCTGAAAAATTATCATCTTTTTTTTCTTTTTTAATAATTTCATTGTATTTTTTTGAATAAAATTCTTTTTCATGAAATTCCAACATTTCTTTTTTTATTTTATTTATAGAATTACGTATTCTATATATATATTCACCTAATATACGTGCTATTTCAGGAATTTGATCTGCACCAAATAAAAGTATAGCAACAAAAATTATAATAAAACTTTCTTCAAAACTTATAAATAATAAAGTCATATATTAAAAATTTATATACTTAATCCAATTTTGGTAAAATTTACTATTTTTATATTTTTTATTAATTTGTATTAAAGTATATTTAATATTTTTTTTTATAAAATAATCTATATTTTCATTAGATTTAATTTTAATTATTAAATTCTTTATTAATTCATAATCTTTATTAAAAGATAATTTATGTTGTGGAATTTTTTTAATATTTATTAAAATAAAAACTGGTTCTCCATTTATTTCATATTTCATTATATGATTATTTTTTATATGATTTATTTTTTTTAAAATTGGAATTTTATTTTTAATTTCATATTGGTTTAAACGTATATGATCCATATCAATATGGTTATCAATATTTTTTTTAAAAAAATGATATTTATTTTTTGCTTGTTCGAAACTTATATTATTGTTAATAATATCATTCATTACTGAATGAACAATTTTTTTTGTTTCCAACAATTCTTCTTTAGTATATTTTGGTTTAATAAGTATTAAACGGATATAAATTTTATTTCCTATTATTTTTTCTAATTTCAATATTTGAAATCCTTCTTCAGTTTGAAAAGGTTTTGATATTTCACCTTCTTTTAAATAAAAAATTATATTTTTATATTCATTATTAATTGTTTCATAATTTAATGTTATTAATCCTCCATTAATTGCGGACTTAATATCATCAGAATAAGAAATAGCTTTTGTCTTAAAATCACTTCCATTCTCTATTTCATTCTTTATTTTTAAAAGTTTATTTATTATTTCTTTTTTATGATCATTAGTTATTTTAGGATAAAAAATAATAGATGACAATTCAAATGTAATAGGTACAATTATTTTTTTATTATTTATTATATAATCATCTATTTCTTTAGGACTAACATAAATATTATTATTAATAATTTGATATATACTATTATAATAGATAGTATTTTTGATTTGATTATAAATCATTAATTTTATAGTAGGCGATAAGTTATTCTTTTTTACCAAATCTTGAATTTTTAATTTTGCTTGTTCATTAACATAATTATGATTAATCATATTATTTTTTTTAGCATAAAAAAGTAAAAAATGTAATTTAAATAAATTTTCCAATTCATTACATTCCTGTATAAAACTAATATTTTTATATTTATTTTTTAATATTTGATCTAATTCAGATTTTAAAATAATTTCATTTCCTATTTTAGCTATAATACTATCTATTTCATAGAAATCTTTTACTCCTTTATTTACATCATTTACTACTTTATTATTATTTACATCATTTACTACTTTAGCTACTACTTTATTATTAACTAATAACGTTAATATTAATAATATTTTTATTATTTTTTTTTTCATAAAAATTTAAAATTTTAAAGAATTTTTAATTCTTTTAAAAGCATTTTGCAATTTTTGTTCTGAAACAGCATAAGAAATACGTAAACTATTATCCTCTCCAAATGCAGTCCCGCTTACTGTAGAGACATGAGCTGTTTCAAGTAGATATTTTGCTAAATCATCAGTATTTTTTATTAATTGTCCATTAAATTTTCTTCCCAAGAAATTAGAAACGTTAGGAAATACATAAAAAGCTCCTTGGGGTTTATTTGATAATACAAATCCTGGAATATCATTTAAAAGATCTATAACCATATCTAGTCTTTTTTTAAAAGTTGATATCATATATTCAATATTTTTAGGAGATGATTCTAATGCTGCAATAGCTGCACATTGTGCTATAGAATTTGCACATGAAGTGGTCTGTCCTTGTATTTTTTCACAAGCTTTAGCCAACCATTCAGGAGCACCTATATAACCAATTCTCCAACCAGTCATAGCATAAGCTTTTGAAATACCATTTAATGTTACTGTTTGATTATATACTTCTGGGAATGTTGCTATGCTTATATGTTCATTATTATAACGTATATACTCATATATTTCATCTGAAATAATAATTATATTTGGATATTTACTAAATACTTTAGATAAAACTTTTAATTCATTTTTACTATAGATACTTCCTGTCGGATTACATGGTGAACTAAAAATAAATGCTTTTGTTCTATTAGTAATTGCTTTTTCTAATTCTTCAGGTGTAATTTTATAATTATTTTCAATTTTTGAATAAATAATAATTGGATTAGCCTCACAAAGTTTAGCCATTTGATAATAACTTACCCAATAAGGAGCGGGTATAATTATTTCATCTTCTGAATTAAGTATTGATAATAATACATTAATAATAGATTGTTTAACACCATTAGAGACAATTATTTGAGAATGAGTATAACATATATTATTATCACGTTTAAATTTATTGCAAATAATTTCTATTAATTTTGAATTACCAGCTACAGGAGTATAATAATGATGTCCCTCATCAATAGCTTTTTTAGAAGCTTTAAGTATAAAATCTGGTGGTGAAAAATCAGGTTCACCAACACTAAGATTAATTATATCATAACCTAACGATTTTAAATATCTACTTCTAGCAGTCATAGCTAAAGTTTGAGAATATTTAAAGTTTTTAAGTCTATTTGAAAGATGCATAAATAAATAAATAAATAAATAAATAAATATATTAAAAATATGTATATAACAAAATATTTTTATGGACTAACTAATCTACAAATTGAACGTTTTATTTATATGAAAAAAATATATTTATTTTGGAATAAACGTTTAAATTTAATTTCTAGAAAGACAATTATAAACCATTTTTATGAGCAACACGTATTACATTCATTAGGTATAGCTAAAATAATTAATTTTTTGCCTAAATCATATATAATGGATGTAGGAACAGGAGGGGGATTTCCTGGTATTCCTTTAGCAATATTATTTCCTTCAAGCAAATTTTTGCTAATAGATTCTATTAAAAAAAAAACTAAAGTAGTAAAATTAATTTCAGATGAATTAGGTTTAATAAATGTAAATGTTTCTTGTATACGTGCTAATGATGTTACAGATAAATTTGATTTTATAATTAGTCGTGCTGTTACACGTATAAAGTATTTATATAAATGGGTTAAAGGAAAATTTCTATCTGAAAATAGACATTTTTTACAAAATGGTATTTTTTATTTAACAGGAGGTAATCTTACTGAAGAATTAAAAAATTTTCCACAAGCAAAAGAATATAATTTAATTAATTATTTTAATAATAAATTTTTTTCTACTAAAAAAGTAGTGTATTTACCAAATAAATTTATATAACATTATATTTATATAACATTATTATATATATTATATATATATAACATTATATTATATATATATAACATTATATTATATATATATAACATTATATTATATATATATAACATTATATTATATATATATAACATTATATTATATATATATAACATTATTATATATATATATAACATTATATTATATATATATAACATTATTATATATAACATTATTATATATAACATTATTATATATAACATTATTATAATAATATAATAATTAAAATTTTTTTTTCTTAACTTATATTTATTAATATATATTATATATATATAATATATATTTTATATAAAAACATAAAATATAAAAATATATATAAATTATAATAATAATATTATTTAATATTATTATTATAATTAATATATATTTTTATATTTTATTTTAATAATAAAATTATATATTATATATATATATATAATATATATAAATATTATTAAATATAAATAAATAATTTATAAATAATAATAATAAATAATATATATATAAATAAATAAATAATATTATAATTATTAATTATATATAAATAAATAATTATAATAAAAATTATATGTCATATACAGCTGATAATATTCAATTCTTTGAAGGAATTGAACATGTAAGATTAAGACCATCAATGTATATTGGTGATGTAGGATATAATGGATTTCATCATTTGGTAAATGAAGTAATAGATAATTCTATAGATGAAACTATAGCTGGATTTTGTAATAAAATATGGATAACTATACATAAAGATAATTCTATTACTATTATAGATAATGGCCGTGGAATTCCTGTAGATATACATAAAAAAGAAGGATGTTCAGCACTTGAATTAGTTATGACAAAAATAGGTGCTGGAGGAAAATTTGATAAAGATTCATATAAAATATCTGGAGGATTACATGGAGTGGGAATTTCTTGCGTAAATGCTTTATCAGAATGGCTTGTTGCTACTATATATCGTGATAATAAAATATATCGTCAAAAATATTCTAAAGGAATAGCAATAACTGATTTAGAATATTTAGGGACTACTTCTAAAAGAGGGACTGAAATAACATTTAAAGCTGATAATATTATATTTAAAAATATAAAATATGATTATGACATATTAGCAACACGTATTAGAGAATTATCTTTTTTAAACAAAGGATTATCTATATATTTAACTGATGAACGAGAAATTGATAAAAAAGGAAATTTTAAAAATGAACTGTTTTTTTCAAAATTAGGATTAAAAGAGTTTTTATATTTTATAGATAAAGACTCAATTATAAAAAATATTATTTTAATAGAAGATAAAATAAATGATATTATTGTAGAAATAGCTATGAAGTATAATCATTCTTTTAAGGAAAAAATACTTTCATATGTTAATAATATAAATACTAAAGAAGGTGGTACTCATTTAACAGGATTTCGTAGAGCAATAACTAGAACACTAAAAAAATACGCTGAAGAAAATGGTTTTTTAAAAAAAGAAAATATTGATTTGATTGGTGATGATTTTCGTGAAGGTATTACAGCTATAATATCTATTAAATTAATGTCCCCTCAATTTGAGGGACAAACTAAAACTAAATTAGGTAATAATGAAGTAATCGGAGCTGTTGACAAAATTGTTGGAGATATGTTTATAAGTTATTTGGATGAAAATCCATTTGATGCTAAAAAAATAATAGAAAAAATTATTATTGCTGCTAAAGCTAGGAAAGCAGCTAAAAAAGCTCGTGAATTAATACATAATAATAATACTTCAATTAGTACAGGATTACCGGGTAAATTAGCCGATTGTTCTTTAATTGAACCTAAAAATTGTGAAATATTTTTAGTAGAAGGAGATTCTGCTGGAGGAACTGCTAAACAAGGACGTGATAGAAATTTTCAAGCAATATTACCATTACGTGGTAAAATATTAAATGTTGAGAAAGCAATGGAAAATAAAATTTATGAAAATGAAGAGATACGTAATATATTTATGGCTTTAGGTATTTATTTAGATGAAAAAAAGAATATTAACATAGATAAGTTACGTTATTATAAAATCATAATTATGACAGATGCTGATATAGATGGTAGTCATATTTCTACACTTATTATTACTTTCTTTTTTCGTTATATGAAAATTTTAATAGAAAAGGGGTTTATTTATATAGCAATGCCTCCTTTATATTTAATTAAAAAAGGTAAAAAATCTTTTTATGCATGGACTGAAAAAGATAGAGAACGTATTATAAAAGATCAATTTGACGGTAAAAAAGGAATACATATTCAAAGATACAAAGGTTTAGGAGAAATGAATGCTGAACAATTATGGGAAACAACAATGAATCCAAAAAATAGAACTTTACGTAAATTAATAATAAAAGATAATATAGAAGCTGATAATATATTTTCAATTCTTATGGGAGATAATGTATTACCTCGTAGAGAATTTATAGAAAAAAATTCTATTTATGCTAAAATTGATATATAAATAATTTATTCTTTATAAGATATATCTATTAAATTATCTGGAACTTCCGTTAAAATATATCTATCATTTATATTTATTTCTTTTATAAATACCTTTGTAACAGGCATTAAAAAAAAGTTATTTTTATAATAAACTTTATATATATCTTGTTTGAAGTTATGATAAATATCTGTTATTATACCTATAAATCCTTTATTTATATCTTTTATATTAAAACCTATAATGTTGTGATGAACATTTTCTGTATAAAGCAAATATTTAAATTCTAAATAAATATTACTTCCTTCAATATTGTTTAATTCAAAATCTATTAAAAGTTTGTGTTTATATAACAAATATGTTTTTATTAAAAAAGGAATTAAAATTCCATCTAATTCGATAAATAAAAATTTTAAATTTTTATTTATACGGATATCATAACTATTTAAAAGAATTACCCAATTATACTTTTTTGTTCGTGACTTTATAAGTTTTCCTAAAAAAAAATAATTGTGTTTATTACGCATTTTAAAAAATTATTTTTTTCCTTCAACCCATTTTTTAAATTTATTTTCAGCTTCAACAACATTTAATGCTTGTTTTTTGACACCTTTTAAAAGATGTTGTTTTAATAACACACCTTTTTTAGAAAGAATAGATCTTGCAGTATTTGTTGGTTTCGCACCTTTTTGTAACCAATTTAGTGCACTCTCTACATTTAATAAAATAGTTGAAGGATTAGTATTTGGATTATAATATCCTAATTTTTCTAGAAATTTACCATTTCTAGGTGAACGTGAATCAGTAACAATAATTGGATAATATGGTTTTTTTTTTCGACCTTTTCTTTGTAAACGAATTTTTATAGGCATATGCATATATTATTATATAAAAATATAATATATTTATTTTATATTATAAATATATTTAAAAGACTTGTAGTGTAATGGCAGCACAGCAGATTTTGATTCTGTTAGTTAGGGTTCGAATCCCTACGAGTCTACTACTAAATAATTATTTCACACATTAAACATATAATGTATAAATTAAATTATTTTCAATCAATTTATTTAATTATAAAATGGTTATTTATAAGACTAATAATAATATATATAAGTTCATTTTTAATTAAAAAAAATGATATAAATGATATAAATATATTATTTCCAATTATATATGGAACACATTTTATTTTATTTTTTTATTATTTATACATTAAATATAATTTAAATGTTAAAGATTTATTAATCAATAATTTGAAATTATCAAAATGGTATTTTTACCCTTTAATTTTAATTATATTATTCTTAACAATGATTTTAAATGATTATATAATATGTATAATACAATATATTTTAAATATTAGATTTGATAATTTAAATTTAGATTTTAATCTAAATAATAATTTTATTTTAATTACAATAATATTATTAGCTCCTATATTTGAAGAAATTTTATTTAGAGGGATTATATTAAATGGTCTTATTCAAAAGAAAATTTTTTATGTAAAAGCTATATTATTTTCTTCATTATTATTTGGTATTATCCATATGAATGTATTACAATTTATTGCAGGATTTATAATAGGTAGTGTAATTGGTATTATATATTTTAGTACTCGTTCAATATTAAATTGTATTTTATTACATTTATTAAATAATTTTATAGAAATTTTCTTTTATAAAAAAAAAATATATATTCATATATTATTATTAAATAATATTTGGATAATATTATTTATTTTATTGGTATTGATATTTTGTATATATATACTGATTTTAAAATCAAAAAATATCTGGATAAATTGGAATAAATAATATGAATTAAAAAAAAAATAAAGTGCCCATAATAAAAACAATTTTTAAAAAAAAAAAGATATTAGAATTATAATTTGGGAATTAATTGAAAATGAAAATTGTTTAATTAAACAATTATATCCTTTTTATCAAAAAAAGGATATAAAAAATATAAAAAATATAAAACGTAGATATGAATTTTTAGGTATACGTTGTTGTTTGAAATATTTAGGATTAGATCCATTAGTATATTATAATACTATAGGAAAACCTTTTATAAAAAATTATAATGTTTCATTTAGTCATTCTTATAAAAAGGTAGTAGTAGCTATTAGCAGTAATATTATAGGAGTTGATATAGAAAAATGTCAAAAAAATAAAATTTTAAAAATAAAAAATAAATTTCTTAGAGAAGATGAAGCTAATTTTATTGATGATAGTTTTGAAGTTGATCAATTACACATTATTTGGTGTATTAAAGAAAGTTTATACAAACTATCTAATAAAAAATTAGTTAATTTATTGCTTAATTATAAAATTAGTCCTTTTTCAAAAAAAGATACTAATATCAGATGTTGGATTATAGATAAATCATATAGTAAAGCTTTTAATGCATATTATCTAATAATAGAAGATTATTATTTAATTTATGTAACTAATTAAAAAAATGCAAGATTTAATTATTATGGGTATTGATCCAGGCACTATTGTTATGGGTTTTGGTTTAATTAAAATTATTAAAAATAATAATATTGAATTAATATATTTAGATAAACTATTATTGAGAAAATATTCTAATCATAATTTAAAATTAAAAATTATTTTTGAAAAAACTCTAAATATAATAGATATATATCATCCCAATGAATTAGCAATTGAATCACATTTTATGGGTAAAAATGTAAAATCTATGATTAAATTAGGACAAGCACAAGGAGTAGCAATAGCAGCTTGTTTATATAAAAAAATAATTGTTAATGAATATTCTCCAAAAAAAATAAAGATGGCAATAACTGGAAATGGTAATGCTTCAAAAGAACAAATAGCCAAAATGTTAAAAACATTATTAAATATTAATTTAAATAAAATAAAAATTGATTCTACAGATGGATTGGCAACAGCTGTTTGTCATTTTCTTAATAAAAAAAACAGATTAAATAAATATTATAAATATAAAGATTGGAATTCATTTGTTAAACAAAATATTGATAGAATAACATAACAATGACATTTATTATTAGAGCAACAGATTTAATAGGTAGTTATATATTATTATATCTTCTTAAAAAAGGAAAAAAAGTTATAGTATTACGAACAAAAAAATGTATTGATATATTAAAACATATATTTAATTATTATTATCCACCAAAAGAAACTAATTATTTATTACAAAACATAGAATGGGTTAAAGGTTTGGATATTTCAATATTTAAAGAAGTCAATGAAGTATATTATACAAATAATTTAATAGGCCTTTGGCAAGGAAAAAAAATTTATAATAAAAATTATATTACAGATATAATTAATATATGTATTGCTACAGGTGTAAAAAAAATTTGTTATATCAATTCAATATTCATTTCTAATGAAATGAATTATATTACTGAATTGTTTTTAACAAAAGAACTATTTAATTTTAATACTCAATTTCTATCAGAAATAGAAGTATGGCGTGGTAGTAAAGAAGGATTAAATGTTGTTATTGCAAATCCTAGCATTATTTTAGCTTCAGGATTTTGGGAAAAAAAAAATTTATTTGAATTAATAAATAAATGTGGATACTCAAAAGGTATTATTGGTTGTATTGATGCTAGAGATGTTGCTAAATGTTGTATTCGTTTAATGGATCAAAAAAAAAATGATGAAAATAATCGTTATATACTAAATAGTGAAAATATTTCTTATAAAGAACTTATAAACAATAGAAATAATATACTAAATAGTGAAAAATTTAAAAATTATATTAAAAATAAAAACTATATTTTTTCAAATGAAAAAATAATAAAAATATTAAAATATAAATTTATTCCAGTAAAGGAATCTATAAAAGAACATATTGAACGTTATAAAAAAGAATGTTATTAAAATTTATTATATTATTATATAATATTATTATTAAATAAATTATGTATTGGACTTTAGAATTAATTTCTTATTTAGAAGATGCACCTTGGCCTGCTACTAAAACTGAACTAGTTGATTATGCTATTCGTAGTGGTGCTCCTTTAGAAGTAATAGAAAATCTTAAAGAATTAGATGATCAAGAAATGTATGAATCTTTACAAGATATATGGCCGGATATTCCTACTACAGACGAAGATTTTATGTATAATAGAGGAGAATATGAATTATAAAAAATTTTTTCATTTAAAAAATGACATTTTTAGAAAAAATTTTAAAAAAAATAAAATTATTAGGCAATAAAAATGAACGATCTATTTTAGATGCTAAAAAATATTTATATGATATAAAACAATGTATTATTACTATGCAGTCTCTATCTAATGATAGATTACGTAATAAAACAATTGAATTTAAAAATAGAATTAAAAATTCTACACAAGAGATTTATAAGAAAATAGAAAATTTAAAAACGCAAATAGAACAATATTCTGATATTTCTTTAAAAGAACGAGCTTACATAAAATTAGAAAATTTAAAAAAAGAAATGTATAAAATAGAAGAAGATTGTTTACATAAATTAATTCCTGAAGCTTTTGCTGTCATAATAGAAACTGCTAGACGTTTTAAAGAAAATATTATAGTTAATGCAACGTTTTTTGATCGTGAATTATCTAATAATAAAGATTATATTATAATAAAAGATGATAAAGCTATTTGGAAAAACACTTGGTATGCTGCAGGAAAACATATAATATGGGATATGATTCATTATGATGTACAAATTATAGGTGGAATAATACTTCATAATGGTAAAATTGCTGAAATGGCTACTGGGGAAGGTAAAACGTTAGTAGCAACTTTACCAATTTATTTAAATGCTCTTACTGGAAGAGGTGTTCATGTAGTTACTGTTAATGATTATTTAGCAAAAAGGGATGCCGCATGGATAGCACCTTTAATGGAATTTAATGGCATTATAGTAGATTGTATAGATAAATATATTCCAAATACTGATAGGCGTAAACAGGCTTATAGAGCAGATATTACTTATGGTAGCAATAACGAATTTGGATTTGATTATTTGCGTGATAATATGGCGCAAGATAAAAAAGATTTAATGCAACGTGAACTTAATTATGTAATTATTGATGAAGTAGATTCGGTATTAATTGATGAAGCTCGTACTCCTTTAATTATATCAGGACCAACAGATATTAAAGATAATAATTTTTATCTGTTGAAAGATAAAGTAGAATCTATGATTGAGAAACAACGTATTGAATTGAGGAAAATTCTTAAAAAATCACGTGAATTGATTCAACATGGGGATACTATTAGAGGTGGTTTTAAACTTTTACAAGTTTATAGGGGGTTACCTAAATATAAACCTTTAATTAAATTTTTAAGCGAAAAAAATATACTGTATATATTACAAAATACTGAAAATAAATATAATCAATGTAATGGTGAAGATATGTTTAAAGTTGATGTTGACTTGTATTTTATAATAAATGAAGCTAATAATACTGTAGAACTTACAGATAAAGGAATTGATTATATTTCAAAAAGCGTAAATGATTCATCTTTTTTTATATTACCTGATATAACAATGGAAATTGTTAATATAGAAAATAAAAAATTATCTACAGAAGAAGAATTGGATCAAAAAGAAAAAATATTTAATATTTTTTCTTTGAAGTCAAAACGTATTCATGCTATTAATCAATTATTAAAAGCTTATACACTATTTAATAAAGATGTTGATTATGTTGTTTTAGAGGGAAAGGTTAAAATTGTTGATGAGCAAACTGGAAGAATAATAGAAGGTCGTCGTTATTCTGATGGTATACATCAAGCTATTGAAGCTAAGGAAAATGTAAATATAGAATCCAATAGTCAGACTTTAGCTAGTATTACTTTGCAAAATTATTTTAGAATGTATAAGAAAATAGCTGGTATGACAGGGACTGCAGAAACTGAATCTGAGGAATTTTGGTATTTATATAAATTAGATGTAGTAATTATACCACCTAATAAACCTATAAAACGTCTTGATAAAGAAGATATTGTTTTTAAAACAATGCGTGAAAAATATAACGCAATTATTGATGAAATAGTATTGTTATCAACAAAATACAAACGTCCAGTATTAGTAGGAACTACTTCTGTAGAAGTTTCAGAACTTTTAAGTTTTGCATTAAAATTAAGAAATATTAATCATAATGTTTTAAATGCTAAATTACATAAAAAAGAAGCTGAAATAATTGCAAAAGCTGGAGATACTAGTGTCGTTACTATTGCTACTAATATGGCCGGAAGAGGTACTGATATTAAACTTTCTAAAGAAGTTATAAATAATGGAGGACTAGCAATAATAGGGACTGAAAGACATGATTCAAGACGTATAGATCGTCAATTAAGAGGACGTGCAGGTCGTCAAGGAGATCCAGGAAGTTCTCAATTTTATGTTTCTTTAGAAGATAAATTAATGCGTTTATTCATAGGATCCGATCGATTAGCAAAATTAATGGATATAATAGGTTCATCAATACAACACTCATTAATAACACGTTCAATAGAACGTGCTCAAAAAAAAGTAGAAGAAAATAATTTTATGATTCGAAAACGATTACTAGAGTATGATAATGTAATGAACAAACAAAGAGAAATAATTTATAAGTTACGTAAATATGCTATTATAGGAAAACATATTGATATAGATATTGCCAATATGATTTATAATGTAATAAATAAAATTGTTAATGAGAATAATTTAGAACTTTTTAAGTCAGAATTTATTAATAATTTTGGTTTAATAAACCAAAATATTATTGATATTTTTACTAAAACTAGTAAAAAACAAGACATTATCAATAAATTATACAATATAATACTGGAACAATATAAACTTATAAAAAGTATAAAAATTAATGAGTTAAATTATCTAATAGATAGAAATAAAGAAAATCAAGCAATTTTATTTTCTGATGGAATTAGAAATATATATATAATATTATATACAAATGTGAGTGGTCAATCCTTAATTAATGATATTGAACAAAAAATTATATTGAATGTTATAGATGATATATGGAAGGAACATCTTTGTGAAATGGATAATTTACGTAATTTTGTACAAAATGCAGTTTATGAACAAAAAGATCCTCTTTTAGTTTATAAAAGCGAAGCTTTTACTCTTTTTAAGAGAGTAATTAATGAAATTAATAAAAATATTGTATCTTTTTTATTTAAATCTAAAATAGATATTTAATTTATTTGATTAGGATCAATAATGTATTCTACCACTCCATCATTAAGATTATCCAAAGTATTGAATTTTAATATAGCTAATCCCGATGGATTAATAAAAATATTATTTCCTAATAAATTAACTAATTCTGTAATTCCTGAATTATGTCCAAATAAAATAATATTATCAAAACTAGAATCAATACTACTTTTAATAAATTTTTGTAATTCGATTACAGAAAAAGTATAAAGACATTCTTCAATTTTTAAACTTGACAAAGTGTTAAATACATATGAAAAAATTACCGCAGTATGTAAAGCTCTTATTGCTGGGCTAGATATAGATAACCACTTTTTATTTATTGTTAATTTTTTTTTTAAAAAAAATGCTACTTTATAAGCAATTTCTATACCTAGAATAGTTAAATGTCTATCTTTATCTTTTAATTTATTTTCTACAATAGCATTAGAATGACGGACTAATATTAATTTTTTCATAAAAAAAAATTATTTATTTATTTTGGCTTTCAATTAATTTTTTTAAATTAGTTAATTCTGTAAAATCTCCAAAAGTAGATTTATGTTTTTTAATTTTTTTAATATTACGAAATGTAGATGTAAATGTAGATGTATGAGAAACAATAATTGTTTTTGATTCTTTATTAAATTCCATTATCTTAAAATCAGCTTTATCTCCTTTTTTTAAAATTGATTTATTTTTAGTTTCTAAATAACGAAATGGAGAAAAAGCTTCTATAGACTTATCATTTTTTTCAATTTTAATTGCAGCACCTTTATCAAAATTTTTAATAACTGTCCCTTTATGTATTGAACCTACAGTAAATATATTTTCATATTCATCAAAAGGATTTTTATATAATTGTTTATGTCCTAAACTCAACCTACGGGCATTAATGTCTAAATTTAATACTACAACATCAATTTTATCTCCTTTTTTACAAAATTCTGAAGGATGTTTAATTTTTTTAGTCCATGATAAATCATAAGTCTTAATAATTCCACGTATATCTTTTTGTAATTCAACAAATACACCAAAATTAGTCAAACTATGAATTATTCCTGTATGTTTAGATCCTACATTATATTTTTTTTCTATACTATTCCATGGATCAGGTGTCATTTGTTTTATGCTTAAATACATTTTTCTATCTTCACGATCTAAAGTTAGAATAACAGATTTTACTTTATCACCAACTTTCAAAAAGTCTCTTGCACACAGTAAATTTGAATCCCAAGACATTTCACTAGTATGTATTAATCCTTCTACACCTGGAATTATTTCTATAATAGCACCATAATCTGCTAATAAAGTTACAGTTCCGTTCACTATATCTCCTACTTTTAAATTAGAATCTAATATATCCCAAGGATGTTTTTGTAATTGTTTTAATCCTAATTGAACCCTATTTTTTTCTTTATCTATTCCTAATACAACGCAATTTAAAACTTGACCTAATTTAACTTCTTCTGAAGGATGTTCAATTCTTTGCCATTTTATATCAGTAATATGTATTAAAGCATCAATTCCTCCTAAATCTACAAAACAACCATAAGGAAGTATGTTTTTAACAGTTCCTTCTACTATTTGACCTTTATTTAAAGTAGATATTATTTCTTTTTTTTGTTCTTCAAGATCCTGTTCTATTAATATTTTATGTGATACAACAACATTTTTAGTTTGAGTGTTTAGTTTAACAACTTTAACTTCTAGAGTTTTACCAACATAAATATCATAATCTCGTGTAGGTTTTATATTAATATGTGATCCTGGTAAAAAACATTCAATATCAAAAATTTTAACTATTAATCCTCCTTTTGTACGAGCTGTTACAATACCTAATATTATTTCACCTTTTTCATATGAATCATTTATCTTAAGCCAATTTTTTAACATTTTAGCTTTTTGATAGGAAAGAATACATTCACCTTTATAATCAAGTTTATAAATCATTACTTCAATAGTATCTCCTACATTAGGAATTATATCATCTTTAAATTCATTTAAAGATATAACTCCTTCAGATTTAAATCCAAAATCAACAATAATTTCTTTATTTTCTATGTTTGTTACCAAACCTTTATGTATTTCATATTCATTAATATTAGGAATTGTTTTTGTATAATTTTCTTTAAGTTTTTCTCTTTCTTCTTTTTCATATTCATTTAATCCATTTTCATAAGTAATCCAATCGAATTCTTTTTTGTTATAAGACATAAAATGTATTTTTTTTAATAATGTATTTTTTTTTCAATTTTTTTTAAAAAAACTAAAACAAATTCTGCCATATTTTTTTGTATTAACATAATAATTATAATTATCACAAAATATTTGTTTATTAGCTGGATGTTCTATAATTAGAATACCGTTTTTTTTAATATTTTTTAAACATAAATTCATTAATAATATAAAATATTTATTTTCCATACCATAAGGTGGATCAGCAAAAATTATATCTGAATTTAAATTCCTATTTTTTAAAAAAAAAATACGTTATATCTTAAGGCAATAATTTTATTTTGGATATTAAAATCTATAGATTTTTTACGTATGTATTGTATACACATAGCATTAATATCTAAAGAATATATTTTTGATATTCCTCTAGAAATAAATTCATAACTTAAACTGCCTATTCCACAAAATAAATCTAAAACTATTAATTTATTATTTATAATAATATTATTTAATAATATATTAAATAATGATTCTCTAGCTTTATCTGTAGTAGGTCTAATATTAAATTTAGATAAATGCTTAGGTATTGAAAATCTTCTTCCTTTTAATTTTCCTGAAATAATTCTCATATCTAATAGATTAAAATTATAAATCTATACTTACTTCTTAAAAGTAATAAAAAAAATTAAAAAATTTTATAATTTTAAAAATTATAATTATTATTAAAATATAAATAAATATAATAAAAAAATTAATGGCGTGATAGCTCAGATGGTTAGAGCGTCGGATTCATAACCCGGAGGTCGGGGGTTCAAATCCCCCTCACGCTACTAATTAATCTATTAATAATGAAATTTACTATTTCTAGTCATAAATTATTTAAATATTTACAATATTTTAATGGCATTATTAATTACAATAATTCTATTTCTATTTTAAATAATTTACTTTTTAAAGTAAAAGATAACGAACTATTTGTTATAGCTTCTGATTTGGAAGTTACTATTATAACTAAAATTGATATCATTAATTATGATAAAAATGGAAAAATTGCTGTACCAGCTAAATTAATTATAAATACGTTAAAAAATTTGCCTGAACAACCTATTACATTTTATTCAGAAAATGAACATATACTTAATATTATTTCTAGATATGGAAATTATACTATAACTATAGAAGACGCAGAAACATTTCCTAATATTAATAATATTAATTATTTAGGTAAAATAAAATTATCAACCAATACACTTTCAAAAATAATTGACAAAACATTATTTGCTACAGGAAATGATGATTTTAGACAAGTTCTTACAGGCGTATTTTTTTATATTACTCCTAATGAATCTATTTTTGTAAGCACAGATTCTAATAAACTAGTAAAATATGTTAGAAAAGATATTAAAAATAATCAAATTGCTAAATTAATTATTCCTAAAAAACCATTAAAAATATTAAAAAGTATTTTAAATAAAAAAAAAGAAGAAATAGTTACAATATATTATAATGAAAATAATACTACATTTTCTTTATCTGATAAAACACTAATATGCAAACTAATTAATGGTAATTATCCAAATTATGAATCAGTTATTCCTAATAATAATGATAAAAAACTTATTATAAATAAAAATGTTTTTTTAAATTCTATTAAACGTATTTCACTATTTTCTAGTAAAAAAAATTATCAAATATGTTTACATTTAAAATATCAAACATTGAATCTTATAGCAAAAGATATTGAATTTTCAAATAAAGCTTTTGAAACATTGAAATGCGATTATACAGGTAAAGATTTTAAAATAGGATTTAATTCAAAATTTTTAATAGATATGATATCACATATTGATGGAGAAAATATTATATTTGAAATGTCACAACCTAATTTATCAGTGATTTTGAAACCTTTTGACTATTTAGATGAAGAAGAAGAATTATTAATGTTAGTAATGCCATATTATTTATAATGATTATATCTTACAAATGGCTTAAAGAATATCTTTATACAGATTTAGATATAAATCAAATATCAAATTTATTAACTGATATAGGTTTAGAAGTAGAAAATATTAAATATTTTGATAATTTAATGGATTGGGGTATTGATATAGTTATAACACCTAATCGTTCTGATGCAATTAGTCATTATGGAATAGCTAGAGATTTATATGCCGCTTTAATAACTCGTGATTATAAAGCTAAATTAATAAAACCTTATATAAAGAATAATTTAAAAAAAGACATTGATTGGATTCCATTCTCAATAAATATTGAGAACACAAAAAAATGTTTACGTTATTCAGGAATTACTATATCTAAAATTAAAATTTTTCAATCTCCACAATGGCTACAAGATAGATTAAAAGTTATCGGAATTAATCCTATTAATAGTGTAATAGATATTATTAATTTTGTTATGTTTGAATTGGGTCAACCTATGCATGTATTTGATGCTGATAAAATTAAAGGATTTAATATTAAAGTAAAGACAATTAATAATAATAATACATTATTAGATAATATTCTTTTATCAGAAGAAGATTTAATTATTTGCGATAACCAAAATCCTATTTGTATTGCTGGAATATTCGAAGGAATTAATTATAGAGTTACTAATAATACTAAAAATATTTTTATTGATAGTGCTTATTTTAGTCCTTTAACTATACGTAAAAGTGTTAAAAGACATAACTTAAATACTGAATATTCTTTTCGTTTTGAACGGGGAATAGATCCTAATAAAACTATCTACGCTTTAAAACGCGCAGCATTATTAATAAAAGAAATTACAGGTGGATATATATCGTCTGATATTATAGATATATATCCTATACATATATCTAATTATAAAATAATATTACGATATAACAAAATATATAATATTATTGGATGTAATATATCACAAAACAAAATTTTGCAAATTTTAGAACTTTTGGAAATTAAAGTCATTTATCAAAATGAAGAATCATTAACACTTTCGGTTCCTTTATATAGGGTAGATGTAAAACGTGAAATAGATATAATAGAAGAAATATTACGTATATATGGATATAACAATTTAAAATCATCAAAAAAAAAATATAGTTTGGATTATATTGATAATTCATCATATGAATTAAGTTGTAAAGTAGAAGAAACTATTGCTAAACAATTATTAGCTCATGGATTTAATGAAATAGTAACTATTTCATTAAAAAAACATGATTATATCAATTTATTAAATGCTATAACAAATAAAATGATAATTAATGTTATTAATCCATTAAGTAATGATTTATCTTTAATGCAGCCAAATCTTTTATTTGGTATGCTTGAAAGTATTTCTTATAATATAAAGAGAAAAAATTTTAACCTAAAATTATTTGAATTTGGTAAAACTTATTTGAAGAAAAATAATAATTTGTTAGAAACAAAATATTTAAGTTTAGTTGTAACTGGAAAAATAGAAAATATAAAATTGCTAGATTATTTAGATATATCTTTTTTTTATTTAAAGGGCATTATAGAACAAATAATGCAAAAAATTGGTATTGATAATTATACTCAGAAATTAATATTTAATGATCATTTTTTATATGAAACTCTTATAATAAGATATCTAGATTATAATCTCTTTAAAATAGGTCAAGTTAAAGAAACTATAACAAAAAAATTTAATATTTATCAAGATGTATTTTATGCTGAATTTAATTGGAAAAT
This sequence comes from Candidatus Bostrichicola ureolyticus, assembly GCA_029851125.1. NCBI lineage: Bacteria > Pseudomonadati > Bacteroidota > Flavobacteriia > Candidatus Bostrichicola > Candidatus Bostrichicola ureolyticus. The sequence continues at coordinate 11,033 of CP100319.1, read as the reverse complement.
TTTTATTGATATTTTTTTAAAAAAACAAAATAATATACATTATATTAATATTTCTAAATATCCTGGTATTAAAAGAGATTTAGCATTATTATTAGATAATAATATACTTTTTGAAGACATTTATTATTTAGCAAAAAATACAGAAAAAAACTTACTTAAAAAAGTAAAACTTTTTGATATATATCAAGGTTCCCAATTACCAATTGGTAAAAAATCTTATGCTATTAGTTTTTATTTTGAAAATAAAAAACAAACATTAACCAATCAAATAATAGATCAAATAATGAATAAACTTAAAAAAATTTTTAAAGAAAAATTAGGAGCTGAAATTAGAAAATAAATTATATTATATACGTAAATATATAAATATGATTCAAAAAGAAAAAATAATTCCTATAAATGTTGAAGACGAAATGAAATCATCTTATATAGATTATTCAATGTCAGTTATTGTTTCTAGAGCATTGCCAGATATAAGAGATGGACTTAAACCTGTACATAGAAGAGTTCTTTTTGGTATGTATAAATTAGGTGTAATATATAATCGTCCGCATAAAAAATCAGCTCGTATTGTAGGCGAAGTTTTAGGAAAATTGCATCCACATGGTGATAATTCTGTATATGATACTATAGTACGTCTTGCACAAAGTTGGTCACTTCGTTATAAATTAATTGATGGTCAAGGAAATTTCGGATCTATAGATAATGATCCTCCTGCAGCTATGCGTTATACTGAAATACGTTTAAATAAAATATCTGAAGAGATGCTTTTAGATATAGAAAAAGAAACAGTAGATATGCAGTTTAATTTTGATGATTCTTTAAAAGAACCTACTGTACTACCTACACGTATACCTAATTTATTAATTAATGGTGTATATGGTATAGCTGTAGGAATGGCTACTAATATGGCTCCCCACAATTTAAAAGAATCTATAGAAGCAATTTGTGCATATATTGATAATAAAAATATAGATATTGATAATTTAATGCTTTATATAAAAGCACCCGATTTTCCTACTGGTGGAATTATTTATGGATACGAAGGAGTAAAAAAAGCTTTTCATACAGGACGTGGATCAATTATACTAAGAGCTAAAACACATTTTGAAAATGTAGATAATAAAGAATGCATTATTGTTGATGAAATACCTTATCAAGTTATTAAAAGTGATCTACTTATAAAGACATATACTTTAATTAAAGAAGGTAAATTAGAAGGAATATCACATATTCGTGATGAATCTGGTCGTCAAGGAATGCGAATAGTTTATGTTTTAAAACATAATGTTGTACCAGATGTAGTTTTAAATCAACTTTATAAATATACTCCTCTTCAAATATTTTTTAGTATAAATAATATAGCATTAATTAATGGAAAGCCTACAAAAGTTAATTTAAAAGACATTATAAAACATTTTGTTAATCATCGACTGGAAGTAGTTACTCGTAGGACAAAATATGATTTATATAAAGCAGAAGAACGTTATCACATACTGGAAGGATTTTTAATAACATTAAACAATGTAGATAATATTTTTAAATTAATTAAGAATTCTAAAAATTATAATGAAGCACGTAATGTATTGATAAGGGAGTTCAACTTATCAAAAATACAATCCCAAAGCATTCTTGATGTACGTTTACACAGGTTTACAAATATAGAACGTGAAAATCTTAAAAAAGATCATAAAGATTGTAAAAAAATAATAGAAAAATATAAAGAGATTTTATCTAATGAATCATTACGTATGCAAATTATTAAAAATGAACTTATTGAAATAAAAGAAAAATATAGTGATAAACGTTGTACAACAATAAATTATTTAGGTAGCCAAGTGACTACAGAAGATTTAATTTCTAATGAAACTGTTGTATTAACTATATCTAATGCAGGATATATTAAAAGAACCTATTTAAATGAATATAAACGTCAAGCAAGAGGAGGAATAGGTCATATAGGAGCTAATATACGTAAATTTGATTTTATTAAACATTTACTTATAGCTACTAATCATCAATATGCATTATTTTTTACAGAAAAAGGAAAATGTTATTGGCTTAGGGTATTTGAAATACCAGAAGGACATAAAACGTCTAAAGGACGTCCAATACAAAATTTAATTAACATAGAACAAGGAGATAAAATTAGGACTTGTATACTAACTGATGATCTTAATAATAAAGAATATGTTAACAACCACTATATTATAATAGTTACTAAACATGGAATTATAAAAAAAACGATTCTTGAACAATATTCTAAACCTAGAAAAAATGGTATTAACGCTATTAAAATTCGTAATGGAGATGTTATAATACAAGTTAAAATAACTAAAGGTAATAGTCATATTTTTATTGCATCAAAAAATGGAATGATTATACGTTTTGAAGAGAAAAAAATACGTTCTCTGAATAGAAATTCTTATGGTGTAAAAGGAATTAGTTTATATAATATGGATTTTGTAATTGGAATGATCTGTATTAATGATTTTGAAAATGAAACTCTATTGGTGGTTTCTGAGAAAGGGTTTGGTAAACGTTCTAATATAAAAGATTATCGTATTACTAATAGGGGAGGAAAAGGTGTAAAAACTATTAAAATAACAAAAAAAACAGGACAATTAATTGCAATTGATAATGTTATAGATAATAATCATTTGATGATAATAAACAAATCTGGTATAGCAATAAGAATGTCAGTATCTGATATTAGAATTATGGGACGTGCTACTCAGGGTATAAAATTGATAAATTTAAAATCTAATGAAATTGCCGATATTACAAAAATATAGTTTATATTATTTACAAATAAATTTATTGCCGGTGTAGCTCAGTTGGTTAGAGCACGTGATTTGTAATCTCGGGGTCGTGGGTTCAAATCCCTCCACCGGCTCATTAAGGGGAGATACTCAAGTGGTTAACGAGAGCAGACTGTAAATCTGTTGGTTTATACCTTCGCAGGTTCGAATCCTGCTCTCCCCACTATCTTATATATTGCGGGAATAGCTTAGTTGGTAGAGCGTCAGCCTTCCAAGCTGAAAGTCGCGGGTTCGAGTCCCGTTTCCCGCTCATTATGCCTTAGCCTATTAGCCAATGTAGCTCAGAGGTAGAGCACTTTCTTGGTAAGAAAGTGGTCACGGGTTCAATTCCCGTCATTGGCTCAAAAATTTTAATTATTATATGGCAAAAGAAATATTTAAACGAAATAAACCCAATTTTACTGTCGGGTCTATAGGTCATGTTGATCATGGTAAAACTACTACTACTGCTGCAATAACTAAAGTTTTATCAGAAAGAAAACTAGCAAAAGCAAAAAGTTTTGAAGAAATTGATAATGCTCCAGAGGAAAAAGCTAGAGGAATTACTATTAATACTTCACACGTAGAATACGAAACAGAAAAACGGCATTACACTCATGTAGATTGTCCTGGACATGCTGATTATATAAAAAATATGGTAACTGGGGCTGCACAAATGGATGGTGCTATATTGGTAATATCAGCAACAGATGGAATTATGCCACAAACTCATGAACACGTTTTGCTTGCGCGTGAAGTAGGTGTTCCAGTATTATTACCTTATATAAATAAAGTAGATCAAGTACAAGATACTGAATTATTGGAATTAGTTGAAATGGAAACTCGTGAATTATTATCTAAATATAATTATGATGGTGATAATGTCCCAATTATAAAAGGATCATCATTAGGAGCACTTAATGGAAAACCAGAATGGGTAGAAAAAATAAATGATCTTATGAAAGCTATTGATAACTATATGAAAGATCCAGTACGTGAAATAGATAAACCATTTTTAATGCCTATAGAAGACGTATTTACAATAACAGGTAGAGGTACAGTATGTACTGGTCGTGTAGAAAAAGGAACATGTAAAACAGGTGATTCAATAGAAATTATAGGTATAAGCGAAGAAAAATTGACTTCTACTATAACAGGTATAGAAATGCATAGAAAAATATTAGATTATGGTCAAGCAGGAGATAATTTAGGGATATTATTACGTGGTATAAGTAAAGATAAAGTTCGTCGTGGTATGGTAATAGCAGCACCAGGATCTATAACTCCTCATAAAGAATTTATATCAGAAGTATATATTCTTACAAAAGAAGAAGGAGGTCGTCATACTCCTTTTCATAATAAATATCGTCCGCAATTTTATTTTCGTACTACAGATGTAACAGGAGAAATTAACCTTCTTGAAGGTGTAGAGATGGTAATGCCAGGAGATAATTTAACTATTAAAGTTAAGCTTCATCAACCAGTAGCTCTTAATGAAGGATTACATTTTGCTATTCGCGAAGGTGGCCGAACAGTTGGAGCTGGACAAGTAACTAAAATTTTGAATTAAAATAAACGGGCGTAGTTCAATTGGTAGAACACCGGTCTCCAAAACCGGAAGTAGTAAGTTCGAATCTTACCGCCCGTGCAAAGATGAAAAATTTTATTATAGAGTTATATAACGAATTGATTCATAATATTACATGGACTAAATGGAAAGAATTACAACATATAACATTAATTATAACTATTTGTATAATAGTTTTTTCTTTAATATTATATTTAATAGATTATTTTTTTATATGGATAATACAAAAAATTTTTTCTATAGTTTAATTAATAATTATATGTATGAATAAAGAAAAAAAATGGTATGTTATAAGAACAATTAGTGGTAAAGAGAATAAAGTAAAATATTCTATTGACAGAGAGATTAAATATATGAAACTTACTAATTATATTGGGCAAATGTTAGTTCCTATTGAAAATATTATTCAAATACGTAATGGAAAAAAAATAAAAAAAGAAAAAATACATTATCCTGGTTATCTAATTATTGAAGCTAATTTAGAAAGAGAATTATATTATTTAATAAAGAAGATACCTGGTGTTATAAATTTTTTATGTGAAGGTAAAAAACCTATTCCTATAAGAAAAGAAGAAGTCAATAAAATTCTGGGTAAAATAGATAAATATGAAAATATTGAAAGTATAAATATACCATTTTCTATTTACGAAACAGTAAAAATTATAGATGGACCTTTTAATGGATTTAATGGAACAATAGAAAAAATTAATAAAGATAAAAAAAAAATAGAATTAGCTGTATTGATTTTTGGAAGAAAAACACCTTTAGAATTAAATTTTACTCAAATAGAAAGAATTTAGAAAGATGAAAAAAATAATTAAAAAATTAAAAATAGATAAAATAGAAGGTGGTAAAGCTACACCTTCACCTCCTGTAGGTCCTGTTTTAGGTAGTGCAGGAATAAATATTATGGATTTTTGCAAAAAATTTAATTTAAAGACTCAAGAAAAAAAAGGACAAATCTGTCCAGTAATAATTACTGTTTATGAAGATAAATCATTTGATTTTTTAATTAAAAATCCTACTGTAACAGTACAATTATTAGAGATAACAAAATTGAAAAAAGGTTCTAAAGAACCTAATAAAATTAAGGTAGCTAAAATTAGTTTGGAAGAAGTAAAAATTATTGCAAAAAATAAAATGTCGGATATGAATTGTTTTTCTATTGAATCGGCTATTTCAATGATAGTAGGTACAGCTAAATCTATGGGAATTGAAGTATGTTAAATTAAAATAAAGTGAAACTTACAAAAAAAAGAAAAGAAGTATTAAAAAAAATAGATAAAAATAAATATTATACTCTTGAACAAGCTACTGTATTAATTAAAGATATTTCTTTGACTAAATTTGATTCTTCAGTTGATTTAGCAATCAATTTATATACAAAAAATAAAATTATACGTGGTATAGTCACTCTCCCTAATGGGACAGGAAAAGATATACGTATTTTAGCATTAGTAACACAAGATAAATTTATTGAAGCTAAAGAAGCTAACGCAACTTATATTGGATTAGATGAATATTTAGAGAAAATAAAAAATGGATGGTTAGATTTTGATGTTATTGTTACTATGCCTATGATAATGACCAAATTAGCACCTTTAGGAAAAATTTTAGGTCCTAGAGGATTGATACCAAATCCTAATATAGGGACCATAAGCCTTGAACCAGGAAAAGCTATTAAAGAAATAAAATCTGGAAAAATAGAGTTTATAACAGATCGTTATGGTATAATTCATGTTTCTATAGGAAAAATTTCTTTTAGTTCAAAGAATATTGAAGAGAATGCAATAGAATTATTTAAAGTTTTAAATAATTTATTAAAAACGTTAAAAGGAACTTATGTAAAAAGCATTTATATTTCAAGTACTATGAGTCCAAGTATTAAAATAAATACTAATATTTTATGACAAAAGAACAAAAAAATAAAAATATAAAAGCTTTAGCTTCTTTGTTATCTAGTAGTAATGCAATTTATTTAACAGATATTTCTGGATTAAATGCTCAACAAATTTCATATTTTAGAAAGGAATGTTTTAAATTTAAAGTCAATACACAAACAATTAAAAATTCTTTATTAAAAAAAGCAATAGAATTTAATAAAAAAAAAGAATTTTATAATTTATATGATTTATTAAAAGGTAATACTACTATAAGTATATCAAATATTAGTAATCTTCCAGCTAAAATTATTAAAAATTTTAGAATTAAAACTGGTGTGAATAAACCTTTAATAAAAGGTGTTTATATTGATAAATGTTTTTATATAGGTGATAATCAGTTGGAAACCTTAATATGTATTAAATCTAAAGAAGAATTAATATGTGAAATATTAAAATTATTAAATCTTACTATTATTAATTTAATTTCAACTTTAAATAAAAATATTTTCAATATTATGCAAAGTTTAAACAACAAAATAAATAAATAAAAAAATGAAAGATTTAAAACAATTAGCAGAACAGTTAGTTAATTTAACTGTAAAAGAAGTCAATGAATTATCAATGGTTTTAGAAAAAGAATATAATATTAAACCTTCTAATACAGTAACAACTACTCTATCTGAATCTGAATCTAATAAAGTACAAAAAGAAGAAAAAAATATTTTTGATGTGATTTTAAAATCTGTAGGAAATACTAAATTAGCAGTTATGAAATTAGTAAAAGATATAACAGGAAAATCTCTTACGGAAGCTAAAGAGTTAGTAGATTCTGCCACAAATGATCCTTCAAAAGATACTATTATAAAAAAAGGAATAAATAAAGAAGAAGCAGAAAAAATAAAAAAACAATTTGAAGAAAAAGGTGCAGAAGTAGAATTAAAATAAAACAATGAAAACCCCAAGAATTAATTTTACATCGATAACTCATCCAGTATATTATAAAGACTTTTTAAATATTCAAATTAAATCTTTCAAAGATTTTTTTCAATTAGATTCAAAAATTGAAGATCGTAAAAAAGAAGGATTATATAAAGTTTTTCAAGAAAATTTTCCAATTTGTGATGCTAAAAATAATTTTGTATTAGAATTTGTTGATTATTTTATAGATCATCCAAGGTATTCAATAGATTATTGTATTGAAAGAGGATTAACATATAGTATATCTTTAAAAGCTAGATTAAAATTATATTGCAATGATAAAGAAAATGAAGATTTTGAAACTGTCTGTCAAGATGTGTATTTAGGAACATATCCATATATGACTCCTTCTGGATCTTTTATTTTTAATGGAGCAGAAAGGGTTATAGTTTCGCAATTACATCGTTCTCCTGGAGTTTTTTTTGGACAATCATATCATGCTAATGGAACAAAACTTTATTCTGCCAGAATAATTCCTTTTAAAGGATCATGGATAGAATTTACTACAGATATAAATAATGTAATATATGCCTATATTGATAGAAAGAAAAAATTACCAATGACAACATTATTACGTTCTATAGGTTATGAAAAAGATGAAGATATATTAAAACTATTTGATATAGCAGATGAATTTGAAATAAAACAAAATAATTGGAATGAAATATTAGGACGTAAACTTGCTGGCCGTGTATTAAATACATGGTATGAAGATGTAGTAGATGAAGAAACTGGAAAAATAATATCTGTAGAAGAACGAAATGAAGTAATTTTAGATCGTGATATTATTTTAGAAGAATATCATTTTCATAAAATTATGAAATATGAAATTAAGTATATTTATTTGCATAAAAAAAATATTGAGTATTCATTAATTTATAATACTTTAAAAAAAGATAATACAAATTCTGAAAAAGAAGCTATAGAATATATTTATAGACAATTAAGAAATGCTGAAACTCCAGATCATGAAACTGCTAAAAATGTTATAGATAAACTTTTTTTTTCTGATACTAGATATTCTTTAGGACCAGTTGGTAGAGATAGATTGAATAAACGTCTAAATTTAAATATTAGTATAGATTGTAAAGTTCTTACAAAAGATGATATTATATCCATAATAAAATATTTAAACGAATTATTTACTTTTAAAAAAGAAATAGATGATATTGACCATCTATCTAATCGTAGAGTAAAAACAGTTGGAGAACAGCTATCTACTCAATTTAGTATTGGATTGGCTAGAACAGCTAGGAATATACGAGAGAAGATGAATATACGTGATAATGAAATATTTACACCTGTTGATCTTATAAATGCAAAAACTTTATCTTCTGTAGTTAATACTTTTTTTGGAACTAGTCAATTATCACAATTTATGGATCAAGTTAATCCATTATCTGAGATAACTCATAAAAGAAGATTATCGGCTTTAGGACCTGGTGGAATATCAAGAAAACGTGCTGGATTTGAAGTCCGTGATGTACATTATTCTCATTATGGAAGATTATGTCCTATAGAAACTCCAGAAGGACCAAATATTGGTTTAGTTACATCTCTATGTACTTACGCAAGCATTAATAATATGGGATTTATTGAGACTCTTTATTGGCCTGTACATAACGGAAAAGTAAACTTTAGTAAACCTATATCATTAGGTGCTTACGAGGAAGAAGGAAAACTAATTGCTGATTCGAACGTTGCGTTAAATGCTGATGGAAGTTTTATTAAAGAACGTATAATAGCAAGAAAAGATGGAGATTTTCCATTAGTAAAATCTAAAGAAATAAATTATATTGATGTAATGCCTAATCAAATTGCATCTATTTCTGCTTCATTGATTCCATTTCTTGAACATGATGATGCCAATAGAGCATTAATGGGGTCAAATATGATGCGACAATCTGTTCCATTATTACAACCTAAAGCTCCTATTGTTGGTACAGGATTAGAACATCAAGTAGCTATGGATTCTAGAATTTTAATTAATGCTGAGGGAAATGGTATCGTAGAATATGTTGATGCTAATAATATTATTATTAATTATGACCAAACTTATGAAGACTCTTTAATAAGTTTTGATTCAAATATTAAAAAATATAATTTAATTAAATTTAGAAAAACTAATCAAAATACTTGTATTACATTAAAACCAATAGTTAAAAAAGGAGATCATGTAATTAATGGACAAGTACTTTGTCAAGGATATGCTACTGAAAATGGTGAATTAGCATTAGGACGAGATTGCAAAGTAGCATTTATGCCATTAAAAGGATATAATTTCGAAGATGCTATTGTAATTTCTGAAAGAATTGTTAGAGAAGATTGGTTTACTTCTATTCACATAGATGAATATTCTTTAGATGTACGTGAAACCAAACTTGGAATAGAAGAATTTACTAATGATATTCCTAATGTCAGTGAAGAATCAACAAAATATTTAGATGAAAATGGTCTTGTTATGATAGGTACACATGTTTCTAATGGAGATATTTTAATTGGTAAGATTACCCCTAAAGGTGAATATGATCCAACACCAGAAGAAAAATTACTTAGAGCTATTTTTGGAGATAAAGCAGGTAATGTTAAAGATGTTTCATTAAGAGCCGATCCTTCTTTATTTGGTGTTGTAATAGATACAAAATTATTTTCTAGAAATAATAGAAGAAAAGATAAAAAATCTAAAGCTAAAGATAAAACCGAAATAGAACGTATTGAAGCAGAATATAAAAATAATTTTTTTCAATTACGGGAACAAATTATAGAAAAACTTTCTTCTTTATTAGAAGGAGAAATATCTAAAGGAATTTTTCTAAAAAATAATAAAGTTATAGCTAGTGGAGTAAAATTTACACGTAAGTTATTAAACAATATAAAAGATTATAATGATATAATAGAAATATTATGTTCTTCAAACGAAAAAAATAATTTAATATCAAAAATATTACATAATTTTAAAAAAAAATTAGCCTCTATTAAAGATAGATTTCAACGTCAAAAAATTGCTATTACTATTGGTGATGAATTACCTACTGGTATTGTAAAAATTGCTAAAGTATTTATTGCAAAAAAACGTAAACTAAAAGTAGGTGACAAAATGGCTGGACGTCATGGTAATAAAGGTATTGTAGCTCGTATAGTTCGTGATGAAGATATGCCCTTTTTAGAAGATGGTACTACTGTAGATATTGTTTTAAATCCTTTAGGTGTACCTTCACGTATGAATATTGGACAAATATATGAAACTGTATTAGGATGGGCAGGATATGTATTAAATAAAAAGTTTGCTACACCAATATTTGACGGAGCATCAATAGAACAAATATCTGAATATACAAATAAAGCTGGATTACCACGTTTCGGAACAACTTATCTTTTTGATGGAGAAACTGGTGAAAAATTCGATCAACCAGCTACAGTTGGTATGATATATATGCTTAAACTAGGACATATGGTAGATGATAAAATGCACGCTCGTTCAATAGGACCTTATTCATTAATTACACAGCAACCTTTAGGTGGTAAAGCTCAATTTGGAGGTCAAAGATTTGGAGAAATGGAAGTTTGGGCACTTGAAGCTTATGGTGCCTCTAATACATTACGTGAAATGCTTACTGTTAAATCTGACGATGTTATAGGAAGAACTAAGACTTATGAATCATTAGTAAAAGGATTATCACTACCAGAACCTGGAAGACCAGCCTCTTTAAATGTAGTATGTAATGAGCTTAAAGGATTAGGTTTAGATATTATTTTTGAAGAATGATTAAATAAATAAAATAA